>CAYFPX010000049.1:30605-39770 GCA_964344945.1 uncultured Enterobacterales bacterium
GGGACCACCTGTGCCTGGTCTGGCCCCGCCGGCTCTCACCGGCGGCGGACCCCTCCGGATTCCACGCGTACGTCTCCGGTGACCCCACCGTCGCCATCGACGGGACCCCGCTTCCCCTGGGCACTGGAGACCACGACCCGTCCACCCTGGCCGAAGCCGTCGGAGCCCTCGCCCGAGTGACCGGAAGCGAGCTGCTGCGCCGTGGCGAGGCCCGCCGCCTCTGGCTCCAGGCGATCCGCGCCCTCTCCGATGGCTCGATCAGCGCTCTGGCCCTCCAGGCCGGCGTGGGCCGGGCGACCCTCTACCGAGCCCCCTGCAGCCGCTCCCCCGCCGTCCGCCTGGTCCAGCGAGTCTGTGGCGATCCCCGCTTCGCCGCCCTGGACGAGCGCGACCTGCGCCACCTCCCGAGCTGGCGCCGCTACCGAGGGCGCTCCTGAGGCAAGTGCGCCTCGACCGCCGCCAGCGACTCATCGCCTGGGTCACCTGGGTTGACCCGATGGTCGCGCAGGCCTCCGGGCGGAGGCCAAGCGAGGGCGGGTCAACCCAGGTGATCCAGGCAAGCAGCGAGAGTGGCCGGCGTCGCCGCAGGCACGTCGATGGGGTCCCCGCCGGAACGCTGCGCTCCGACCACGTCCTTCAGACCGCTGCCCGTCACCACCGCGATCGCGCTGCCGCCCAGGTGGGCCTTGCGCAGACCGGCCACCGCCGTGACACCCGCGGGCTCACCATAGACCCCGCCGAGCCGGGCGGTGTCGCGCATGGCGGCGTCGATCTCGTCGTCGCTCACCAGGATCATCTCGCCGCCGCTCTCCCGGACCGCCATCACGGCCCGGCGCCAGTTGCGCGGCACGCCGACCGAGATCGAGTCGGCCAGGGTGTCGGCGATGGCCTCCTTCGGCGCCCGCGCGGGCCCGGTGTCACCCCCGGCCAGCCACTCCTCGTACACCGCCGGCGAGCGCTCGGCCTGGACGCCGAGCAGCCGGGGCAGCCGGTCCAGCACCCCCAGGTGGTACATCTCCCTGAGCCCCTTCCAGATCCCCGCGATCGTGCAGCCGTCGCCCACGCTCACGGCCACCCAGTCGGCGGGCTCTGCCTCGCCGAGCTCCAGGCCACAGGTCTTCTTGCCCTCCACGAGCATCGGGTTCACCGCGGCGTTGCGGTCGTACCAGCCGAAGCGGGCGATGGCCGCGGCGCACAGGTCGTAGGCCTGGTCGTAGCTGCCCTGGACCCGGAAGACCTTCGCCCCGAAGACCTGGAGCTGGGCCACCTTGGGCGCGGGCGCCCGGGCGGGCACGAAGATCACCGCCGGTGTGCCCAGGGCGGCGCACATCGCTGCCAGGGAGGACGCGGCATTGCCGGTGGAGGCACAGGCCGCCGTGCGGCCGTTGGCGAGCACCGCTCCGACCCAGCTCGCCCGGTCCTTGAGGCTGCCCGACGGGTTGCGGCCGTCGTCCTTGAGGCGGAGTCGATCGAGGCCCAGCTCCCGGGCCAGCCGAGGCGCCTCCACGAGCGGGGTGTCCCCCACCGGCGGCAAGGGCAGCAGGTGGTCCCCCGGGATCGGCAGCAGGGGCAGGAAGCGCCGGATGCCCCCCCCAGGCCCCTCGGTGGGGCGGGAGAGCTCGCGGGTCACCTCCAGGATGCCCCAGGGACCACAGGCCGGGCAGGTCTGCGTGGTCGGGTCGTCGGTCTCGGTGCCGCACACGGTGCACCGCAGCGTCAGGGCCAGCATGGGGCCATCCTAAGTCGACCCGGCTGGCACCCCGCAGCGGTCCGTGTTCTCCTCCCCGTCATCGATCGACGGAGACCCCATGATCCTGGGCCCCACCTACGCCGAGATGCGCGACCCCTCCCTGCGGGACACGGGCTTCCGCCGCGCCGTGCGGGAAGCCGACCTGCTCGACCCCATCAAGCTCCACGACATCCGCTGGGTGGGCGACGACGGCCAGGTCCGCGCCTGGGTCGTGCCGCCGGCCCTCACCGGCGTCGACGCCCCCATCGCCCTGCTGCTGGGCAACGGCTTCCCCACCGGCGCGCACAAGGTCGGCGCGGCGTACTGCTGCGTCATCGAGGACCAGCTCAGCGGGCTCTTGACCCCCGGGGAGCACACCCTGGTCTTCCCGAGCACCGGCAACTACGGCATCGGCGGCAGCTGGGTCGGTCCCCGCATGGGCTACCGCTCGACGGTGGTGCTGCCCGAGGAGATGAGCGCCGAGCGCTTCGAGATGATCCGCGGCTTCGGCGCCGAGGTCATCGCGACCCCGGGCTGCGAGTCCAACGTCAAGGAGATCTACGACGAGGTCTGGCGCCTCAAGCAGCGCCCCGAGATCCGCGTGCTCAACCAGTTCGAGGCCATGGGCAACTACCGCTTCCACCGGGGGGTCACCGGTCCCGCGGTGGAACAGCTGGCCGCGGACCTGGGCCACGGCCGCGTCGCCGCCTTCGTCTCCGCCATGGGCTCCGGCGGCACCATCGCCGCGGGCGACCACCTCAAGGCCGCCCAGGGCACCGCCATCGTGGGCCTGGAGCCGGTCCAGTGCCCCACGCTCTACAACGCCGGCTACGGCGGCCACCGCATCGAAGGCATCGGCGACAAGCACGTCACCTGGGTCCACAACGTGATGAACATGGACCTGCTCTGCTGCATCGACGACCACGCCTGCGTCACCGGGCTGCAGCTGCTCCAGGAGGGCGCCGACGTGGTGGCCGAGGAGCTCGGCCTGGCCGCCGCCGAGGTCGCGGCCTGGAAGGGCAACCTGGGGGTCTCCGGGCTCTGCAACCTGCTCGGCGCCATCAAGACCGCCAAGGCCCTGCAGCTGGGCCGGGACGACCTGATCGTCACCGTCGCCACCGACGGCTTCGACCGCTACCCCTCGGTCCTGCGGGACCTGGACGCCCGGGTCGGTCCCCAGACCCGCGAGGTCGCCCTGCGCCGGCTCGGCGCCCTGCAGAGCGTCGGCACCGACTGGTGCCAGGAGGGCACCGCCTACCACCGGGAGCGCTGGCACAACCAGAAGTACTACACCTGGGTGGAGCAGCAGCAGCGCACGATCGAGGACCTCGACGCCCTGCGGGATCCGGCCTTCTGGGAGGCCCAGGCCGCCCGCATCCCGGAGATCGACCGCCAGATCCTCGCCGCCCGGGAGGGCTGATGTCCCTGCCGCCGGTGGTCGACGCCTGGATCCAGCACCCGACGCCAGACTTCCTGCGCCACGAGATGTTCGCCACTCTGCTCCGGTGGATGGGGCTGGCGCAGGTGCCGGACCACGTCCCGACGATGCTCACGGCGGCGTCGATGGAGTCCGCGAGTGTCCAGCGGGCCCTGCTCAGCGCGTGGTGGGGCCCCGACGGCCCGATGATCACCAACGACGAGGTCGCGGCGATGGTCGCCGAGCACCCGGGGCTCTTCGCCGGGGTGGCCAGCGTGGACCTCCGCCGGCCGATGGCCGCCGTCGCCGAGCTGCACCGCTGCGTGACCGAGCTGGGCTTCGTCGGGCTGCGGGTCCTGCCCTGGCTGTGGGAGAAGCCCCCCGATCACCGCTGGTACTACCCGCTCTACGCCGCCTGCGTGGCCCTCGGCGTGCCCTTCTGCCTGCAGGTGGGCCACGCCGGGCCCCTGCGGCCGAGCGAGCCCGGCCGCCCGATCCCCTACCTGGACCACGTGGCCCTGGACTTCCCCGAGCTGGTCATCGTGGGCGGCCACATCGGCTACCCGTGGACCGACGAGATGATCGCGCTCGCCACCAAGTACCCGAACGTCTACATCGACACGAGCGCCTACAAGCCCAGCCGCTACCCCGAGAGCCTGGTCCGCTTCCTGCGGGGGCACGGACGACACAAGGTGCTCTTCGGCAGCAACTACCCCATGTTCCAGCCCGGCGCGGCGCTCCTCCAGGTCGCGGATCTGGGCCTCGACGACGAGGCGCTGCGGCTGTTCCTGGGGGAGAACGCCGCCCGGGTGTTCGGGCTCACGCTGCAAGGGGACGCTTCGACGCCCCCTGCGGGCTAACGTTCCGTGGTGGGCGGCCTCCTTCCCTGGCTGGTGCTGGCGTGCTCCGGGTCTCCGGAGCTCGAGATCCCGACCGCCGTCGTCACCCAGGAGGAGTTCCAGGTCACCCTGGACATCCCCGGTGAGCTCAAGGCCACCGAGTCCATGTCCATCTCGGTGCCGGACCTGCGGCGCCAGGCCAAGGTCACCTGGATCGTCGACGAGGGCGCCCGGGTGGCCGAGGGCGACCTGATGGTCACCTTCGACGACACCGAGCTGGTCACGGACCTGGTCTCCAGCCGCACGAGCTGGGAGATCGCGACCACCAAGAACCAGCAGAAGCGCGCCCAGCTCAAGGTGCGGCTCAAGGACCTCGAGAACGCCGTCACCCGCTCCCAGCTCTCCCTGGAGCGGGCCCAGATGCGGGTGACGGAGTCCGAGACCGTGCCCCGGGTGGAGCGGGAGAGCGCCCGCATCGACGTGCAGGAGTCCGAGCTCCAGGTCGCGACGGCCCAGGCCAACCTGGAGTCCGCCCGGCTCGAGGGCGAGGCCGAGCTGCACCTGCTCAACCTCGAGGCCCAGCGGGAGCAGGCCAAGGTCGACGCCGCCAAGCGCCGGCTCGACAACACCAAGGTCTACGCCCCCGCCGCGGGACTCGTGATCAAGCCCCGGATCTGGAAGGGCGGCTCTCGCGGGCCGGTGGTGGCCGGCGACTCGGTCTGGAGCGGCGCCAACATCATCGAGCTGCCGGATCTCGCGGAGATGGAGGTCGAGGCCTGGGTCCACGAGGTCGACGCCGGCAAGATCGCCCAGGACATGAGCGTGACGGTCGTGATCGACGCCTTCCCCGACCCCCCGCTGCCCGGCAGCGTGACCCGGGTGGCGGACCTGGCCGTGGAGAAGGACCGCAACAGCGACGTGAAGCACCTCGAGGTCACGGTCAGCCTGGGCCAGACCGAGGAGTTCATGAAGCCCGGCATGACCGTGCGGGCCGAGGTCCTGCTCGAGACCGTGCCGGACGTGCTGAGCATTCCCCTCGAGGCCGTCTTCACCGACGAGGCGGGCGCCCACACCGTCCAGGTCCAGGACGGCCGGGGCTGGCGGCGTCAAGGGGTCGAACTGGGCGCCGCCAACGACACCCACGTGGTCATCACCACGGGGCTGGTCGAGGGCCAGGTGGTCGCCCTGCTCGACCCCGAGGAGCTCCAGGACGCGGGCAAGCCGGGCGAGGGCACAGGAGGCGCAGGGGCGGCCGTCGCCGGACCGCCCTGATGCTCAGCACCCTGCGGGACCTGGCCCTCGAAGGCCTCGACGGGCTGATGGCCCACCGGGTGCGCTCGCTGCTGTCGACCCTGGGCATCCTGTTCGGTGTGGCCGCGATCATCGGCATCCTCAGCATCGGCGAGGGTGCCAAGCGCGAGCAGGAGCGCATGATCGCCCAGCTGGGCATCCTGAACTTCCAGATCCAGGCCCGGGACCTCGACGACGAGGACGACAACGTCAAGAAGGAGATCCTGCGCAAGAGCGAGGGGCTCTCGTCGAGGGACGTGAAGGCCCTGCGGGCGGCGCTGCCCGACGCCGAGCACGTGGGCGGCATGGTCGAGGTGCGCCTGCGGGACGTGGTGCCCCGGCCGCCGGACGGGGCGCGGATCTACCTGATGGGCGCGGAGCCCGAGTACCTGGCCAGCACCAACCTGGTGCTGCTGAGAGGCCGGCGGCTGACCGAGCTCGACGAGCGCGGGGTGGCCCAGGTGGCCCTGGTCGGGCGGGGTGTGGCCCAGGACCTCTTCAGCCGCCAGGACGTGGTGGGCGAGCGGGTGCGGCTGGGCAGCGTGTGGGTCACGGTGGTCGGCGTGGTCACCGACGGCTCCGGGGCCGAGGGCGAGGCCACGGTCGAGGGCATCGAGCTCCGGGACCGCAACCGCGACGTCATCCTGCCGCTGTCCACGGCCAGCCAGCGCTTCAAGCGGTGGAAGGAACTGGCGGAGCTCTCGGAGATCCAGGTCTCGGTGGCGTCGCCGAGTCAGGTGGTCGGCCACTCGATGCTGGCGCGGAAGATCATCGACCGACTGCACCGGGACCAGCCGGACACCAGCTGGACCGTGCCCATCGAGCTCTTGACCCAGTCCCAGGAGCAGCAGCGCATCTTCAACCTGGTGATGGGCCTGATCGCCGGGATCTCGCTGTTGATCGGCGGCATCGGCATCATGAACATCATGCTGGCGAGCGTGCTGGAGCGGACCCGGGAGATCGGCATCCGCCTGGCGGTCGGGGCCACGCCCTGGGACATCCGCATGCTCTTCCTGAGCGAAGCGAGCCTGATCAGCCTGGTGGGCGGCGTGCTTGGGGTCGCGGCTGGCTACGGCATCTCAGCGGGGGTGGCGGCGTTCACCGGGTGGACCACGGCGGTGCCGATCTGGGCGGTGGTGCTGGCGGCGGTGCTCAGCATGGCGGAGGGGGTGATCTTCGGGCTGCTGCCGGCCCAGCGGGCGGCGAGGTTGCCGCCGGTGCTGGCGATCAGGGCGGGGTGAGCCCGGCTACTCCACCAGCGCCCCCTCGATCCGCCTCAGCTCCAGCAGCGAGGTCTGCAGGTCGATCTGCGCCCGCAGCCGCTCCAGCTGGGCGGCGTCGAGGTTCTCCAGGGAGCGGATGGCGTCGCGGGTGGAGCCCTTGCCCTCCTGGAGCAGCTCCTGGTCGGCGGCCAGAGCGGCCCGGGCCGCCTCGACGGTCTGCTCGGCCAGCGCCACCCGGGAGCGGTCCCGGCGCACGGCACGGACCGCGTTCTCCACGCTGAGGATCAGGTCCTGCTCGGCGGCCTCGCGCCCCAAGAGGGCGCTCTCCTCGGCCAGCCGCGCCCGGCTGGCGGTCGCCCGGTTGCTACGGGCCGGCAGGGGCACGCTCAGGTCCACCCCCACCGCCCAGCTCGGGTAGAGCAGGCCGGTGACCTGGTCCCGGGACTCGGCCGGGTCCGAGGCGTTGCCGGAGAAGCCGACCGCGCCGACCAGGTCCAGGTCGGGCAGGGCACCGTTCACCGCCACCTGGCGGTCGAGCCGGGCCTCCAGGGCCGAGAGCTCCGCCCGCAGCCAGGGCACGTTGCGGGCGCGGGCGGCCGAGAGCGAAGCCGCCACCTCGGGATCCCCGCTGGGCACCACCGGCCGGTCCGTCGGGACCAGCTCCAGGGTCTCGGCCAGGTCGAGTCCGAGGAGCCGCCCCAGCCGCGCCCGGTCGGACTCTACGTCGGCCTCGGCGACCACCTCGGCCTGCTGGGCCACCCCGAGGGCCCGCTGGACCTGGAGGACGTCCCCCGACCCGGCGAAGCCCTCGTCCAGGCGCTCCTGGGTGTCCTCGAGCTGGGTCCGGGCGATCTCGACGGACCGCCGGGCGAGCGCCAGGCCCTGGATGCTGGAGACCAGGCCCCAGTAGGCCCGGGCCACGTCGACGATCAGATCCTCCTGGGCCCGCCGCCAGTCGAGCAGCTCGCGATCCAGCCCCAGCCGGGCCCGGGTCAGCCCGGACCAGGACGCGGGACCGGCCCCCGCCAGCAGGGGCTGGGACAGGGACACCCCGGCCCAGGTGGAGGTGCTCACCGCGTCCACCGCCTGGGCGGAGTCGCTGCTGGACTGGCTCTCCCGCCAGCTCAGCGAAGCGCTGCCCCCGCCCGGCAGCTCCTGGTCGAGACCCACCTGCCAGCCCGAGGATGTGCTCGAGACCACGTCGTTCTCGAGGGTGCTGTTGGAGGGCGAGACGTCGCGCCCCCAGTCGTAGCCGGCCCCCAGGCCCGGGTCGTAGGCCCCCCGTGCGAGGACCAGGGACTGCTCGGCTCGCTCCAGCTCCAGCCGGGCCTGCTGAAGCTCCAGGTTGTCGGTGAGGGCGAGGTCCAGGGCCTGCTCGAGGGTGAGCTGGGATCCCCAGGACGTCGACAGCAGCAGTGAGAGCGCGAGCACGCTGTCCCCTACCCTCCCTCGGCGGCCGCCAGCAAGGGGTCGATCACCTCGGGCACCAGCCGGATGCCGATGCCGCAGCGGCAACCCCTGCAGGGCCCGCAGTGGTCCACCAGGCCGAGGGAGACGGCGCCAGCGACCGCGGACGTCCCGTCGGCCGGCGTTGCTTCGCCGTCGACACGGATCTGCTGGAGGCGGAGGAAGGCGACCGGGCTGCCGGCCCCGGCCCCGTGGGCGGGGCAGCCGTCCACACAGGCGAAGCAGGTGATGCAGCGATCCAGGGAGACCCAGGCCTCGGAGGGACTCGCGCGGGTCTGTCCCGCCGGCAGGCCCACCGGGGGCGCCACCGGCGGCGCGGGCCGCTCCACCACCAGGTCCCTCGCCACCGGCAGGCCGGCCAGGGGCCCGACCACGCTGCCCGGCCTCAGGCGGTCCCGACAAGCCAGCCGCGGCCTGCCGTCGACGCTCACCGTGCAGGTCCCACAGCGCTGGTTCCGACAGCCCCAGCGCAGGGCGAGCTCGGGCAGCTGCCGCTCCTGGACCGCCAGCAGCGCGTCGAGCACCACCGGCCGGGGCTCGCCGGGATGCAGGTCCACCGTGACCCGGGCGGTGCCTCGGCCATGGGAGCGCTGGATGGCAAAGGAGAAGGCGCCGGGGCTGGCCGCCACGACCTCGGGCACCGGGTCGTCCCGGTCCACCACCACGTGTGCGCCCAGGGTCTCGGGCCGGGCGAGGGCCGCGGCGGCCGTGCGCTCGGCGACCACCAGGAGTGAGCGCAGCTCCAGGAGCGCCAGCAGACCGGTGTTCCAGGTGGGCTCGGCCGAGATCGCCACATCCTGGGCGGCGTCGGCGAGCCCGCGCAGGGTGCCCTGGAAGCGGCGGAGCCCGGCCAGGGTCCGAGCCGGCCCCAGGGCCCGCCAGGCCTGCCGCTGGAGCGCACGGGTGAGAGGCACCGCGTGCTCCCGCCCCCCGCGGCCGAGCAGGTCGAGCCAGGGACCGGCCGCGTCCTGCGGCGGCTCGCCCCCGGCCCGGCCCTCCGCCGCCGCTGCCGCCCCCGCCCGCAGGCCCATCGCCACCGCCCCCGGCAGCGACGTCGACCCCAGCCGGTTGGCCCCGTGCACCCCGCCCACGACCTGGCCCGCCGCGTAGAGCCCGGGCACCCTCGTGTGCCCCGCCTCGTCCACCCGCAGCCCTCCGATCCAGTAGTGGGCGGTGGGCAGCACCGACCAGGCGACCTCG
>CAYFPX010000049.1:39780-40296 GCA_964344945.1 uncultured Enterobacterales bacterium
GCGGGCGGCCGCCGGCCCCTGGGTCCGACGCACCCGGTCGAGCACGTGCCCCCAGTGGGCCCGGAAGCCGTCGGCCCAGCCCGGCACCTCCCGGTTGGGCCGCAGATCCAGGGTGACCCCGCCGTCGGCGCTGCCGCACCCGCTGGCCACCGCGGCGGCGATGACCCCGGCCACCTCGGCCCGGGTGCGGGACGACACCTCGGTCAGCAGGACGTCGCCCCGGCCATCCCGCAGCAGCCCGCGCGGCCCCGCCAGGGTCGGCTCTCCGAGCGGAAGCCCGACGGCCGAGACCGGCGCCGCCACGCCGAAGGGCGTGAACTGGACCATCTCCAGGTCCGTCGTCTCGGCACCCGCGGACAGCCCGAGCGCCAGGCCGTCACCCGTGTTGCAGCGCATGGTGTCGGCGTGGGGGTGGAAGAGGTGGGTGGCGCCTCCCGTGGCGAGCACCACCGCCGGGCTCGCGAGCACCACGGCCCGCCCGGCCACGGCCTCCCAGGCGACCACACCCGTGACGCC
>CAYFPX010000049.1:40402-41415 GCA_964344945.1 uncultured Enterobacterales bacterium
CGCCCCAGGCCCCCCTCGGGCCCCCGACCCGGCCGAGCGCCGGCCTCCTGCAGCCAGCGGTGGGCCCGCTCGGCGCCCCCGGCGAGCGCCTGCACCAGCGCCGGCTGCGCCAGCCCCAGGCCACTGGCGAGCACGTCCTCCACGAATGCACACCGATCCCCCGGATCGAGGGGCACGGCCACGATGCCGGTGGCGATCTGGGTGTCGCCGACCCCGGCGGTCTCCTTGGACAGCACCACGACCCGCAGTCCGGCGTCGGCCGCTGCAGAGGCCGCCGAGAGCCCCGCGGCCCCCGCTCCGACGACGACCAGATCCCACCGCTCGCGCCGCACCGCCACGGCCGGAGGGTAGCCCGTGATAGCCCTCGCCCATGGCCTCCGACCTCGTCATCGACGCCCGGGACCTCGTCCGGGAGTACCCCATGGGCGAAGGCACGGTCCGGGCCCTCGACGGCGTGGACCTGCGGGTCGAAGAGGGCGAGTTCGTGGCCCTGGTCGGCTCCAGCGGCTCCGGCAAGTCCACCCTGCTGGGCATCCTCGGCTGCCTGGACTCCCCCACCTCGGGCTCGTACCTGCTGGACGGCCAGGCGGTGGAGGGGCTGGACGAAGCAGGTCTTGCCAGGGTCCGCAACCAGCGCATCGGCTTCGTCTTCCAGGCCTTCAACCTGCTGCCACGCCTGCGGGCCGACGAGAACGTCGCGCTCCCACTGCGCTACGCCGGTCTGTCCAAGCCCCAGCGCCTGGCGCGGGCGCGGGAGACCCTCGCGGCGGTCGGCCTGGGGGACCGGGTGGCCCACACCCCGCCCGAGCTGTCCGGCGGCCAGTGCCAGCGGGTGGCCATCGCCCGAGCCCTGGCCACCGACCCTCGCCTCGTCCTGGCCGACGAGCCCACGGGCAACCTGGACAGCAAGACCGGCGCGGAGATCCTGGCGCTCTTCCGGTCCCTGCACGCCGAGGGCCGGACCATCGTGATGGTGACCCCCGACGACGAGGTCGCGGCGACGGCGGACCGAC
>CAYFPX010000050.1:0-29610 GCA_964344945.1 uncultured Enterobacterales bacterium
TGTCTCAGAAGTTCGTGGACACTCGCTTGCCCTCGCCACGCCTGGCGGCCCGCTCGTGCTCCTGACGGTCTGGCTCAGCACCGCCTGGGCCCAGGATGCGCCCCCCGAGGGCGCCGACGAAGGCGAAGAGGAGATCGTCGTCGCGGAGCCCGAAGACGCCCGGGCGGCCATGGATCGGCGCCTGGACACCGACCGGGTCGAGCGCTTCCCCGCCCGGAGCTCCGGCGACCTGCTGCGAGCGATGCCGGGCCTCCACCTGACCACCCACGGCTCGCCCGCCGGCGGCGTGAAGCCCTGGGTCCGGGGCTTCGACGACGCCTATGGCTCGGACCTGCTGGTCACCGTCGAGGGGGTGCCGCTCAACGAGGTCAGCAACATCCACGGCCACGGCTACCTGGACCTGGACCTGATCCCCGCCGACGCGGTGACCCGGCTGGACCTGCGCAAGGGCAACGACCGCGCCGAGTGGGGCAATTTCGCGGTGGTGGGCAGCGCCGACTACTCCCTCGGCCTGGCGGAGCCGGGCTGGATCCTGCGGGCCGGCGCCGTCACGGATCTGGGCCTGAGCACCGTCATCGCCTGGCGGCCCGAGCGGGCCGCGAGTCACACCTTCGCCCTGGCCGAAGTCGAGCGGGGCCTGCACTGGGCCGACGACCGTGGCTGGCGGCAGAGCCGGTTCGCGGCGGGCGTCGGTCGGTCCTTCGGCCCCGGCCGCCTCCAGGCCTTCCTGCTCGGCTACGACGCCACCTGGGACGCCCCGGGCGCGCTGCGCCTGGACGACGTCGCCAGCGGCCGGGTGAACCACTACGGCAGCTACAACCTGGGCCAGGGCGGCACCAGTCGCCGGGTGCTGCTGGGCGGTCGCTACCGGCTCCAGGGCGAGAGCTTCCGCGGCGACGCCACGGTCTACGTGGGCGGTCGCTGGCTCCAGCTGCTGCAGAACTGGACCGGCTTCATGGAGAACCCGGATCGGGGGGACGGCGAAGCCCAGGCCCACCAGGCCCTGACCCTGGGCTTCCGCACCGAAGGCCACCAGCTCTGGGAGCTCCTGGGCGACTACTCCGTCGGGAGCTGGGGGGCGGAGCTGCGCTACGACGCCTTCCAGCAATTCGGCGAGGCCATCGACGCCGAAGGTGACGTGGTCCAGCTCGAGGACCGGGTCCGGGGCGACCAGCTGGACCTGTCGACCTGGACCGCGATGCGCTTCGGCATCGCCGATCTGGTGAAGCTCACCCCCGGCCTTCGGCTCGACTGGACCTGGCTCAAGGAGCAGGACCTGCTGGCGGACACCAGCCGCGACGAGCTCTCCCGGAGCCAGGAGCTGGTCCTGCAGCCCAAGCTCTCAGCGGCGGTGAGGCCGGTGAACGCCCTGGCCATCTTCGCCGCCGGGGGCCGTTCCTTTCGGTCGCTGGCCGTCGGCCAGGAGTCGATGACCGCGGACGCCGGCGAGCTGGGGGTGCGGGCGAGCCCCGCCTGGTTCCTCGATCTGCAGGCCGCGGCCTACGCGATCCGCGTGTCCGACGAGCAGGTCTTCGACCCGGCGACCGGCCGGGAGATCCTGGCCGGCTCGACCCGCCGCCTCGGGGCCGAGGCGGTGTTCGACCTGTCGCCCCGGCCCTGGCTGGCGCTCCAATTCGACCTGAGCTTCACCGACGCCCGCTTCCTGGCCGACGGCACCCCGGTGCCCTACGCGCCGACCTTTCTCGGAGCGGCGGCGGTCTACCTGGACGAGCTGAGCTGGGCCGGCTTCGCCTGGTCCGGCGGCGTGCGCACCTGGGTCATGGGTCGACGCACGCTGCCCGAGGGCTTCGACGGCCGACGCACCCTGATGGTCGACGTGGTCGCCACCGCGGATCGGGGCCCCTGGACCCTGGGGGCATCGGTGCAGAACCTGCTGAACTCGGAGTGGCGGGACGGCGAATTCGTCTATGAGAGCTGGTTCTCGAAGGGCGAGGACCCGGTGGCGGGCCCGGCGCTCCACTACACGGCGGGCACCCCGTTCACGCTCCTGGTGACGGTGGAGCGGCGGTTCTGACCGCGGAACGACCCGGGGCGACAACTCCCCGGCGGAGGCGCCCTTGATCGTGGGTGGTCCTCCCACCCAGGTGCCCCCGTGCCGCAGCACTCCCACCGCCCCGTCCACCAGGAGTCGCACCCCCAGGCCCGGCCGCCGCTCGCCGACCCCGGCTACCAGGCTGGCGTGGGGACGGGTGATCAGCGACTGGAACCGCAACCACGAGGCCTACGGCGGCGAGGCCTTCCAGCGCTACCAGAAGATCTCGGACCGAGCGCCGCGGCGCTGACCGGGGTCAGCCGCGGCGGCGCACCACCCCCACCAGCCCGGCCAGCAGGACCCAGGCGCCGACCGGCGGAACCGGAACCGCGCTGCACCCGAACCGGCCGTCGTCGTCGCTGGGATCCTCGGCACCCGGTGCAGCGTCGTCGGGATCCTCGACGTCGGTGGGGTCGGTGTCCGTCCCAGGGCCGGTGTCGGTCGGCGTGTCGGTGTCGGTCTGGGTGTCGGTCTCGCTGTCGTACCCGTTCGCCTCCAGCCAGCGCTCCCCCGGGGAGTCCGGGCACCCGGGGATGCACTCGGCGTTCGAGGCGTTGGCGTCGGCGTAGCTGGTGACCAGGCTGTCGAACAGGCCGCTCTCGTAGAGCACCAGGTCCTGGGTCGCGCTCTCCGGTGTGTAGCGCAGGCGGATCCGCGTCAGGAAGTGTCCGTCCGGGCTGCCCTCGAAGCCCAGCGCGACCAGGTCCTCGTCGGTGATGCTGACCGCGCTGCAGGGGGAGCAGTCGCCGTAGCTGCCAGCCCACTCCACCGCCCAGGCCGCGCTGCCGGCCTCGGCCCAGGGCGGCCGGTAGCGGGTGTCGTAGAAGGCGGCGAAGTCGTCGACCCCCTGCTCGCCCCAGATGCACGTGTCCGGGACCTCGAACTCCGGGTAGTTGCCCACGCCCACGCGCCCCTGGCCGTCGCTGGTCCCCGTGATCGCGTAGATGATCATGTCCTGCTCCCCCGGCGAGGACAGGGCCGCCAGCCGGATCGGCACGCTGAAGATCTCGCTGTCGTAGGAGACCTGGAGCGGGGCGAGGAAGGAGCCGTCGGCCGCGGCGGCGCTGTCGTCCACCTGGGCGGCCATGAAGTACATGCCCTGCTCGATGTGCTCCTCGAGCACGGGGATGACGGCCTCTGGCAGCTCGTAGCCGTTGTCGGTGAGCCAGGTGAACAGCGCCTCGGACTCGGCAGCCGACAGGAGGGTGATCGCGTAGCCGCCCACCAGGTACTCGGCCTCGACCTGGACATCGGCCTCGGCCTCGGCGCCGCCTCCACTGCCACCGGCGTCGGACTGGGAGTCCGCGGTGGTGGTTGGGGACTGGCAGCCCGCGTCGGGCATGGTCAGGACGCCGGTGTACCCAGCGAGCCGGGAGAAGACCTCGGCCTCCAGCACGGCGATGTCCGACTCCAGGAGCAGCTCGGGCACCGGCAGCACCAGGGCCAGGTCCTGGGGGTCCCCCTCGGGGTTGATCGAGACCGTGAAGGTCGTGCGGGTCTCCTGGCGGACCAGGGCCACCTGGGCCGTGTCGAAGGGCACGCCGAAGGGCGTGCCGGTGGCGACGGTGGGACAGGCCCAGACGGGCGTGGCGATCGCGGTCAGCAGGGCGAGCATGGGGTCCTCCGTGGCGGCATCGTAGCTCCTCTCGCGGGCGCTCGGAGGTCCCGGCTACAGGCTCCCCTCGAGCTGACGCAGCAGCAGCACCTCCATGGACTTGGGATCGAACCGCGGGTCCTGCCAGGGCAGGAGCTTCTCCTCGGGCGGGGGCAGGCCCAGCGGATCCGCCCACTCGACGGCCTGCGCCCGGGTGATCTGGGCGGTCATGCGCAGGTCCCGGGTCCGGGCCTGGATCGCCAGCTCCCGGGCGACCCTGGTGTCCTCGATCACCACCACGTCCTCGGAGTTCAGCGACAGGCTGCGGGGGTCCAGGTTGTAGGAGCCGATGACGGCCACCTGGTCGTCGAACACGGCGAACTTGCTGTGCAGCGTGCCCTCGCCGAAGCGCTCGCCGTGCCACTCGAAGACCTCCACCCCGGCGTCGATCAGCGCCCGGTACTTGAACCGGGCCACGGTGGTGATCATCGGGATGTCGTTGGTCTCGGGGCTGTTGGTGATGACCTGGACCCGAACCCCCCGGCGAGCGGCCGTGACCAGGGCGTCCACCAGGTCCGGGGTCGGCACGAAGTAGGCGTTCTCGATCACCACGCTGTCCTGGGCCGCCAGGATCCGCGCCAGGTAGAGATCCTGGATGTGCCGCTCGCCCTCTCGGGGTCGGCTGCGGACGAGCTGGACCTGGACGTCGTCGTGGACCTCCGTGGGCACGGCTTCGCCGTCGCAGACCGCGTCCTCGCTGCCCTCGCCACCGCGCAGCCAGCGCCGCACGTTCCGACCGAGCCTCACGGTCCTGCGCATCAGCTTCACGGCCGGGTGCGCCTTGTGCCAGAGGTCCCAGTAGGCGTCGGGGTTCACGAAGCCCGGCTTGGCGGTCTTGACCCGCTTCAGGTGATCGAAGTTGTCCAGGAAGACAATGGGCCACGTCCCGGGCCACCGGGCCCTCCAGGCGCACGTCCTGGTCCCGCCACAGCAGCATCGGGTCGTCGGTGCAGCGGGCGTACTCGTCGGCCAGGTTCATGCCGCCGACCACCGCGACCTCGCCGTCGACGACCCAGTACTTCTCGTGGAGCCGCTTGTTGGCGGCCGTCCAGTCCTTGAGGTTCAGCTCGTTGAGGACCTGCAGGTAGAAGGCCTCGAAGCCCTCGACCTCGATGCCGGCGTTCTGGAGGTCCAGGTACATGAGCTGGGCCTCGACGTCCTGGAAGTTGGCGTAGGCGTCGACGATCACCTTGATGTCCAGCTGCGGGTCGTCGTGCTTGCGCCGCATGAGCGCATCGGCGAGGGCCCGGCCGGTGCTGTCGGCCTTCCAGATCAGGGCCTGCACATAGATCGAGCTCTCCGCTCGCCACAACAGGTCCAGGCGCTCCTGGAACGCCGCCTCGCCATTGGTCAGGAGCTGGACCCGGTTGCCTTCGCGGGCCGGAGGCGTGCTCAGCGCCTTGCTGGTCTCCGTGGCGTCCGGGGGTGCCAGGCCGAGCTCGTCGACGGGGTCCCCCACCACCGGGAGGTCGCAGGAGCACCCCAGGAGCCACAGGGTCAGCAGTCCGCTCATGGAGACCCCGTAGCCGGTGCCGGCGGGCATTTCCCGCCCATGAAGGTCGTCCTCCGAGGACGACACAGGATCGGTGATCCCGCTGTCTCCGCCCCTCTCGTCGGCTGTGACCTCGGTCTGGGCGCGATGCCCCCAGCTCCGAAGGCGGAGGAGGATCCGCGCTCAGATCACTCGCCCTTCTCGAGGTCCTCGGCGGCGTCCATGATCTTGCCCTCGCGGTACCCGCCGAGCTCCCGGGCCTTTGCACGCAGCGGCTCGACCTGGGACCGGTCCCCCAGTGCGGCGATGGCCCGGGCGGCGTAGACCGCGACGTCGTCGTCGGGGTCTTCGAGGCACTCGTAGAGGAAGGGCAGATCCTGGGCCAGCGGGTTCTTGGCCCAGACCCGCAGCACGCTGGTCCGCTCGGCTTCGGGCAGGCCCTTCGTGGCGGCGTAGATCGCCGGACGGGCCTGCCGGGACTCGATGGCGATCAGCCCGTAGAGCGCGTCGCGCCTGACCCGCGGATCGCCGTCGGACAGGCCGTGATCGATCATCGCCTGCTCCATGCCCGACCAGCTGACCTTCTTCGCGACGGTCAGGGCCTTGCGCCGCACCCCCGGATCCGAGTCGTTGGCCATGCGGTCGATGACCGTCGCCTGGGCTTCGGCCTCGCTGGCCAGCTTCTGCAGCACGACGAGGGCCTTGCTGCGGTTGGTGGGCTCGACGTCGTCCACGGCCATCGCGAGGGCGGCGGGCACCGCCTGGGGGACCTGGAGCTTCTCCAGGGTGCCGATCGCGTCGGCACGCACCACCCGGCTGCTGCCGTCCCTGGACAGCGCCACCAGGGCGTCGGCGGCCTCCTCGACCATCCTCTCTTCGATGTAGTCCATGCAGTCCCGCTTCACGTCGTCGGGCTGCTCGCTCAGGCAGCTCACCAGCTCCGCATTGCTGGCCTTCTTCGCCTTGAAGGCGTGGGCCGGGGACGCGAGCAGGAGTCCGCCGAGCACGGCGAGGACGAGGACGTGGGGAGAGGACATGGACACTCCGGGGTGCCAGATCCCTAATCGCTGTCTGGTCGCTCCGGCTCGTGGTCCCGGTCGTTGTCGCACAGGATGCCGTCCAGGAAGTCGTCGGCGAGCTCGTAGCTGTCCTGGATGCCGTTGCGGATCAGGATGCTGTACAGGTCGTCGGTCACACCGGTCATGTCCAGGCTGGACCAGATCCCGTAGAAGCGCAGGGTCTGGCTGGGCTGGTCCGGGTGGGCCATGCGCACGTCGAGCATGTAGCTCTGGTGGAAGATGGCCTCGCCGCCATCGCTGTAGGCGAACTCCGGGAGCCAGCCCCGGGAGATCACGACCTCCTCGCCGTCGACCTCGACCCGTCGGACGTCGGTGTAGTAGTCGTACCAGAAGTCCGCGATGGCCTCCTCCCGCCGGATCTCGGCGACCGTCTCCAGGCGCTTGCAGGAGGCGTCTTCGAAGCAGTCGGGATCGGTGAGGAAGGTCCGCCGGTGGTACACGCTGGAGCTGCTGTCGATGCAGACCTGGTTGGGGTCGACGTTCAGATCGAAGTGCGGCTCGATCCCCTGGCGGCTGGTCCACATGACCGCGACCGGGACCTGGAGCGCGGGGTCGGCGCCGGGGGTGGCCGGGGCGCCCCCCAGGTTCTCCGCCGCCATGGTGGGCAGGGTGACCGCCCGGTCCTCGACGTCCCACTCCGGATCGATGTCGAGGAGGAACTCGCGCATCACGGGGGCGCCGGCCTCGAGCTCGCCCTCCTCGGACTCGAAGTGCTCGTAGAGGTAGAGCGTGAGGTCGGAGAGCTCCTCGGGGGCCTCGGGAGGGGGGTCGCAGGCGACGGCGAAGACCAGGAGCATGGCCCTCAGCTAATCGGGGAGACACCACCCGGTCATTGCGAACCGTGCCGGTCGGCCTATCATGCGGGCCGCAGGGCCCAGGAGCGGAGCAGACATGGGCGTGGCCACCACGATCCTCCTTGTGCTGGCATGTACAGACGACAGCACCGTGACCGCCACGGACAGCAGCACGGCGGACTCGGCCACCCCCTCCACGGACTCGGCCGAACCCACCGACACCGATCCCGTTGTAGCGGTCCTCACGCTCACAGCCGATGACAACCCGGTGACCGCGGTGGCGGTCGCGCTGTCGCTGGAGTCCGCCGCTCCTGCCGCGGTCACCTGCACCGCGGCTGGTGAGTCCGCAGACGTGCACCGGGTCGAGGCGCTCACCGCCGCCACCGAACACACCTGGACCCTCCACGGGCTGCTGTCCTCGGAGACCTACCGCTGCGAGGCCTCGGTCGACGGGAGTCCTGCGGGGTCGGGGGTCGAGGTGACCACCGGCGCGCTGCCGGCCGACCTGGTCGAGGGCACCGTGACCACCTCGGACACCCTGGCGATGACAGGCGCCTACACCCTCTACAACCACAAGGGCTTCTGCGACGGCGAGCAGGCCCACCGCCTGGTCATCGTCGATCCTCACGGCCGGGTGCGTTGGTACTGGGACGGTCTGGACAGCGACTTCGGCGTGGGCGTGGTGGGCGAGTACCTGGGCGACGGCGTGGTGATGTCCGCTGGCGGCACCGGCGAGAACGCCGGCCCCCGGCTGTCGGACCTCGACGGCGAGGTGCTCTACGAGACACCGTCCGACTGGGGCGTCGTCTTCCACCACTACAGCGAGCAGCTCTCCGACGGTCACATGCTCAGCGTGGCCGAGGCCGAGGACCACAACGACCTCGGCGAGTCCTGGGAGGGCGTGCACCTGATCGAGCACGACCCCGAGACCGACACGATCGTGCGGGAGTGGTTCAGCCAGACCGCGGTGGACGCCGGGGGATTCCGGGTCTTCGACGTGGGCCGGACCGGGGACAACCTCAACACCAACTGGGTGAGCCGCGACACCGCCGGGGCCTGGTACCTCTCGATCTGCGGGGCCCAGCGCATCGCCAAGCTCGACCCGGGCACCGGCGAGGTGCTCTGGGTGATCGGGCCGAACCAGGGCTGGGACCTGGTCGACGAGACCGGCGCTGCCCTGACCGTCGACGACTGGCCCCAGTGCCAGCACGGCAACGAGGTGCTCGCCGAAGACACGCTCCTGGTCTACGACAACGGGCGGGACCGGCTCGAGGCGCGGGCGGCGGAGTACGTGGTCGACACCGACGCCAGCACCGTCACCCGCAGCTGGGTCTGGACCGAGCCCGAGTGGTACGAGCAGGCCTGGGGCGACATCGACCAGCTCAGCGACGACCGGGTGCTGCTGGGCATCGGCCACTGCACCTGTTGTCCGACCCCTTCGGACAACGTCTCGCGCATCCAGGAGGTCGACCGGCCCAGCGGCGAGGTCGTCTGGCGCTACGAGCTCCCCGACGACGACTCGGTGCTCTACCAGGCGAGCCGGATCGACGGGTGCGCCGTGTTCCACAACACGCGGTTCTGCCCGGCGCTGGGGGAGTAGAGCGCCAACGAGCGTTCAGTCGCCCCGGCGGGTCTCGAGCAGCTCGTTCAGAGCGTGGGCCGCCGCCAGGGCCTTCTCGGCGTCGAGCCGGGCGATGGGGCCCAGGTCGGGCCTGATCAACAACAGATCCAGCCGACCCACCAGGGCCTGGAGAGCGCCCTTGAGGTCGTGGAAGACCTCGGAAGGCAGGTGATCGGGGCGGCTCGGGGGCGAAGACATCCCCCCGATCTTATCGCTCAGAACGGCATGACCGTGTCCAGGTCGAGGTCCTGGGACACCTCGCCCACGTGGCTGATGCTGACCGCAGGCTCGGCCAGGACGTCCATGGCGACGAGGTCGCCCATGTCCGGCACCGGGCTGGCCTCGGACGCCGTGGCGTTGTCGTCGAGGAAGGCGAAGACGTCGTAGCGCGCAGCGCTGGGCTCGATGCCCTCCGTGGCGTAGGGCACCGTGCCGGTGGCGATAGACAACAAGGCTCGGTTAGGTGGCGGGCCTGGAGGATCCATGCTTCTCATCGCGCTCCTGGCCTGCAACGGCGGCGGCACCGACACCGGCGCCACCACCGACACCGGTTGGTCCTACACCGAAGACTGCACCCAGTACGAGCTCCAGCTGGCGAATCCGGTTGGTGAGCTCGAGGGGATCTGGGACACGTCCCGGGGGCACCTGGTGTTCTTTGGCGGCAACCTGGCCCCGGCCGAGGAGTGCCAGACCCGCACCGAGTTCGGCGACGAGACCTGGCTCTACGTGCCCCAGTGCGAGACCTTCGTGCCGATGGACACCTCGGGGCCGTCCCCCCGGGGTCGCTTCATGGTGGCCCACGACGCCTCGCGGGATCGCATGCTGCTGTTCGGTGGTCGCTACCGCGACGGAAACTCCGGCAGCTACACCTTGTACAACGACCTGTGGGCACTGGATCTGGCCAACCGGACCTGGGAGGAGCTGGTGCCGAACACCGGTCCCTCGTCGCGGGTGAACGGGGCGATGGCGGTGAGCGGGGACACCCTGGTCCTGTTCGGCGGCAACACCTCGACCTCGGGTGCCAGCTACTCCCCCGAGGACGACCTCTGGACCCTCGACCTGACCAGCCTCACCTGGACCGACCACGGCACCTCGGGGGGGCCGGACGACAAGCTCTTCCACGCCGGCGCTCTGAGCGAGGACGGCGGCACCTTCTACATCTACGGCGGAGGCGACGAGGGCGCCTTCCTCGGCGACTTCCACACCGACACCTGGGCCCTGGACCTGTCCGACCTGTCCTGGACCGAGCTCGACGACGGCCGGGCCGGTGGGGATCCCCTGGGTCGCCTGGCGGGGTCGCTCATCCACGACGCCGACAACGACCGGCTCATCATGTGGGGCGGTCACGACGACGGCGCCCTGGGCAACACCAACGACACCTGGGCCCTCGATCTGGGTGGTGGTGGCTGGTCGAACGTGGTGCTCGGCGACGTCTTCGACACGGCGGGCAACGGCTTCTGCGACTTCCCGGCGGACTTCACAGAGGTGGACATCACGAGCCCCGAGCGGCGCCACCAGCACGTGTCGGCCCGCGCCGGGAACCGCCTCGTCGTGTTCGGCGGCAAGACCGACTGCGGGCTGATCAACGACGTCTGGGAGTTCGACCTGGACGCCGACCAGTGGACGGAGCTGTCGGCGGCCAGCGCCGGTGAGAGCTGCGTGCGGACGTTTGCGGACTGCCAGGAGCACTGCTTCTAGGAGCGTGCGGTGAGACTGCCCCAGAGTCCGCCTTGTGGCTGGCGATCCTGGGACTGGGCTGGCGACGCCGTCGGCGCGGACCGCCAACCGCCTGACGGCGACATCCGCGCCCGCTGAAGATGGCGGGGCGCCTGCGGAGGAGACCGCGGCGCCTGCAGAGGAGGCCGAGGCCCCCGCCGAGTAGCTCAGCAGCCCCCGCAGGCGTCACACGACCGCGGCGACGTCCTCCAGGCTGGGGTGGCGATCGCCGAACAGCCGCACCACCTCCCGGTCCAGCCGGAAGGTCCAGAACAGGGCGAGCATCTTCCAGTCCGCCAGGAAGGACCACAGCGGGTAGCGGAAGCTCGCGGGCTTGTTGCCCTCGACGAAGAAGTGGCCGGTCCAGGAGGAGGCGTAGCCGACGACCACCGCCGGCAGCAGCAGCCACCAGGTCCCGGTCACCACCGCGAACAGGGCGAGGAAGCCGCCGGTGGTGGTGCCGGTGACGTGCAGCCACCGACACAGGGGCACCCGGTGTTCTCCCAGGTAGAAGGGCCAGAAGTCGTCCCAGGTCTGGATGCGGTCGGTCGCCACGCCACCCTCCGAGCGGACACCGAGGATAGGGGTCCGGGTGCGGCGAATCCACCTGTTCGAGGTCATGGATCTGTCAGCCTGTCCGGGCTGGCTGCGGCGCATGGAGACCGAGTACATCCAGGCCGCCGAGGCCCTCTTCGACACGACCGCACCAGTGGCGGATCGGGTCGGGCAGGTGCTGGCCCGCACGGGCCTGACCCAGCTGGTGGACCTGTGCTCCGGCGCCGGTGGGCCCGTTCAGCCACTCTTGGACCACCTGGCCGACCGGGGCCAGGACTGCACCGCGGTGCTGACCGACCTGCACCCCCACCTGGCGGCCTGGGAGCGGCTGAGCGCCGCGTCGAGCGGTCGCATCAGCTGGGTCGACGCCCCGGTCGACGCCACCGCCGTGCCTCGGGAGCTCCGGGGCCTGCGCACGATCTTCGACGGCCTGCACCACCTGCGCCCGGCCCAGGTCCAGGCGGTCCTGGCCGACGCCGTGGCCGCCGGCGACCCGATCCTGGCCCTGGAGACCACCCGCCGCAGCTGGCCGTCCCTGGCCTCGATGGCGCTGATCCCGGCGGCGGTCTGGACCATCACACCGACCATCCGCCCGCTCTCCTGGCGCCGGCTGGCGGCGACCTACGCCGTGCCCATCGTGCCCGCCGCGATGACCTGGGACGGCCTGGTCAGCACCCTGCGCACCTACACGGAGGCCGAGCTCCGGGCCTTCACCCAGGCGCTGGACGCCCCCGGCTGGGCCTGGGACATCGGCACCACCACCCACCGCGGCATCCCGGTGAGCTGGATCCTGGGGTGCCCCCCGTGACCCCGATCCGGGCCGGCCTGATCACGGCGGCCCTGCTGCTGCCGTCCCTGTGGCTCGGGGCCGTGCTCGACGACCACCAGATCCTCATCCTGCTCTCGGGCGCGATCGACGTGGACCTGGCCTGGGGCAACCTCTTCGCCTTCATCCCCGCCGACGGCCCCGGCAAGGAGAGCCTGCTGGCCGGCGGTGGCCTGCCCTGGTGGACCGCCGAGGGCCTGAAGATGCAGTTCTTCCGACCCTTCGCCAGCTGGCACCTGGCCCTGGACCAGGCGCTCTTCGGCCGAGAGCTGATGGCGTGGCACGCCCACCAGATCCTCTGGGCCGGCGCCTTCGTCGCCGCAGGGGCCGCGGTCCTGCGGCGGTCCCTGCCGGCCTCCCTCGCCGGGCTGGCGATGCTCTGCTGGGCCCTGGACACCTCCCACGGCATGCCCGGCGCCTGGCTCGCCAACCGCAACGCCCTCAACGCGATGCTGCCCGCCACCCTGGGGCTCTGGGCCCACCTGCGCTGGCGCGAAGACGGCTGGGGCCCGGGGCTCCCGCTGTCCCTGCTGGGCTACTTCGTCGGCCTGCTCGGCGGGGAGACCGCCCTGGGCATCCTGGCCTACGTGGCCGCCTACGAGCTGGTCGGCGCGAAGCAGCGCTCCCTGCCGAAGCTCCTGCCCGCCGCCGCCACCGCCGTCGGCTACCTGGCGCTCTACAAGGCGATGGACCTGGGCACTGCGGCCAGCGGGATCTACGTCGACCCCATCGCCAGCCCGGGCCGCTGGCTGGCGGAGCTGCCCCGGAAGCTCCTGATCTTCGCCGGCGCCGACTTCGGCGGCTTCCCCGCCGTGCTGCCGGCGCTGGACCCGGAGACCCTGCCGCTGTCCCTGGCCTGGGGGCTGGGCGCCGGTGGGCTGGTCCTGTGGCTGTCCCGCTGGACCTGGGGACACCTCGACAGCGAGACCCGGCGCAGCTGCCGCTGGCTCCTGCTCGGGGCCTTCGGCGCTCTGCTACCCGCCACGGCGACCTTCCCCAGTGATCGCCTGCTCCAGGCGACCTCCCTCGGCACCGCCGCGTGGCTCGCGGTGATCCTGGTCACCGCCCGGGACACCCTGAGCGTTCCGCAGCGCATCCGGTGGGGGGCGCTGCCCATCGCCGGCCTGACCCTGATCGTCATGCCTCTGGGCCTGGTGGTCACCCAGGTCACGCTGATGGCCATGGGCCGCTGGGCCGACGAGACCGCCCTGGCCGCCGAGCTGGACGAGGCGACCCTGGCCGATCGGCACCACGTGGTGCTGGCCGCGAGCACCTACGAGGTGGGCTTCTACCTGCCCTTCATCCGCTGGAAGCACCAGGGGGTGCTGGCCGAGAGCTGGCGGGTGCTGTCCATCGCCCCGCACGACCACGTCTTCACCCGCACCGGGCCCGCGAACCTGCGGCTCGACGTGGTGGACGTGGAGCTGGGCCAGGGCCTCTTCGAGGCGATGTTCCGCGGCCCCGACCACCCGCTGGTCGTGGGCGAGGTCCTGGTCCGCGGGCCGCTGTCCGCCGAGGTCCTGGCGGTGGGCGAGCGCGGGCCGACCTCAGTGGCCTTCACCTTCGAGAGCGACCCGGACTCCGACGCCTGGCGCTGGCTGGTGTGGACCCCCGACGGGCTGGTGCGGGTCGACCTGCCGCCGGTGGGCGAGTCCCTGACCGTGCCTTTCTCCCACCCAGCCGAAGCCCCGCGGCCCCAGTGAGCGCCCGCCCGCTGACGCCCGACCGGGCCCGGCGCTTCCTGGTGGCCCACACCGGCCTCGACCGGGACCGCCACAGCGCCGACGCTGCCGGGGTCCGGGCGCTGCTCGCGGCCCGCCGGTGCATCCAGCTCGATCCCCTCGACCGGATCGGGACCAACGCCGACCTGGTCGCCCTGGCCCGCATCCCTCAGCTGAAGAAGGGCGACGTGTACCGGCACCTGCTGCCCGGTGCGGCCTTCGAGCACTTCGCCAAGGAGCGCTGCCTGGTGCCTGCGGAGGCCTTCCCCGCCTACCGGGACCAGGCCGCGGAGACCCCCTGGTGGCGGCTGACGGAGCGGTACGAGCGGGTGCCGGCCGCCGCCCTGGACGACGTGCTCGCCGAGGTCCGGGAGCGGGGCCCTGTCACCGCGTCGGCGCTGTCCGATCGCGGTCGGGTGGAGCCCATCGACTGGCACGGCTGGAGGTCCACGAGCAAGCTGGCCACCATGGCCCTGCAGATCCTCTGGATCCGCTGCGAGGTGGTCGTGACCGCCCGGCGCGGCCGAGCGAAGGTCTACGACGTGCCGGCCCGGGCCCTGCCAGACCACGCCGCCGCTCCGGCACCCGCCGAGGGCTTCGCCGCCTGGGGCACCCGGGAGCGGTTGCAGGCGGCGGGCCTGCTGAGCACCGCCGGCGGGCCCCAGTGGTCGATCCTGAGCCCCTGGCGCAAGGCCCAGACCGCGGCCTTCGCGGCCGGTCCGGACTTCACCCTGTGGCAGCTGCCGGGCTCCCGCCGGACCTGGCTGGGACCCTCGGACCTGCTCGACCGGTCGACCCCTGATCCCGACGACCGCATGCGCATCCTGGGCCCCCTGGACCCCCTGCTCTGGGACCGGGCCCTGGTCGAGGCGGCCTTCGGCTTCCGGTACCTGTGGGAGGTCTACAAGCCCGCGAGCAAGCGGGAGTGGGGGTACTACGTCTGTCCCCTGCTCCACCGGGGCCAGCTGGTGGGCCGGGTCGAGGCCCGAGTGGTCGACGGGCGCCTGGTGGTGGAGCAGCTGTGGAAGGAGGCGGTGGACTTCGACGAGGGGGGGTGGAGGCGCTGCCGGGATCGGCACGAGGCGGCCCTCTGCGGCAGCCCTGCCTGAGCGCCTACCAGCTCGCCAGCAACCGCTCGTCGGGATCCAGCAGGCTCCCGCTCGTGGCACTGGCCGTGAAGCGAGCGGACACGAAGCCCACCTCGAGGTCCTCGGTGGGGTCGTCGACCTCCCAGGCCACGTCGACGCTGCTCAGGCTGCGCACCACGATCGGCAGGGTGGCGCCGACGTTGGCGCGGGTGCTCTCGAGGGTCTGGGTCCAGACGTCCATCTCCACGACCACCGCGTCGGGGCAGCTGCGCGGGTCCTCGAAGCGCCAGAGCGCCGCAGTCCCCTCGACATAGGCACCGCCCAGGAAGAAGAGCTCGGAGGAGCCATCGGTCCAGACCAGGGTCGTGGTCCAGCCCTGGGCGATGCGGTCGATGACCTCGTCCGGGGTGAAGCCGAGCTCGGTGGCCTCGTCGCGCTCCAGGGCCTCGATCTCCGTGGGCTCGCACGGGTCGGCGGTGTCCGTGGGCGTGACCTGGGTGTTCCCACCCGCCGGCTCGTCGCCCTCCTCGGTGAAGGGCACACCCAGCGGGGAGTCGCCCCCGAAGCAGCCGGCCAGGACCAACGCGCCGACGGACAGCCCCACCACTACCAGGCCCCGAGCTCGGCCCCGTCCGGATCCGTGAGGGTGCCGTGGCTGGCCTGCCCGGTGAACGTGGAGCTCACGTGGCCCACCGGCACGGTGCCCAGGGAGCTGGTCGCCACCCAGTCGGCGACCACCTCGTCCATCTCGCTCAGCTCCAGGGTGACCGACCCGTTGGCGGCGATCCGACCCGAGTCCGGGGTGTCGAGGTTCAGGTCGAGGGAGAACAGGAGCGTGTCGGCACAGGGCGAGCCGTCTTCGTCGATCCCGTCATGGGTCTGGTGGTGCACCCCGTCCTGGAGGATGCCGGCGTAGACCAGCTGGTCCTCGGTGCCGTCGACCCAGGTGGGGTTCAGCACCCAGCCCTGGATGATCACCTCCGCGGCCTCTCGCGCTGAGAAGCCCAGCGCCGTCTCATCGTCCGGGTCCACCGGCGTGCTGGAGGCGAGCTCGCACCCCCAGCCCCCGTAGCCCCCGCTGTCGCCGACCGAGCCGGTGTCCTCTTCGCCGAACTGGCCCTCGAAGCCCTCGTCCGCGAGGTTGCCGCCCACGCAGGCCGCCAGGGACACCGCCCCCATCAGCAGCCACCACCGTCCGTGCCTTGGGGTCACGGCTCCTCCACTCCCTGCACCGCGCATCATGCCCCAGGCCCGCCGGTGTTGCAGCCCCGGTAGACTCGCCGCCGATGATCGACCACGCCGCCCTGACCCGCGACCTGGTGCGGGCCCTGCGGGCGCACCGCTCCCAGACCGCGCTGAGTCGCCGCCTGCGCTATCGGTCCAACGTGGTCTACCTGTGGGAGTCAGGCCGGCGCAGCCCCACGCCCCAGAGCTTCTTCTGGCTGGCCCATCGCACCGGGGTGGACGTGATCGCCGCCCTCGACCGCTTCTTGCCGGAGCGCCAAGGCGGCGGCGACGAGCCCTGGACCCTGGCCGGGGCCGCCCAGGTCCTCCAGGATCTGCGGGGCCAGCGCTCGGCCGCCGAGCTCGCCCGCCACCTGGGCGTGAGCCGGCACTCGGTGGCCCGCTGGCTGCGGGGCGAGACCGAGGCCCGGCTGCCGGACTTCTTCGACCTGGTCCAGTACTGCACCAGTGGCCTGCTGGACTTCGCGGCTCTGTTCACCGACCCGGGGGAGCTGCCGTCGGTGGCGTTGGCCTGGACCCAGCTCCAGGCCGCGCGGGCCCTGGTGCGGGAGCAGCCCTGGGCGCCCGCGATCCTGCTGGCGACGGAGCTGGCGGAGTACCGGGCCCTCGGGTCCCACCAGCCGGGCTGGATCGCCGCCCGGCTCGGCCTGGACCCGGAGATCGAGGCCCGGGCCATCGCGCTGCTCGCGGCGGCCGGCCAGCTGCGCCAGCAGGACGGCCTCTGGGAGTGGGTCCAGGTCCAGTCCGTCGACACCCGCACCCCGGGCCGCAAGGTGGACCTGAAGCGCTGGTGGGCAGGTGTGGCCCTGGATCGCATCGCGGAGGACACCGACGGGTTGGTGAGCTGGAACCTCTTCACCGTCAGCCAGGCCGACTACGAGCGCATCCAGACGCTGCAGCGCCAGTACTACCGAGCCGTGCGTCAGGTGGTCGAGGAGTCCGAGGACAAGGAGCGCCTGGTGCTGGCGAACCTGTCGTTGATCGCACTGGACGGCTAGTGTCCCGGATCCGGGACACTAGTCCAGCCGCTCCGAGCAGTCCGCGTCCCCGCTCTCACACGCCTGCAGCACGAACAGGTACTCCCCGGACCGCTCGTCGCCGTCGCCGTCGACCCAGGTGTCGAGCACGAAGGTGTAGGTGCCTGGACCGAGGGTGCCCTCGAGGGTCCGGTGGGCCCGGGCGAGGCAGCCGGCCTCGGTCCCGGTCTCGTCGAGCAGGTGCACGTCGATGTCGGTGTCGCCGGCGTCCTGGACCAGGGCCCGCAGCGCTGTGGTGCGGTCCAGGGTGAGGGTGTAGGTGAATTCGGGCCCGGACTCGTCGGCGTCGCTGTCGCAGCCGCTGTAGCGATCGAAGGTCCGGTGGGGTGAGGACCGGGTGTCGCGGCCGTCGGCGAAGGGCAGACCCGGCGCCACGAAGGGGTCGCCGGAGCTGCCCCGACCCTGGAGCAGCTCGCCGGTCGGATCCAGGGCGGGCTCGTCCTGGGAGAGCACGGCGACCAGCCGGTCCAGGGCCTGGAGCACGATGAGGTTGCGCATCGGGTAGCCGTGCTCGAGCCCCTCCGGGGTCAGCACGCAGTTGCCGCCGCTGTAGCTGTTGAGGTGCAGGCCGTCGCTGGCCAGCCCGTGGTCCTCCAGCGGGTCCATGGCCAGGTGCAGGTCGATGAACGGGACCTGCCGCACCTGGGCCACCCCACGGATCACTGCGTTGTAGGTCTCGGCCCACAGGTCCGCGCTGGCCCGGTCCCCCCGGTGGGAGATGCCGGTGAGCACCGGGACGATGCCCTGGGCCACCAGGTCGTCGACGAGGGTGGTGTAGGCCTCGTAGAAGCCAGGCAGGGCGGACTCGTAGGTGGTCCCCATGCCCATGTCGTTGGTGCCGTAGTGGATGACCGCCACGCTCGGGTCGATGGCCGCGATCTCCTCCTCCACCGGCGAGGGGCTGCCGTCGATGGCCCAGGCCGCGGTCTTGCCGGACACGGCGGCCTCGGTGTCCCGGTCGTAGGGCGTGGTGCCCGCCGCGTCGCCGCCCAGGTAGTGCAGCCAGCCGTCCTCCAGGGCGTCCCAGTACAGGTCCAGGTCCACGTCGTCGCCGGCGAAGCAGTAGAGCGTGTTGCTGCTCACGGTGCTGGAGGCGCCGACCTTCATGAAGACGTCGGGCTGGCCGCTGCCGGTGCGGGCCAGGTCCCTCAGGCCGTCGGCAACCCAGGCGGTGACCGGGCTCTGGACGCGGTCGTCGGGGTAGAGCGCCGGGCCTTCGGGTGCGGGTGAGCCGGTGTCGACCGAGGTGTCGGAGTCCGTCGTGTCGCCGGTGTCGGCGGAGTCCCGCGGTGCAGCGGTGTCCTGGACAGGCCCTGCAGGCCACGGAAGGACCTCGGGGGCCGGACTGCAGGCCAGGAGCTGGACCAGGACGCCGATCATCGCCATCTCCCCGTCTTCCGGGCCCCAGCTACCCGGCGGGGTCCTGGGGCGGGGTAGACGGAGCGTCAAGACCGGTTCCCTCCGATCAGGCGGCGTTCAGGACCCCGGCCAGGTCTCCGGGGTGCGGAGCGGCGCGTGCTCGATCAGCAGAGCGCGGTCGCTCCCACTCAGCCCGAAGGCCTCCAGGACCCCGGCAGTCACGCGCTCCTCGAGGCGCTGGGCCTCTGCGCCCGCGGCCCCCTCGCACAGCCCGAGCACCGCGTCCCCGACCGAGCGCCGCACCGCCGCGGGCGCGTCCGGGATCGGCACTCCCTCGAGGAAGCTGCGGATGAGTCTCAGCGCCTCGTCCTTGCCGTGGGTGGCCCGGTGCCACATCCAGGTCCACAGCACCGGGCTGTTGACCACCGCCAGCACCCAGAGGTCCTCGGTCGGCCAGACATAGGCGGTGTTGAGCACCACCAGCGGGTCCGGGACCCTGGCGAAGGCCGGACGCCAGGCCAGGTCCGCGTGCACGATCTTCGGCCGCGCGAAGAGGTCCCAGTAGGCGGTGGTGTCCTGGAGCTCGCACCAGCGGTAGGTGCCAGGCTTGCGCCCGGGCCCGGCGGCGCCGGGCGCCTTGGGCGTCAGCCGGGCCCGGTGGCCGGCGAGGTGGTCCCGCAGCGCCGGGAAGGCCCGCTCGTTCCAGCCGCGACGGGCGTCGATCAGGAAGTGCTCCGGGGCTGCGATCCGCCAGCGGCCCAGGTCCCGCCCCCGGGCCACCGGGTGCAGGCGCTCGGCGGAGCGAGGGTCGGCGGCGACCAGGGCGTCGCGGGTGGCCCGGTCCACCACGAAGGCCGCGTTGAGGCCTGTGAGCACCCCGCGGCGCAGGGGCTCGCCCAGCACCTCGACCAGGGGCGTGCCGCGGTCCTCGAGCCGACCCAGCACCCCCGCCAGGGACTCGGGCTCCAGGCGCCACGGGGCCCGATCCCACCGGGCTTGCGGAACCGGATGGGCGCAGGCGCGCACCTGGCGGAGCAGGCTGCCCTCTCCGCCCTTCGGCACGGCGCTGACCTGGACCCGGTGGCCGCCGGGAGCCCGGACCCGCCGCAGCACGACCACGCACGGGAAGGCGTCGGCGCCCTTGAACAGCGGGGCATGGCCGAAGTCGACGAGGCGCTCCAGGGTCGCCTCCCGGGCCAGCAGCGCTCGCAGGCCCGCGCCGTAGCGCACGCGGAGCCACTTGTTCGGCACCACGGCCGCCAGGCGGCCACCGGGCCGCAGGCAGCGCAGAGCCTGCTCCATGAACCGGACGTAGAGGTCCGCGGTACCCGTGAAGCGCCGACCGAGGCGCTCCTGGCGCACATAGGGCGGGTTGGCGATGATCGCGTCGAAGCCTCCCTGGGCCCCGACGGGCGCCCAGCCGGCGACCAGGTCCTCGGCCAGGCCGTCCCCGGCGTGCAGGTGCACCTCGTGCCCCAGGTGCGCCCGAGCCACCGCCAGAGCCTGGGTGTCGGGGTCCACACCGACCACCCGGGCCGGGCGGACGCCCCGTGCGAGCACCCCCGCCAGCAGCGCACCCTCGCCGCACGCGGGGTCCAGGACCCAGGGGTCCGCGAGCCCGGCCAGGGCCTCCTCGGCCAGCAGGTCCACCAGGGGCGACGGGGTGTAGACCACCCCCTCGGCGGCCCGGCTCACCCGGCTTCCCGCAGCACCCTCTCCAGCGACGAGCGCTGCGCCCGCACCGACCGCGCCAGGGCCAGCTGCCCGCGAGCGCGGAGCAGGTTGTGGTCCCCTCGGGTGGGCGCCACAGCAGGGTCCCAGCCGAAGTAGGCCTCCCGCAGCGCGTCGGCGGCGAAGCGGGCCGACAGCTCCAGGCAGATGCGCTCGATGCCGCCGGGCAGCGCCTCCCGCTCCTCCGCAGGCAGGGGCTGCTCGGCCAGGTACCCCCGGGCCGAGGCCTCGAAGAGACCCAGGTCGAAGACCGTCTCCCGGGCGTCTTCGCTGGCCGGGTTGCACCAGCTCCGCCAGGCATCGCCCAGCTCCACGTCCAGCGACAGCCGCCCCATGGTGTCCAGGTCGAGCAGGCACAGACCCCGGCCGTCGTCGGTGAAGCGCAGGTTCGAGATCTTGAGATCTCCGTGAGTCAGCCGCTCCGGGCCTTGGAGCCGGCCCTGCCAGGTCTCGAAGCGGCCGAGGACTTCGTCGGTGAGGGCCGCGACCTCGCCGTGGAGCCGGTGGCCCCCGCACTCGGCGACCGCTCCTCGGAGCCGCGCCAGGTGTGCCGGGGTGTCGTGGACCCCCGCCCGGCCGAAGGCGAAGGCATGGTCCAGGTCGTCGACGGCCCGGTGCCACCGGGCGACGAGCGCACCGGCCTCGGAGGCCAGGGACGGGTCTCGCAGCTTGTGGTGGGTGACGCCGGGGACCCAGGACAGCGCCCGCCAGCACGCCCCCTGCTGGTCCAGGACCCACAGGGCGCCGTCGTCCGTGGCCAACACAGTCGGGGTGACCAGGCCCCGCCGGGCCACGTGGGCGGTGATCGCCGCGATGTCCTGGTTCACCTCGGGGGCGAAGACGGGGTGCAGCCGCTGGACGACGGCCACCGGCGGATCCCCGAGCCGGTAGGAGGCGTTGATCAGCCCGCCCTCGAGCACCTCGCAGGGCAGGTCGCGAAGGTCCGTCCAGGCCCGCAACACCTCGTTCATCGTCCATCCAGCAGGCCCGTCGCCGGGCCCTCCACCGCGAAGGTCCAGTCGAGCATCGCCAGCCGGATGAACACCACCAGCGTGCCGTCCCCGAGCTCCAGGGAGCCGGACTCGCCCTTGATCACGGCGCTGACCAGGCCGGCGTCCCGATAGACCGGCAGCACCAGGGCGCCGCTGTCGTCGACCTCCACCGGGCCCTGGGCGGTGGAGATCACGACCCGGCCGTGGGCGTCGAGCACGTGGGCCGCTGTGGCCCCCGGCAGGCCGTGCAGGTCCATCACCGTCTGCTGCAGGGTCTCGAAGGTGAGCTCCACCCCGACCACGCCCAGCAGCTCGCCCGCCGGGTCGTGCATCGCCATCGTGCAGGGCAGCAGCCGGCCCATGCCGAGGGCGTCCATGTAGGCATTGCCCCACAGAGGCTCCGTGGCGTCCACCGTGCCGGTGTACCAGGGGCGGACCCGCGGGTCGTAGCCGTCGGGGTACCCGGCCTTGCCCGGGAAGCTGACGTGCACCCCGGCCTCCAGCCCCACATAGGCCCAGACCAGGGGCACGCCGTCGACCCCGAGGATCCGGTCCTGGACCGCGGGGTCCCGCTCCAGCGCACCCGGGCCACCGCTCCGCAGCATCGTGCGGCGCAGGTGGTGCCGGATCGGCGAGAGGCGCGCCAGCAAGGGCGTCACCGCCGCTTGCTCCACCCCGGGGGCCAGCACGAACACCGGCTCGGTGAGGGAGAGCTCGCGGCTGTAGCGAGGGCTGTGACCCAGGTCTGGCGGGGCCCGCGCCGGGTCGTCGAAGTCCGGCTCGAAGTAGAGCGTGGCCTCCTCGGACCGCCCCTGCACCAGCAGCTGCTCCGCGGCGGCGGCGAGCCCCTGGACCAGGCCCGCGACGCTGAGGAACTCCTCCTCGAGCTGCTGGCCCTGGGAGGCGACCCGGGCGATCACGGACTGCAGCGCGGCCTCCCGGGCCGCCGCCTCTCGCTGGAGGGCCTGGTTGCGCAGGCTCAGCGCGGTGGTGGACCCGAGCACCGCCAGCAGCAGGGCAGCGATGGTCAGCAGGGCGGCCTGCTTGTGGTGAGCGAGCCAGCGCTCCAGGGCCTGGATGCGGTTGTCCGGGGCGGCGAACACCGCCTCGTCGGCCATGTGGCGGCGCAGGTCCTCGGCCAGCGCACCCACGCTGCGGTAGCGGCCCTCGGACACCGTGGCCGTCGCCCGCGCGATGATCGCCTTGAGCTCACGGGGCACCGGATCTTCACCCCCGGCCGCCAGGCAGGGGTCGACCTTGCCGGCCCGGGCCGCCTTGAGCACGTGACGGGCCCGCTTGCCCGGGATCGCCCGCCTCAGCCCCACCAGCTCGTGCAGGATCAGGCCCAGGGTGTACTGGTCGGACCGGGGGCCGAGCTCGTCCTGGCGGCCGTGGGCCTGCTCGGGGGACATGTAGGCCGGCGAGCCCAGCACGACCCCGTCCCGGGTCTCCTCGGCCAGCAGCTCGGGCTCGCCATCGGCCGCGGCCTGGGCCTCGGCGGGCTCGTCCGGCGGCCCACCCACGGCCTTGGCGATGCCCCAGTCCATCACGTAGACCTCGTTGTGGGGCCCGATCATGATGTTCGGTGGCTTGAGGTCCCGGTGGATGAAGCCCTCGTCGTGGGCGTAGTCGATGGCCTCGCACACCTTGAGGAAGTGGTGGAGCCGGGCCCGCCGGGACCACTCCGGCGGAATCGGCTCGCCGGCTTCGACCCGCTCCTGGAGGTCACTGATCACCTGGCGCAGGGTGCGCCCTTCGATGAGCTTCATCGTGTAGGTGGGGCCGTGCTCGCCCTCGCCGAGCCGGTAGACCGGCACGATGTTCGGGTGGTCCAGGCGGGCGGTCACCCGCACCTCGCGCAGGAAGCGCTCGACCACCGCCGGGTTGCCGGCCAGCTTGGGCCGCAGGGTCTTGAGCGCGACCTTGCGCTGGAGCCGGGGGTCCTCGGCCAGGAAGACCTCGCCCATGGCGCCCTTGCCCAGGGGCTCGAGCGGGACCGAGCCGGCGTCGTCGTGTGCGATGAGAGCCCCCGTGCGGGGCTGAGCCTACAGCGTCCCGGTGTGGATCAGCACGCGGCCTGAGCCACCGTCGGCGCTGGGGGCACCGATCGCGATGTCCTGGCCGCCGTCCCCGGTCAGGTCTCCGGTGCACCAGAGTGCGCTGCCGACCTGTCCGCTACTCGGGCCGCCGAAGGTGGCATCCGCGGTGCGGGGGAGGTTCCTGGCCTTGCCGAGATAGCGCACCTCGCCGCTCTGAGCCTGCACGCCGGGCAGGCTGAGGAGCAGGTCGGTGTACCCGTTGGCGTCCAGATCCCCGGGCACGCACACCGCGGTGCCCAGGCGGGCCCCTCCGCTGGGCCCCATGAGAGCGACCGTCTGCGCGGACTCGGTGCCTTCCTCGAATTGCCAGGCCCAGACCTGGCCGACCTCGGCGTCCTGGCCGGAGCTGTCCTCGCTGGCGGGGGCGCCGACCATGAGCCAGCCGTACTGGATGGCGTTGCCGGGCTCCAGGACCGCCAGGGTCTCGCCGGCGAACTGGCCCGGGGCGCCGCTGAACACGCCGGCGGGATCGAAGACGCCGGGGGTGGAGAAGTCGATGTCCACGTAGACCTCGACCCGGCCGGCCCCGTTGGCGTCGTCGAGGTCTGGGGCGCCGACGGCCAGGTCTCCGTAGCCGTCGCCGTCCAGATCGCCGATGGCGAGCGCTGCGCCCCACATCTCGAAGTTGCTGAAGCCCATGCCCGTGCCGTCTTGGATGGGGTCCTGCAGCGGGCCTTGGAAGAGGGTGATCCCGCCCTCCTTGTTCAAGGAGCCGACCCGGGAGCCCAGCACGAGGTCCGCGATGCCGTCGCCATCGACATCGCCGGCGGCCGCCGAGTCCCCCAGCTCCGGGATGCTCAGGGGCACGGCCAGGGCCCGCTCGTTGAGCTCGCCCCCGAGGGGGGTCCCGGACAGCACCCAGGCCCCCTCGGTCGAAGACGCGTTGCCCCCCGCGGCGATGACCAGGTCGACGAGGCCGTCCTCGCCCACCAGGTCACCGACCGCCAGGGCATTGCCCGTCTTGGAGCTTGCGTCGCCGGTGTAGGCCCGGGCCTGGTCCGCCTTGGCCACCGCCAGATCCACGTCTTCGGCGAGCGGACCCGGCAGGACCACGGCACCGCCGTCGCCGCTCTTCATCTCCGGCACGCCCAGGGCCAGGTCCAGCCAGCCGTCGCCGTTGAAGTCGCCGGCCGCGACGACCCCGCCCACCCCGCCGACCCCGGTCCCGAAGACCGTCACCGGGTACTCGTCGATCGTGCCGTCGGGCGCACACACCGCCCAGTCGCCGCTGCAGTCGAGGTCACCGAGACCGCAGGACTCCGGGGCGCCTGGCCAGACAGCGTCGTCGGTGTCGTCGCAGTCGCCCCCTTGGAGGGCGTAGCCGGCGGTGTCGCTCAGGCAGAGCGCCTCCTCGGTGCCATCGACGCCATAGGTGTCGCCGTCTTCGTCGATCCAAGCGAGGGTCAGCTCTTCTTCGGGCAGGTCGCCTTCGTCGAAGGCACCGTCGCAGTCGTCGTCGGTGCCGTTGCAGTGCTCCTCGGCCCCGGGCCAGGCATCGCCGTCGCTGTCGTCGCAGTCCGTGTTGTCCTGGACCAGCGTCTCGTCGGGATCGCAGGTCTGGATCACCTTGGAGGCGTCGCCGAAGCCGTCTTCGTCGCTGTCCACGTACCAGTCGCCGGCGGCCCCGACGTCGGGGTCGCTGTCGTCGCAGTCCTGCTCGGTCGGGACGCCGTCGGCGTCCTGGTCACCGACCGGGGTGGCGTCCTGGCGCCGCCCGAAGTCGTCCTCGTCGATCCAGAGGCACGACAGCAGCCAGATCCCCAACACGCCAGCAGCCTACTGCGTGAGCAGCCGGGGCGGCTGCACGGGGCTCAGCGGATCGGCATGCTCGTCCCGCTGATGCTGTCCGGGTCGTGGTCGTACCAGCGGTCGGCGGTGCCGAAGACGCGGGGCAGGGTCAGGGCGATCACCTCGTCCGCGGCGCCGCTGAGGGCTTCGGCGACGATCATCGGCAGCACGGGGGCGACCACGATCACCTTGTCCGCGCCGGCGTCGCGCAGGGCATCGACCAGGCCCTGGAGCTCGTGGTCCGGGGACAGGCCGTCCTCGACCACGATCACCACCCGATTTCGTGGGGAGGGGATCCCGTCGAGAGCCATGCGGGCGCGCTCGGCCTGCTCGATGCGGGCGTGGCCGCGGCCGGCGAAGCGTCGACCCCGGCGGCCGCCCAGGCGCTCGCGGAAGCGGCCCACGTCGGCGGCGAAGACCGCGGACTCGCCGCCGTCCCACTCCCCGATGCAGTGGAGCTCGGCGAAGAGGGCCTGGGCGATGGGGCGGCCCACGGCGTAGCCGCCCTCGGGGACCGCCAGGACCAGGGGCATCGCGGCCTGGTAGCGGATCAACTTCGCGGCGAGCAGGCGGCCGGCGTGCTCCCGGTCGGGGAAGGGGGTCTGGACGGTGCTGCGCGGGCTGGCAGGGTGAGCTGGGAACATGGGACCTCCTGGGGATGGCCCACCCTCTCGTGCGCAGCTCGCGCCAGGGCAGCTCGGCTACGCTTCGTGACAGCACCCGACCGGACGGGACCTCGCGGCGATGGTTCCGTACACTCCGCGACGTGCTGGATGCCCACTGCCATCTCGACGACCCCCGCTTCGACGGTGACCGCGACGCGGTGATGGACAGGGCCCGGGCCGCCGGGATCACCGGCCTGGTGGTGCCGGGCGTGGCCCCCGAGCGGTGGCGGCGCCTGCCGGGGCTGCGGGCTCGCTTCCCCGAGGTCCAGGTGGGCTATGGGCTGCACCCCGAGGCGCTGGAGCGGCTCTCGGGGGGTGTCATCCGCGAGGCCCTGGCCGAGCTGCCCCAGCGACTCGTGTACGACGGCGCTGTGTGCGTCGGCGAGACGGGGCTCGACCGGCGCAGTCCGGTGCCTCTGGCGGAGCAGGTCGCGCTCACCCGGGCCCACCTGGCGATCGCGGGATCGCTGGACCTGCCGGTGGTGCTGCACTGCGTCCGTGCCCACGGCACCCTGCTCGAGACCCTGGAGGCCCACGGTCCGCTGCGGGGGCTGGTGCATGGCTACTCGGGCCCGGCGGAGCTCGTGCCGCGGTACCTGGCGCTGGGACTGCACCTGTCCTTCGGGGGGCCGGTGACCTGGCCGGGGGCGAAGCGTCCGCGGGCCGCGCTGCTGGCGGTGCCCGACGATCGGCTCCTGTTGGAGACGGATGCGCCGGACCAGCCGCCGGCCTCCCGGCGGGGCGGACGCAACGAGCCCGCGCTGCTGGCCGAGATCGCCCGCGCGGTGGCTGGGATCCGGGGCCGTCCGGTGTCGGCGGATGGTGCAGGGCTCGGCTGGGGGAACGCCCGGGCTCGGTCGGGGTCTGGATCCACCGACCCGAGCTGATAAGCTGTGAATCCTCATGACCGGTGAATGACCGGTCATCGACAGCACGGGGCGGGAGGAGGGCCGATGCGCCTGCAAGACGCCGCCGCCGTGCACGCCCTGCGATCCGACCTGACAGAGGCCCTGGGCGGTGGTCTGCTCGATCCGGCCGCGACGGCCCGGCGTCTCGAGGGTGTGTTGGGGGCGGAGGGCCAGGCGCTCTTCGTGCACCGGGACCGGAAGGCCGCGCTGCGCTGGCTGAGGGGGTCTGGCCTGGCGCCGGGGCGGCCCCTGGATCCGGCGGCGCTGGCCCGACCGCTGCCCCCTCGCTGCGTGCCGCTGCGGGCCGGGGTCGGGGGCACCGGCGAGCTCCTGCGCTGGTGGTGTGGGGTGCGGTCCGCGGCGCCTGACGCCCGGGGCGACGGCCGGGCCTACGACGGGCCGCCGCGATCCTCCTGGCAGGCCTGGCAGGGCCCGGGCCGTGCGGCCCTCGCCTTCCACACCGACCGCGGTGGCCTGCGGGTCGGGGTGCTGCTGCTGGAGGGTCTGGCCGAGGGGATGCGGGAGGCCCTGCTCGGCGAGCTGCCAGCGCTCACCGCCTCGGTGGTGCGGCAGTACTGGCTCACCTGGCGGGCACGCTCCAAGGAGACCCTCGACGCCATCGCCCGCCAGCACTTCCCGGTGGACCTTCGGCTGCCGGCGGCCGCGAACCAGGCCGAGGTGCTCGACCGCCTGGCCCGCTCGGCGGACCACCTGCTGGCTGGGGTCGCGGCGGCGGTCGAGGCCCCGGTGACCATGCTGGCGATGCCCGACACCAGCCGGACCCACGTCGGGCGGATCGGCCAGGTGGGCTTCGTGAGCGGCGGTCGGAGCCGGACCTTGGGGGCGGCGGAGCGCGGCCTGAGCTTGCGGTTCTGCACCGCGCCCGCCCGGGTGGCGGAGCAGCGCGGCACCCGGGCGTTCCACCTGGCCGACGGGGCCGCGATGCAGGAGGCCTGCCGCGTCTTCGGCATCCAGGGGCCCGGGGCTCCTCATGGGCCGGTGGGGCGCCCCGAGGACCAGCGGGTCGCGGACCGCCAGGCGGGCTTCTACCCGAGCGATGCGGCGCTCGAGCCGGCGCTGGTCGCGGGGGCGGCCGGGGTCCCGGACCCGCTGCAGGGGCCCTGGGCCTACGCGGCGGTGCCACTGGATCCCCGCTTCTGGCGGGCCGACCCGGACCGCACCACGGGCGTCGGCGTGCCCTTCGAGGCCCGGCGGCGCTACCGTCTCGCCCCCGGCGGTGGTCACGGCGTGCTGAAGGTCCAGGGCCGGGTCCGGTGTGCCCTGCTCGATCCACCGGGGGCGCCCCCAGCGCCCTATGGACACCACGAGCTGCGGGCGCTGGATCGCTGGGCGCCGGAGCTGGGTGCGCTGCTCCAGCGGCGCATGCGCCAGGAGGAGCAGGCGCTGTCGGATCGGCTCTTCGAAGCGGCGGTCAGCGCCCTGGTCCATGGCGGACCGGTGCGACTGGTGCAGCTGCTCCAGACCTTCACCCAGGCCCGCTGTGCGGCGCTGGTCCAGCAGGCGGTCGGCAGCGACGAGGCCGTGCTGTTGGCCAGCGCGTTGGAGAGGAGCGTCGACACCGCCGGCGCAGAGGCCCTGTCCGCGGCCCTGCTCGATCCAGACCCTCGCCGGGGACTGGGGGAGGCCTGGCTCTTCGAGTCCCAGGCCATCATCGGCGAGCTGGTGGGTGTGGGCCCTTCGCCGGTGACCTTCCTCAAGCAGCCGGTGACGGCCCTGGGAGATCGTCGTCTGGCCCTGGTCCTGGTGGACGCGCCCGCCGAGCTCGGGGCCGGGCCGGGGCCCCAGCCCTTCCCCGGGGTGCTTCGGCCTGCGATCCAGCGCGTGGCCCGGCTGCTGCACGCGACCCTCCAGACCCGGGTGCCCTTCGAGCGGCCGGCGGTGGGGTCTTCGCTGCCCGTGGCCGATCACGCCGCCTTTGCCACCGCCTGGCGGGCGCTGCAGTCGCGCCTGGCCGGCCACGCCCCCCGGGATGTCCAGGCCCAGCAGGGCCTCGACCGCTTCGCCCGCGACGTGGCCGCGAGCTTCGGCCAGCAGGGCGAGCTGGCCCGCGTGCTGGGGGTGGAGTCCCAGACCGTGAGGCGTCACATGGTGGCGATCCTGCCGGGCGCCGCGCCCTGGCGGACCCTGGCGCGAGAGGGCGACGTGACCCAGGTGGCGGCGCTGGACTTGCTCTCGCAGTCCCAGGCATTTCCCGTCCTCAGTCGCGGGCTACCTGGGTTGACCCGCCCTCACTGGCACCCTCACCGCACCCACCCCCCATGGCCCCGCGTCACCCGTGCGCTCCAGCGCTCGTCCCGGTACAGCTCCCGCCACCCCGCCGTCGCCGCCTCCAGGTGCGGCTCCCGCTCCCGGTCGATGAGCAGCGGGCACTCCCCCACCTCGGCGCGCGTCAGCAGATACGCCGCCCAGGCCTCCTCGCCTGGCAGCCAGACCCGCACGTCGGCGGGCACGGTCCAGCCAGGGCCCAGCTTCCAGCGGACCAGGCCCCCCTGCGCAAAGGGCACGCACAGACGCGTCGGCGTCAGCCAGCCAGCGAAGGACTCCACCGCCTCCACCGGCGCCTGCCCCTCGAGCCACCCCTCCCCTCCCCGACTCGGCACCGGCGGACCCGCCACCCAGGGCAGGAAGCGCACCGACCCGACCGCCACCAACCCCAGAGCTCCCCGAAGCAGCCAGCGCCACCCGGCCGGCGCCTCCTCGGAGCCGTCGGCCGCCAACCAGCCCGCCGCCAGCGGCCCGGCCACCACCCCGACCCAGGCCGCGTCCCCCCCCCCCGTGCCGGCCACCAGCCCCCGACCCCCCACCCGCACCCCCTCCCACAGCGGCGGCCGCGCTCGCCAGATCCGCCACCCCAGCCAGACCAACACCGGCCAGAGCCGCAGCCCGACGGCGTCGAGCCCCGGGCGACCCCACTCGGCCAGCCCCCGGGCCGCCGGACGACTGCTGTTGTCCCAGGCATAGACGAACAGCGCCACCCCCCAGGGCGTGGCCAGGCTGCCCAGCAGCGCCACCGGCAGCACCGCCCGCCGCTCGACCCGCAGGCTGGCGCACCCCGCCAGGCCCAGCCCCACCAGGAAGCTGCCGTGGAGGTTCGCCCACACCCCCAGCAGCAGCGCCCACGCCACGAGCGAACGCACACCCCGGTGCCGGGCCACCAACAACCCCA
>CAYFPX010000050.1:29630-40678 GCA_964344945.1 uncultured Enterobacterales bacterium
CGCCGCCGCCAGCACCCCCCCCACCGCCGCACCCCGCCCGCGTCCGCGAGACCACCCGAGCCCCACCGCCCCGCAGAGGGCCACCCCGATCGCCAGCCCATGCAGCGCCACCAGGACCGGCCAGCCCCCCAGCCGAAACAAGCCCCAACAGAGCCGCTGGTACCCCAGCGTGGCGTTGACGAAGACCGCCCCGGCCTCGTCGGTCCACAGGTCCGTGTCCCAGACCCCCTCCCGGGCCAGCGCCAGATAGGTCGGCAGGTCCGAAGCCGGCACCGGGGTCGCCAGGGCCACCATCGTCACCCAGCCCGCTGCCAGCACTCCGAGGCACAGACCGAGCACGTCGTTGCGGGTCCAGCCTGACACGCCCCACGCTACCGCGGAGCCCGCACCCGACAGAGCGGCAGGGCGCCCCTGACCGGTCTGGCCAGGGGCGCCCTTCAGCGTCAGCATCAGCTGGAGAGGCGGTCAGGGGGTCGGACCGAGCCCGGCGCAGGCATCGTGGTCCGAGGTGGTCTGCCGACGACGGGAGACCGCCTGACCGACTCTCCGGATCGGCGCTACTGCAGGAAGAGCATCTCGCTGTACTTCGGGAGCGGCCAGCGGCTGTCGGCCACCAGGCCCTCGAGCTTGTCGACGGCCTCGCGCACGGTCTCGATGGCCGGGACCACGTGACGGGCACAGGTGAGGGCCTCGTTGGAGGAGCCGTGGACCCGGTCCAGGGCGTCGTCCAGGCCGCCGCGGGCGTCCTTGAGGTCCTTGACCAGGCGGGTCAGGGCCTCGAAGCGGTCGCGCTCGACGCTGGCGTCCACCCGCAGGCCCTTGGCCTCCAGGTCGAGCACCTTGCCCACCGCCTCGGCCAGCGCCATGCGCTCGTCGAGGGCCGCCGGCATGATCTGGGTGTCGATCAGGCCCTTGAGGATGTCGGACTCGATGGTCACGGCGGTGACGTACTGCTCGGTGCGCACGTTGTAGCGGGCGGTGACCTCCGGGGCGGAGAGCACCCCGTGCTTGACGTAGAGGCCGATGTTGAGGTCGTCCTTGAGCTCCTCGAGGGCCTCGGGCGCCGTGCGCAGGTTCTTCAGGCCGCGGCTGTGGGCCTCGTCGATCCAGTCCTGGGAGTAGCCGTCGCCCTCGAACCGGGTGGGCTTGGACTCGATCAGAGCCTTCTGCACGGCCTTGAGCACGGCCTCCTCGCCGCCGCCGAGCTCCTCGATCCAGGTGACCAGCTGGCTCATGCCCTCGGCGACCGCGGTGTTGAGGTCGCAGACCGGGATGGCTGGAGTCTGGCTGGAGCCGACGGCCCGGAACTCGAACTTGTTGCCGGTGAAGGCGAACGGGCTGGTCCGGTTGCGGTCGGTGTTGTCCTTGGCGACGTCGGGCAGCTTGTTGACGCCAAGCTCGATGAGGGCCTGGGTGGCGTCGCTGTCCAGCACCGTGCCGTCGCAGATGGCGCCGACGATCTTCGTGAGCGTGTCGCCCAGGAAGATGGAGATGATGGCCGGGGGAGCCTCGTTGGCGCCCAGGCGGAAGTCGTTGCCGTGGTGGGCGACGCTGGAGCGGAGCAGGCCGGCGTAGCGGTGCACGCCGAGCATCGTGGAGGCGAGGACCGCCAGGAAGCGCAGGTTGTCGTGCGGGTTGTTGCCGGGCTCGAGCAGGTTCTCGTTCTCGGCGGTCCGCAGGGACCAGTTGGCGTGCTTGCCGGAGCCGTTGACCCGGGCGTAGGGCTTCTCGTGGAGCAGGCACCGGAAGTCGTGACGGGCCGCGACCTTGCGCAGGACCTCCATGATCAGGTGGTTGTGGTCCACGGCGATGCTGGCGTCGGTGAAGATCTGGGCCAGCTCGAACTGGCTGGGGGCGACCTCGTTGTGGCGGGTCTTGGCGGGCACGCCGAGCTTGTAGAGCTCGAATTCGACCTCCTGCATGAACGCCTGGGCCCGGGCCGGGATGGCGCCGAAGTAGTGGTCGTCCAGGCTCTGGCCCTTGGGCGGCTCGGCGCCGACCAGGGAGCGGTTCGCCAGCGCGATGTCCGGGCGCAGGGCGTAGTAGGCGCGATCCAGCAGGAAGTACTCCTGCTCGCAGCCCAGGGTGGGCACCACGTAGGGGGTGGTCTCACCGAGAGCGGCCAGGAGCTTCTGGGCCTGGGCGTTCACCGCCTCCTGGGAGCGCAGGACCTGGCTCTTCTTGTCCAGGACGTGGCCGGTGTAGGAGACGAAGACCGACGGGATGCACAGGGTCTTGCCGTTCTCGGTCTCCATCAGGAACATCGGCGTGGTCGGGTCCCAGGCGGTGTAGCCGCGGGCCTCGAAGGTGGTCCGCATGCCGCCGCTGGGGAAGCTCGAGGCGTCCGGCTCGGACTGGATGAGCATGGAGCCGGTGAACTTGTCGATGGGCCGGCCGGCCTTGTCGAAGTCGAGGAAGGCGTCGTGCTTCTCGGCCGTGGCGCCGGTCATCGGCTGGAACCAGTGGCAGAAGTGGGTGGCGCCGCGGCTGGTGGCCCAGTCCTTGACCGCCTGGGCCACGTGCTCGGCGACGCTGCTGTCGAGCTTGTCGCCGTGGGCGATGGCGTTGGTCAGCTGCTCGACCACGCTCCGCGGGATCTTCTCGCCCATCTTCTCGAGCGTGAAGGTGTTGACCCCGTAGTAGTCGACGACGCGGGAGACGGGCTGCCCGTCCACCTGCCTGTCGAAGGTACGGGGGGTGCGGCCGGTGGCTGCGGCGATGGCTGCGAAGCGGGCGGAGACGGACATCGGCAGGGCTCCGATTCTGGAGGGTGGCGCTGGCTCTATGGAGGGGTGGGGCTCGGGGGCGACGCGGTTCCGTGACAGTTTCGTGTCGCGATCACGGAAGGGGATGGGGGCGCAATTCCGGGGGGGCGAAGGGGGGATCTCGGGACCTGCCTCGGGACCGGAGGGCCGCTGGATGATCCTGGGATCCGCCTTCGCGGGTTCCCCGGTCCCGACACCCGAATTCTACCGCCCGGCGGGGTCCCCCCAGCCGAGGGCCCATTCAGGTCAAGGCCCCGCCCCGAGGATCCGTTCAGGGAAGGGAGGACGTCGATGGCCGCCACCGCCCCCGCCCTGGGACTGCAGCTCGCCCACGAGGTCCGGGCGCTCGTGCGCGTCCAGGGCACCCAGCTCCACGGTCGCGCCCTGTGGCTGGAGCACGAGAGCGCCCACCTGCTGCTGAACGAGCGCCTGCGCCCGGGCTCGGAATTCGCCCTGACCCTGCTCTTCGGAGTCCAGCGCGTGAACCTGCTGGCGACGGTGCTGATCAGCCGGATGCAGCCCCAGGCCGATGGCCCGGACCAGGCGCTGCACATGTGCACGCTGACCCTGCCGCCAAGGACCTCCAAGGCCTTCAAGGCCCTGCTCGAGGTGGTGAACCCCCGCTCCGGCGGCGCCGGCGACATCGAGCTGAGCGTGAGCTCCGCGACCACCCGTCGTCGCATCCCCAAGCCCGCCGCGCGGCACGTGCCGTCCACGCGGGCCCGCCGCCGCCTGCCCCCGCGGAAGCCACCCCCCCAGGCGATCCCCAAGGGCTTCGAACCCGAGCGGCGCAACAAGCGCCGGCCCACCAGCCAGGCCGGTCTGCGCCGCCAGGAGCTCGCCCACGTCACCGTGACCGCAGGCCCACCCCCGGAGCTCTTCGTCCGGTTCTGGGACCAGGAGCACTTCCTGCGCAGCGCCCAGGCCAGCTACGGCCGGCTCCAGGTCGTGCTGGCGGACACCTTCCAGACCCCTGTCGGGACCTGGCTCGCCCTGCACCTCAGCCTGCCCACCGGCGCCACCGTCAGCCTGCAGGCCCGGATCGCGCACCGGGGGCGCGGGCGGGTCGTGCTGGAGGCCCAGCAGCTGTCCTCCCGGATCTGGGGCCAGCTCAACGCCTCAGGTCTGCGCTCGCGCGAGTAGGACCTCTCGCAGCAGGTCCACGTCGTCCTCCGGGGCGTCCCCGGGGTCCTCGCCAGCGACCAGCCGCGCCTGGAGCGCCAGGACCTCCGCTGCGGCCAGCTTGCCGGCCTCGACCCCTGGCTGGTGGTAGGCGTTGACGTCCACCAGCTCGGCGTACAGCCCCACCGCCCGCTCGTGCAGGGCGATGAGCGCACCCAGGTGGAAGGCGTCGAGACGGCGCAGCACCAGGGTCAGGCTGGGGTGGCCCGTCTCGGTCAGTGCCCGTCGGGTGCCCATCAGGAAGCCCCGCAGGTAGTCGGCGCTGGTGACGCCGGGCTCCACCTCGGGAGCCGGGGTGCTCCGGTCGTCCTCGACCGTGGTCACGAACACGACGAAGTGGTCGTCGGGGCCGTCGCGGAGCTGCTGCACGTAGGCGTGCTGGTCGGTGGAGCCCTTGTTGCCGTAGACGGTGAGGCCCTGGTGAACCGCGCGGCCCTGGCGGTCGAGGCGCTTGCCCAGGGACTCCATCACGAGCTGCTGCAGGTAGCGGGGCATCAGGACCAGGCGGTCCCTGTAGGGCAGCACCACCATGGCTCGCCGGGCGTGGCCTTCGGCGGCGTGGAACCAGCAGGCGGCGAGCAGGGCGGCCGGGTTGTCCTCCGCAGGTCGGCGCCCGGCGGCGTCCATGGCCGCGGCCCCCGCGAGCAGACCGTCCACGTCCAGCCCCGCCAGGGCGGCGGGGAGCAGGCCCACGGCGCTGGTCACCGAGAAGCGACCGCCGACCCAGTCCCAGAGGGGCACCCGAGCGAGCCAGCCCTGGCCTTCGGCGAGGCGATCGAGCGTGGAGCCGGCGCAGGTCACCGCGATCGCCCGCTCGGGGAAGTCCAGGCCCTGGCGCTCGCAGGCCGCCCGCACCTCGGCCATGCCGTTGCGGGTCTCCTTGGTGCCCCCGGACTTGGACACCACCAGCACCAGGGTCCGGGCGAGGTCCAGGCGAGCGAGGGTGCGCTCGATGCCGTTGGGGTCGGTGTTGTCGAGGAAGGCCAGCGCCAGGCCGTCGCCGTCGAGGGCGTCTGCGAGCAGCTGGGGTCCCAGGGCAGAGCCGCCGATGCCCACCTGCAGCACGGTGTCGAAGCGTCCGCCGGCATGCACCTCGGAGGCGAGCGCGGCGATGTGTGCCCGGGTCCGCTGGATGGTCTCGCCCAGGCCGTCCGGCGCCAGCTCGGGTCTCCGGAGCCAGAAGTGGCCGACCCGACGCCCCTCGTCGCGGTTCGCGACCGCGCCGCGCTCCAGCTCGTCGAGCGCCCGGAGCGCCTCCGCCATCTCTCGCCCCGTCAGGAGCGCCTGCACGTCGCCTAGCCGGCGGGCGTCCACCTGGACCCCGAGAGCCCCGTCCTTCCATGCCTTCACGACATCACCCTCAACCCTCGGCTCGCTTCCTCGCGCCCAGTCGTCCAGGGAGTGGTATCCCCATGACGGGATTCGCTCCGCTCCCGGGAGTCACGATGCTCACGCTCCTCGCCGCCCTCGCGACAGTGCCGGTGGCGCACGCCGCGCCGCCGCCCGTCACCGTCTCCTTGGCGGCCGGCTACTTCTGGACCCTGCCGGCGGAGACCATCGCGTCGACCTGGACCTTCGTGCCTCGGCTGGGGACCTGGGTGAAGCCCCACTGGGGGGCAGAGATCGACTTCGGCGTCGCCAAGGGCGTGACCCGGCGCTTCGGCAACCCGTACTGGGGGCTCACCCCGCGGGTGAACGTGCTCTACAACGTGCTGCCCGACAAGCGCATCCAGCCCTTCATCGCCGCGGGACCCGGCGCCATCCGCACCAAGGTCGACCGCGAGGCCGGCGAGGCCGGCGAGGCCAAGGGCGAAGGTCAGGTCGACAACTTCGAGAACCCCGACTTGGACTTCATGCTGAATGCCGGCCCCGGCCTGTTCTTCGAGGTCAACCACCGGCTGCTGCTGCGCACCGACCTCCGCTACATGTTGAACATCGGCACCGAGCGCATCGGGGACCGGGCCGACGTGTTCAGCGACTTCGAGTGGACGGTGGGCCTGACCCTGCGCTTCGGGGGCGAGAAGCCCGCCAAGCTGGTCGACACGGACGGCGACGGTCTGATGGACGACGTGGACGCCTGCGTCGATGGTCCCGAGGACCCGGACGGCTTCGAGGACGACGACGGCTGCCCGGACCCGGACAACGACGGCGATGGCGTGCCCGACGTCGACGACGGTGCGCCCATGGAGCCGGAGGACCCGGACGACTTCGAGGACACCGACGGCGTGCCCGATCCGGACAACGACGGCGACGGTGTCGAGGACGTGGACGACGCCTGCCCCCTGGAGCCCGAGGACCGCGACGAGTTCGAGGACGACGACGGCTGCCCGGATCCGGACCACGACGGCGACGGCTTCCTCGACGCCGAAGACGACCAGTGCCCCGACGTGCCCGGCAACTGGCGAGGCTGCCCGGACCGGGACGAGGACTCCCTGCTCGACGACGACGACGCCTGCCCCGACGAGTGGGGCCCGGCGGACGGCGACGGCTGCCCCCAGAAGGTCCAGGTGACCGAGGAGGCCATCGTCATCCTGGAGAAGGTCTACTTCGACGTGAACAAGGCCACGATCAAGGAGAAGAGCTTCGACATCCTGGACGAGGTCGCCCAGGTGATGTCCACGGTCGACCGCATCAAGATGGTCGAGGTCGCCGGTCACACCGACTCCGACGGCACCGACGAGGACAACCTGGCCCTGAGCCAGGCCCGCGCCGAGGCGGTCGTGCAGTACCTGGTGGACAAGGGCATCTCGGCGGCCCGGATGAACCCGGTCGGCTACGGCGAGGCCAACCCCATCGAGTCGAACAACACGTCGGCGGGCAAGGCCCGGAACCGGCGTGTGGAGTTCGTCATCACGGACCAGGAGGGCGACACCGGCGTGCAGACGGAGTAGTCGGGGGCCTCTGAACGGAGGCCTCATGACGACTGCCCTGACCCTGCTCCTGCTCGCCTGTGGCGAGGCGCCCACCGAGCCCGCGAAGACCGAGGCCCCGGCGGCCGCCGAGCAGAAGGCGGCGCCGGCCGAGGCCGCGGCGAAGAAGCCCGCCCCCGCCAGCACCAGCGGTGGCTGGGCCGTGCCGGGCGACGGCGTCCCGGACATCGACGAGTCCAACACCCAGACCCTGGAGTCCGGGCTGACCATCGTGACCACCGAGGTCGGCACAGGTCCCAAGCCCGTGAAGGGCCAGACGGTGAAGGTGCACTACCACGGCTGGCTGGCCGACGGCGGCACCCTCTTCGGGCTGGGGGGCGAATCCCGCCGAATGCGGACCTGGTGTTCGACGTGTGGCTGGTCGGGCTGGGGGACTGACTGGGTGTCTGCAAGTCCTCCCGTCGCTGCGACAGGAGGACTTGAACACACCCAGTGAGCTCTTTCCCGATGACGAGGCCGGCAGCCCCGGGTCGAACGTTCGTCCCCACCGGCAGCCCCGGGGTAGACGTTCGTCTCGCCGCCTCGAGGCCCGACCAGACAGCCCGAGACAGCGACAAGACGTGGGGAATTCGAACCTTCGACCCCCTCTTGCGCCTCCCGTAGGGGCCCGGACGAACGTTCACCCCGGGGCTGCCCCGCGGGACGAACGTTCACTCCGGGGCTGCCGGGCGGCCTCCGGCGAGACCCGGCTCCGTCCGGCCGGAGCCCTACGGCGCCTGGATCAACACCCGCGCCAGCTTCTTCACGTTCGCGCAGGCGCTCCGCCCCTCCTCCGGAGGAACGAGGATCCGGAACGGGCCGCCCTTGTTCCCGGGCAAGCCCTCCCCGCCGAGACCATGCACCAGCACAGCCTCTCCAGCACCCTCGAGGGCAGTCGGCTCCGTGGTCATGCCGTCCGAGGCGACCAGGATGAACCGGGACCCGGCAGGCGGCGCACCGAGAGCGAGCACCTCCCGCAGCCACACCCCGGCACCCGACCGCCCGGGAACCACCGCAGCGACATCGGGGACCTGGCCGGGCAGCGCAGCCAGAGCCTCCCGGGTCAGCTCGACCGTGTACCCGCCAGGATCCACCAGCCGGACCACCGGGACCTGGCCCTCGGGCGGCGCTGTGTACCTGGCGGTGTCGAGGGCCAGGATCAGGGCGTCCACACCCTCCTGGCCGATCACGTCCACCCGCGATGCCGTGCGACCCGGGTCCGGCACGGCCTCGACCGCGCCACCGGCCCGCTCCAGGCGGTACCAGCCGATGTCGGTGTGGAAGACTCCCTTCACCCGCTCCACCGCCGTGTCCCGCAGCGCGGCCTCGAGACCGCCCATGTCGAACACGACGCCGGCGCCCCACGCGCGACTCGCCGCCTGCCAGCCCTCGGTCGACAGGCCCTCGCGCACCGGGCGCCAGACCACGGTCTCGACCTGGGGCCGGACGTCGAAGACCTCGGTCGGCGCGGCCCCCGCCTCGACCCGCCAGCTCCCCAGCACCGGCGGATAGTGCCCGTCGACCAGCGCGTCGAAGGCGGCCAGCCCCTCGGCCGAAGCGGTGTCCGCCCGGCTGGCGATGAGCACCCCCGCTGCGTCCACCTGGTCCAGCAGCAGGACCGGCGGCTCCGGCAGCAGCCGATCCGGGTCGACCACCACCACCACCGGCGCCAGCGCGATGCGGTCGCCGAAGCCCGCCCGGGACAGGGTGTCGACGATGTCCGCAGGCCGTGCGAGGCCCGTCGCCTCGATGAACACCCGGTCCGGCTGCTCCGCCGCCAGCAGCTGGGACAAGGTCGGCGCCAGGGCCTCTGGCGCCGTGCAGCAGATGCAGCCCCCCGGGATGTCGCGGACCGGCACCGAGCCGGCGAATCGATCGGCGTCGAAGCGGGCCTCGCCGAAGTCGTTGACCAGGACCGCGCAGCGCTCGGTGTCTCCGCGCTGGCGGAGCTGCTCGACCAGGAGCGTGGTCTTGCCCGCCCCCAGGAAGCCGGAGACGACGTGGACCGGGACCGCCACTACTCGATCTCGAAGGCGCCCGAGGTGCAGGTCAGCGTGCAGTAGGCCTGCTCGGTCCACTCCGGCGTGTACGTGACCGCGTCGCCGTTGTCGACGATGACCTCGAAGCTGTCCGGAAACGCCCGCTCCGGCCAACGCACGACCAGCCCGCCGTCGATGCACTCGTGCTCGGAGCCGGCCGGGCCGCCAGCGGAGGGGCCGCTCGGGCAGGCGATGTTGTAGTTGGCAAAGCCCGAGCCCGAGAGGCCGAGCTGGAAGTCGGAGCGGCCGTCGGCGAAGGTGATCGTGACCTCGGACGTGCAGGTCCAGGCCTCGCAGTCCGAGGTGTCGTCGCCCGTGGTGGTGCCGGAGCACGCGGCGAGTCCAGCAGCCGCCAGGACGGCGGCGAGCCGGATCACTTGCCCGCCTTGCCCTTGACCAGCTTCAGCCGGCCGTTGCGGTTCTTGGCCGCCCGGGTGGTGCGGCGGACGCGCTCACGGCGGCGCTTGGCGACGAGCTTGGCGGTCTTGCGGGCGGAACGGCTCTTGGCCATGACGGCCTCCTCTGAAGACGGGGTCCGGCACGTAACCGTGCCTTGCACCCACGGGCCAGCGCAGTACAGGCCCGGCCCATGCGACGCAGCGGCATCCTGGTCCACGTGAGCTCCCTGCCCTCCCCCGGACCGATCGGGGACCTGGGGCCGGCCGCCCACGCCTGGCTCGACTGGCTCCAGCACGCCGGCCAGCGAGTCTGGCAGGTCCTCCCGCTCAACGCCCTGGGCCCCGGCCACAGCCCCTACGCCAGTCCATCGGCCTTCGCCGCCGAGTCCGCCTACCTGTCCCTCGAGCTGCTGGTCCAGGACGGCCTGCTCGACCCGGTCGCGGCCCCGGAGCCCACCCACCGGGTGGACTGGGAGACGGTGCTGCAGTGGAAGCAGCCCCTGCTGCACCGCGCCGCCCGCGCGCTGTGGGTCAAGGACCCCGACGGCATGGCCCGCTGGACCGCCGAGCGCCCCTGGGCCGCCGACTGGGCCCTGTTCGCCGCCGTGCGGGACACCCACGGGGACCCGACCACCTGGCCCGCCCCCCTGCGCCGCCGAGAGTCCGCAGCCCTGGCGGCCGCCCGGGCCGACCACCAGGACGCCCTGCGCACCGAGCTCGCGCTGCAGCGCCTCTTCGACCGCCAGTGGCAGACCCTGCGCCGGGCCGCCCACCAGCGCGGCATCGAGCTGCTCGGCGACATCCCACTGTTCGTCTCGGGCGGCTCCGCAGACACGTGGGCGCGGCCCGAGCTCTTCCACCTGGACGCCCAGGGCCACACCACCCGCCGCGCCGGCGTGCCCCCGGACTACTTCAGCCCCCAGGGCCAGCTCTGGGGCAACCCCCACTACGCCTGGCCCGCCCACGAGGCCGAGGGCTTCGCCTGGTGGAAGGCCCGCCTGGACCGCTGCCTGGAGCAGGTAGACCGGGTCCGGATCGACCACTTCCGCGGCCTGTCCGCCGCCTGGGCCGTCGACCAGGGCTCGGACACCGCCGTGAACGGCGCGTGGGTGCCAGCCCCCGGGCGGGCCCTGCTCGCAGCTCTGGGCGAGGTCCCCCTCATCGCCGAAGACCTCGGCACCATCGACCAGCCGGTGAAGGACCTGCGGGACGACCACGGCCTGCCGGGCATGAAGATCCTGCAGTTCGCCTTCGGCGACGAGCCGGACCACCCCTTCCTGCCCCACAACTACGACCACGACCGCTGGGTGGTCTACACCGGCACCCACGACAACGACACGGTGCACGGCTGGTACGCCAGCGCCGACCCCAAGAGCCGCCACGCCTACCGGGTCTACTGCGGCCGGGACGGCAAGGACGTCGCCTGGGACTTGATCCGCCTGGCCTGGTCGAGCATCGCCGCCGATGCCCTCGCCCCGCTCCAGGACGTGATGGACCTGGGGGCCGACGCCCGGATGAACACCCCGGGCACCGTGGAGGGCAACTGGTCCTGGCGCACGCCGCAGCTGCCCGGCCCCGAGGTGGCCGTCCGCCTGCGAACCCTGACCGAGGCCTACGGCCGCGCCTAGTGGGTCGAGCCCCGGTCGCGGATCTCGCGCGTGGTGGGTCAGGTCGACCGACGCCTCAGCGTCTGTCGGCCAGTCGGGCCGATGGGAGCGTGCTGCCGCCACGTGACCGGAGGCACGGGACCGACCA
>CAYFPX010000051.1:0-774 GCA_964344945.1 uncultured Enterobacterales bacterium
GGGGAGGGGCGGCATCCGCGCCGCCGACGATACGCCGGCGTTACCCTTCGGGCAAAGTCCCTTGCCCTTGGGGGAGATCCTGCATCACTCCTCGTCATCGCGGGTGGCATGCCTCCCTGGGTTTCCGAATTCCCAATTCCAGGCCAGAAACCGGACGTAGGGAGCGACTAGAAAGCCCGGCCTTCCCGCTATGCAGCGACGCCCGCCGCGGGGAGTTCACCCTCGGTTCGCCATTTCCAAGCCTTTGAAGTCGGAGATCCCCTACGTCTACGAGGTCCGCAAGGGCGGCCGGACCTACCAGTTCGTGCGGATCCAGCACCGCGGCCGGCGCGCCCAGGCCCCCTTCACCAACGACTGGCTCGTCCAGCACGGCGGCCGCGCCACCCGAGATCCCTCGAGGCGGGCACACGCGATCCGGGCCAGGTTGCTCCAGCTGATCGAGGAGGCCGATGTGGCCCGTGCACGGCCGCGGCTCAGCGTCGCGGTCGCCGCCTACCTCGAGGCGATCGAGCAGCTCCCGAGCTCCCGCCGGCCCTCCAAGGACCAGGTCCTGCGCCGGCGCGCCGTCCTCCAGAGGGGGACCGACCGCCGGGAATCCCTGGTCGACCTGCTCGGCGATCCATTCGTCGCGCAGGTCCGGACCGCCGACGTCCTGCGCTTCGAGCGGCACCTCGAGGAGGCCGGCTACACCCCGGAGTCGATCCGGGCCTACCTGAAGGACACCCGCAACTTCTTTCGCTGGGCCGCCCGGGAGAAGCTCCTCGAGGACGACCC
>CAYFPX010000051.1:784-8687 GCA_964344945.1 uncultured Enterobacterales bacterium
CGGGCTGGGCGGCGGGGTGCGCACCTGGTGCGCCGACCCGATGGACCCGGCCGGCTACCGGATGCCCGCCGGCGGGGCGCTCGCCGAGGAGGTCCGCGGCTACACCGCCGAGGAGCTGCTGGCCCTCCAGGAGGCCCTCGCGGACGGTTGGCCGCTGCTCGAGCGCGCCTTCCTGGTCCTCAGCCAGACCGGCGCGCGCTGCGGGGAGTACCTGCGGCTCCAGCGCCAGATGGTCCGGGGCGGCTTCATCCAGGTCCCCGGAGCCCAGAAGGGCGCCACCCGGAACGGAGCCCCTCGCTGGCGCGAAGTCCCCGTGACGGGGGTCCTGGGCTCCTTCCTGGGCTCCCTGGCCCTCCAGGAGGCCGGTTTCGTCGCCTCGGGCACTCTCAGCCCTCTTCCCGAGCACCGCCTGAGGGTGGCCTACCGGCGCTTCAACCGGGAGACGGGCCTCCACTTCCTGCCCCAGCGCTTCCGGCGCACCTACGGGCAGCGCCTGGTCGACGCCGGCCTCCCGATCCACGTGGTCTGCGAGCGGATGGGGAACAGCCCGGCGGTGCTCCGTCGCTGGTACGTGTTCCCCCCGCAGGTGCCGCTCTCCAGCCTCGAGGAGGCGGCACTCCGGCTTCCCCTGGAGTCCGATCGGGAAGCGGGTGACGGGTCCTGAGGGAGTCGTGGGCTTCGCCACCTTTTCGCCAGCACAGTGGCGAAACAGCTCCTCAGGAGCCTGGACCGCGGGTCCGGGAGCCGGTTGGCTCGACCAGATCGGGCGGCTAGGATTCGAGGTCATAGCCGCGGGCGTGAAGTTCTCCAGACCCATGCTCGCGGTTGGCCCGGTCCCTCGTGAGGGGAGCCGGGCCGTTTCTATTTACCGGGTTCGGCAGGCCAAGCCCAGCGTTTTCCCGGAATCTCGGAGCGGGCAAGGGGCGCAGGCCGCCGCCGGCGGCGAGCCCCGGCAGAGCAATTTCCCCCTTTGTCTTCCATGCCTTGGGGGTGACAGTTCGGGGCCAGATCGCGGACTTGTCCACGCGTTTTCCACAGGCCCGGGTGGCGAACCAGGCGGCCGAAATTCCTGCCGCCGCCGGCCAATTTCCTGTCCGGTATCGGCGCCTGCGGTAGTATGTGGGTACGCACCCCAGCTATCCGTGCATCCCAGCCCCTCTCGAGCACCCCTTTCCGCGACTGCGTTTCCATTTCGGCCGGCCCCCTGGGTCGACCAAGCCCTTCGCCGCCGCCGCCGGTTGAGTAGCCGACCCCCTCCCAGATCCGCGAGAACCCAAGCATCATGATCCCCTGCAACACCTGTGGAACCGGCGAGCTGAAGCGGAAGAAGAAGTACCGGATGAGCCCGGTTGTGGTGCTCATCGGCTACATCATCCTCCTGCCATCCATCTTGGGCATGGCGATCGGCGGCCTGACCCTGGCCGCCACCGGCGAGGTGACGGTCGAGGCGATCGAGGAGACTCGAGTTGACGCCGAGAACAGGCTCCAGCGAGCGGGCATCCCGCCCGCCCTGATCACCAAGGTCGTCGACTCCCAGGCCATCACCGCCGCCGACCGCGCCGGCCTTTCCCAGGAGCAGCTGCGCATCCTGGACGAGGTGGACCTGCAGGTCGTGGCCTCCAATGCGGGGACCGGGATCGGCGCCGCCATGGCGGGGGGGTTCAGCGTCTTCCTGATCCTCTCCTCCTTCGTCGGTGGCCTGCTAGGGTGGCTCCTGGTGATGAAGAAGAAGGTGCTCCAGTGCACTTCCTGCCAGGCCGTTGTGGCGGCCTCCTGACGGGAACCTGATCCGATGAACCTCACAGCCCTGACCCTCTGGTGCCTGGCAGGTGCCGCCGCCCTGTTGCCCGCCTGCGGGCCTGGGGAGGAGGAGAGAGGCCACCAAGCGGCCGAGCCCACCGCTTCCTCCGATCCCTGGATCCAAGCTGAGGAGATCTGGGCCCTCTACAACGCCAGCCGGGAGCAAGCTGACGAGCGGTTCAAGGAGAAGCTGGTCACGGTCACCGGCCGCGTGACCGACGTCCAGCCGGAACCGGACCTCTCGTTCGTGGCGCTCGAGAGCGGCGATCCCAATGCGGAGGACTCCAGCGCCGGCCTCGTCCTGTGCATGTTCCCGTCCTCCGTGGGCGCCGAGTTGGCGGAAGTTCAGGTAGGCGACCGTGCGATCATCCGTGGTCGCGTGGATGGATTCGGTGGCCCTGGCTTCCCCGTCTTCATCGACGACTGCAGCCTCGTGGTGGAGTAGAAGGAAAACGCCCCGCCGTCCCTGGAGGATCCGGCGGGGCGATAGAGACAGGCTGGGTGGGCCCGTCAGCCCGGCGTCCCGCCGGCCCCTCCGCCCGCAACCGCGAGCAGCAGATGGAGGGCCTGGGTCGACCGGAGGTAGGTGCGGGCCTTGAGGTCCGTCAGCTCGCCGGCGGCGGCGGCCGCCTCCACGTAGGCGTCGTGGCGCGCGCCCACCGCCTGCACCGGGCCGAACAGCTCCTCGGCCGGGATCTCGGCCGGGCCGAACGCAACGGCCCGGAGAAGGCCCCCTGAGGCGCTCAGGAAGGCGTCCCGATCCTCCGGCTCCAGAGCGCCGTCCGCCTCGACGTAGGCGTCGTGGCGCGCCACCAGCGCCTGGACGAGTTCCTGGAGGTCATCGGTGTTCGGGACGGTCCCGACGGCGCCGCAGCTCGAGAGGGCTCCCAGGGGCAGCAGGAGCCCCAGGAGGGCGAAGTTGGGCGGGGTGCCGTTCTTCTTCGCGTGGATGGCGAAGCCGCCACCGAGCAGGCCGCCGCCGGCGAGCAGGCCCCAGCCGGCCTCGGTCTGGTCGAACAGCAGCAGGACGACGCCGGCCACCAGGACCAGCAGGGTCAGGATGAACTTCTGGGTGCCGGTCATCAGGCGATGCTCCCGAGGGTCTGGATGACGGTGTTGGTGACGGCCAGGACCACCTTGCCGACGGCTTCCCAGCCGGCGCCGCGGGCGCGGAGGCCCTGGGCCTGGGCGAGCACGCCGGCCTGGGCCTTCAGCTCGTCCAGGATCTCTTGGTCGCCCAGCTGGGCGGCCTCGATCATGTCGCTGGCGATCGCCGCGCCGAAGGCCTTGAGGTCGGCCTGCGCGCCATCGACCAGCTCCTCGAGCGTGTCGGAGAGGATCTCGCCGACCTCCTCCTTCAGTTGGTCCCAATCGACGTGGTTCGGGTTCATGGTCTTCGCGGTTGAGCTGGGGCTGGACCCCGGGTTGCTCTCGCCGTCATAGAGACCGGGAACGGCAGAAATCCAGGCTCAATCGGTGCCGGTTCCGCGGCGCAGGATGGGGTCAACCTCCTGCACCACACGCGTGGCCACGTCGCCGGCGAACTCCCGCCGGCCCTCCTCGTGCCGCTCGCGGAGCCAGTCGAACTCCCGCTCCTGCAGCCTCTCGCGGTACTCGTCTCGCACGCTCATCTCCCGGGTGAGCCGCGCGAGCTCCTCGATCGCCTTCAGCGCTCGCTCCTCTCTCCTGGCGCCGGCCTCGAGGCTCTCCTTCACCGCCGAGCTGACCTTGGTGACGAGCGCCAGGAGTGCCGTGGCCAGGCCGAGGCCGGCCGCCGCCGCCGCGATGAAGCCCGCCGGCGCCCCCTCGACCGCCTGCACCACGGTGGCCCAGGCCGCGGCGGCGATACCGAGGGTCGCGGCCTGCACCGCTCAGAACTCCGCTTCGGCCACCCAGTGCGCCTGCACGACGGAGTCCGCCCTCGAGGTCCCGACCTCGGGCGCGCCGGTCCAGGCGCGCGAGGTGTTGTTCGTCTGGGTCACAGTGCGCTCCGCGCTCTCCCAGTCGATCTTCCCCGAGGTCCCGGCCTCGGTGTACCAGGTGATGGTCGGGATCTTCGCCTTCTCGGCCCGGAAGCGCGTGTTCAGGGACTGCGCGATCGTGCCGGGCTCGTGGCCGCTGGCGAGCCCCAGGCCGGTGTTGCTGCCCGGGTCGGTCCCGGTCTCGTAGCTCTTCTCGTAGAAGCGGTGGCAGAGCTGGAGCTCCGCGGCCAACGGCCGGCTCCTGAAGTCGCCGGCGATGTCGCCGGGCACGACCTGGATCTGGGCCACGTCGAGGGTGAAGGTCGTCCCGGTCGGGAAGCCCAGCTGCAGCGCCAGGTAGGACTCTGCGCCGAGCGTCTTGCCCGAGATCGTGGGCAGCGTGAAGACCTGCTCGAAGCGGGTCCAGGTCGTGTCGACCGTGATCGCCGTGCCGCTGGTGGTGACGTCGGCCGAGCCCCCGGAGCCGAAGCTCTGGATCATCCGCGGCGTGACCTGGAGGGTGCCTGCCGAGACCCGGGCGTAGAAGGAGACCGCCACCTTCTGGCCGGCGAAGGTCCGGACTTCCTCGATCGCCTGGCTGAAGAGCGGGGCGGCGCCGCCGCCACTGCCGGCGGTCTGCTGAAAGCGGCCGAAGAACTCCGGCTCGCCCTCGACGTCGGTCTGCCCCGGCGTGAAGGCCTGGCGGGAGATGGTGGCCGCGCCCGGGCTCGCGCCCGTGGAGGCATTCCAGCGGTCGGCCGTGTAGGCGTTCTCGGCCGAGAGGGCGTGGCTCGTGCCGCGCTGCCAGACCCGGAAGTCGCCGTTGATGAGGAGGTTCCGGTAGCCGGCCAGGCGGCCGGCGATCACCGCGATCGCCTGCAGGAGCTGGTTGTTCGTGCCCTTGGCCAGCGTGATCCCGGAGTCCTCGATCGGGTTGACGAGCTCCTCCTGGACTGCGTTGAGCCAGTCGTCGTCGACCACCGTCGCCGGCGTGCCGCCCTGGGGGTCGCCGTCCGTGAACTCGTTCTGCGCGGTCGCTCCGTCGGTGTCGATCTTGTGCATGGCCTACCACGGAACCCACTGGGCCCCTCCGCTGAGATCGTAGAGAAAGAGAACGTGGGAATGCGACGGCTTGGCGCGCTCGATGACGCACTCGAGTAGGTGGTTGCCCCACGTGGCCAGGCGCTCGCCGGAGACGCTCTGCCCGGACCGGAAGAAGGTGCCGGTCTCCTCCGGCGCGTGGACCGCCCAGGTGTGCGCCCAGTCGCCGTTCGTGATGCGATCGCCCGACCGCGCGAAGCCGCTGCGGAAGGCGCGGTACTCCTCGACCTCGATCTCGAAGCCCAGGATCGCGGCCAGGTCGACGTAGAACTGCGGGGTCTGTCCGCCTTGGTGGACCAGGCGCGCGACGACCAGGTTGCGCCGGCCCTGCAGGGAGCCCGGCTCGCCGATGCAAGGGTCGGGCAGGCCGACCGCGGCCTCCCACTCGGCGATGAGCTCGAAGGCCTCGTCGGGGTGGCTCTCCCGGACAAGGTCCTGCGCGTGGCCGTGGACCTTGGCGAACTCCTCGGCGAGCGAGATGAGGAGCTGGGTGAGCACGGCGGCCTGGTGCCGCGGCCAGGCGCGCCCCTCCGGGAGCAGCCGCTGCAGGGCGGCCGCGTACTGCGGGACGAGGCTCGCCGTCACGACCAGGTGATCGTGCCGAGGGTGAGGATCTGGGAGTCCGTGGCCACCACGTTGGCGGTCGGGCTGACGAGCACGTGGTCGGTCTCGCCGGCGGCGACGCTGATGGCCTCGCGGATGTGGCTCAGGAGCAGGGTGCCGCCCGGCTCCGCCTCGCGCTGCAGGAGGTCCTCGAGGGAGGCCTGGACCGCCGCCTTCACCGTCGACGTCGCCGGCGTCAGCTGGATCTCGGGGTCCAGCTGCAGCTCCACCGGCGCGACCGCGGTGACCGCGGCCGTCACTGGCCGGCGCTCGTCGAGGTACGCCTGGACCGCCGCCACCTTGGCCGCGTCCGGGATGATCGAGGTGGCGTGGTCGTCGACCACGAAGCGGACCGTCACGGTCCCCAGGCCGAGCTCGAGCGGGAACACCCAGGCCCGGGTCACCTCGGTCACCTCCAGCGCCCAGAGCCGGTAGTCGGCGTCCGAGCCGCCGTGCGGCGGGTCCTGGATCCTGGCTAGCAACCTGGTTCGGAGGTCCTCGTCGTCCTCGGTGTCGGCGCCGCCGGCGAGGCCGCTCGCGTCGACAGCCAGGGCGGAGTCCACGCCGGCGATGGGGGAGACGAGGGTCAGGGGGGTCGAGGCGGGGAGGTTGCCGCCGGCGCCGGCCTCGACCGCCGTGACGGCCACGTCGGCCGTCCCGCCGGCGATCGTGCCCTCGGCGTCCGTCGTGAACTTCAGGGCGCCGGCAGACTGGACCTCGGTGCCGGCCGGGATCACCGAGCCGTCCGAGCCGGTGAACTGGACCGTGCCCCGCGCGTAGGTGGCCGCCTTCCGGAGCACCGCCCAGATCGAGGCGTGGCGGTCGAGGTGCTCGGCGTCGGCCGTGTCGGGCAGGATCTGCTCGGCGATCCAGTCCAGGTGGCCGTGCTGCATGTGGGACTGGCCGGCGAGGACTCGAGCCAGCACGCCGAGGACCGACCGCGGGAGCAGCGGCCCCGTCCCGAGGCGGCTGGCGATCTCCGCCTCGGCGCGGTCGATCAGTTCGGGCAGCGAAGGGCGCTGGAAGGACACGACCGCAGCCTAGATTCAGGCGGTCAGGATTTGAACCCGCACGCCGTCGGCCGCGAAGTCGGTCTCCTCGGTCGCCTTCCAGATCGCATCCCAGCGGCGCGCCGTCCCGCGCGTGATTTCGATCGAGAGGTGGAGGATCCCGCCGGCCGCCTCCGCCACGACGCGCACGGCTTGGGCGATCCCCTCGTCGAGCAGCCACCGCAGGGCCTGCTGGGCGTAGTCCTGGGCGAGGTTGACGGTCTCGCGGCTCAGCACGGTCCGGCGCAGCAGCCAGAGCTTCGAGCCGAAGCGGTCCTCGGCGCTGTCGGCCCAGAAGCCTCGCCGGCTCTCCGCCTCCACCGGCAGCTCGTCGTCCTCGGCCGCTCGAGCGTCGGAGAACAGGCTGACGAGAACCGCGGTCTGCAGGCCCTGGTCGATGGCCAGGTCGCCGCCGGCGATCGCCAGGTCGGCTCCCCACTGGTCGAGAACGAGCTGCGCGTCGGTCATGGCATCTGCGGGGTGGGCGGGTTGTTGTTGCCGTGGTGGTGGACGTCGTAGGTGTCCCGGATGGTCTCCATTGAGCAGCCGCCGCCGAGCACGGTGCGGTCCTCGACGTCGCCGCCCACGTGGAGGTTGCCCTGGATGTAGACCTCGGGCGTCACCAGACTGACCGAGGTTTCCGCGTGGACCTGGATCTGGCCGGTGTCCATGAGGTGGACCCGGTCGCCGTTGGCGTTGTAGATGGCCACCTCGCCGGGGGCGATGTGGATCCGGTAGCGCCGGTCGTCGACCGCGATGACCAGGCCGTGCTCGCGGCTCCCACGCTCCATGCCGGCCCGCACCTCGCCCTTCAGGACCTCGGCCTGGATCTCCTGCAAGTCGGGCAGCTCGTTCACGCGCCGGACGACGCCCCGGCCCACCATGAGGTGGATCCGGTGCTTCAGGGGGCGGATCCACCGCTCGAGGAGCTGCAGCAGCTGGCGGGTGTCCATCATTCCTCCTCGAAGTACTTCGCGTAGGGGTTCACCCGCGCGGCCTCCGTTGCGGGATCCTGGAGGAGGAAGGCATCCGGCCGGGCCAACTCGAGCGTCGTCGACGTCCCGGACCGCGGGTCCTTCTGGTAGGTGACGCCCACGACGAGCAGCCGCCCCTCGAGGGCGATCGAGGGGATCTTGGCCCGGACCATCAGGTTGAAGCCCCAGAGCATGCCGGGCTCCTGCTCCCAACCCGGCACCTTGACGGTGGCCCGGTCGGACCGGGCGGCCCGGACGCTCGCCTCCCACTCCGCCCGCATCTGGGCGGTGCCGGGCTGGACCACACCCTCGGCCAGGATGAGGAGCGGCCGCCACCGGGAGATCTCGGCGTCCTCGGCCGAGCCCTCGATATGGCTCGCCTCCTCGCCGTTGAGGTTGTCCCCACCGTTCGACT
>CAYFPX010000051.1:8697-14223 GCA_964344945.1 uncultured Enterobacterales bacterium
ACAGACGTACCGGTGGAATCGCTGGGTGTGGTCGGACCTCAGTGAGGCCTGCTCCACATTGACCCCCTCGACCAGGTCGACCACCGCCGGCCAGTTGCCGGGCCGAGTGAGGCGCAGGCGGCCGTCGGAGGTGGGCACCGCGAGCAGACCGCGGAGCTTGCAGGCGCGCTCGATGGCGTCCCAGGCGGTCTCGCCCACCTGTAGCTTGAAGATCGGGAAGGGCTCGCCCGGGTCCACGCCGAGTCCGAGCATCACCTCGATCCCGAACGACCTGGCCAGCCGGGTGGCGATCTCGTGCGCGTCCAGGTCCCGGATGTCGGCGGCCTCGTCGAGCACCGAGCAGTCCACCAGGTCGGCGGTGCGGTCCCGGCCGGTCACCCGGATCGACCTGCTCCCTGGGCTGAGCTCGTAGCTGACGCGGTCCGTGAAGCCGGAGAGGACCGGCGTGCCCGCGAGGTCGAGGCGAACCGGGGTACCGTTCGGGATGGGGACCGGGTCCGAGTCGATCGCCCTCAGGCTGAACCCGCCGGCGACCGCCTCGAGGGAGCGGGTCACCCGGATCTGGCTCCAGCCGCGGAAGATCTTCCCGCCCACCCTCAGGGTGGCGTCAGCCATGGACCAGGACCTGCAGCGGCTCGCCGGCGGGCACGAAGGCGGGGTGCCTGACGGAGTTGCGATCGACGATCTCCTGGGCCCGGTCGGTGTCCTCGTAGAGCTCGTAGGCCAGCTGCAGGGCGCCGGTGGAGCCGGTGAGCTGAATCGTCTCGAGGCGGGGGAGGTCGACCTCCTCGGGCGGCAGGGCGTTCACCAGCGCCCGGTGGAGCCGGCCCAGGGAGCGGAAGACGGAGTCGCCGGCCTGGTCCCCAAGGGCGTCGATCTCGGTCAGCAGGATGTCCCTGGCCCAGACGGCCTGGTCGTAGCTCTCCCACTCGATCTCGATGACCGCGGCGGTGGCTTCGGCGAGCACCTGGTAGCGGACCTGGTTGGAGACGGCGAGGGTGTTCTGGTCGGCGGCCTTCTGGGAGGGGGAGGTGCCTCCGTGGAGGGTCGGCGACACCCCGAACAGGGTGCGGTAGGCGTGGAGGGCGGCGAGGCCGTTCTCCGCGCTCGAACGGATGCCCTCGACGGCGCCGCGGACCGCGGCTATCAGGTCGACGGGGGAGGTGGCCAGGCTGGCGGCATCGTCGATCAGCCGCTGCGCCTTCGTGGCGAAGGCCGCCACCTCCTGGGCCTTCCGGGAGAACACCTGCAGGTCGAGGAACCTGGTGCCCGTCTCGCTCAGCTCCGCCGACGTGGCCTCCCGGACGAACTCCGGGTGCCCTTCCACCTCGAGGGTCTCCTCGAGGTCGGCCTCGGCGGCGCCGGCGAGCTCGTCGGCGGCCTGCTCGGCTTCCTCGAGGGGATCCGTCTCGGTGGCGGCGCTCGGCGCTCGCTCCTCGAGGCTGAAGATCATGAGGACGTCGGCGCGGCCGCCGGCCCGCTGCGACTCCTGAGAGAAGAAGCTCGTGCAGCGGACCGAGAGGGTGCCGTAGGTCGGGTGGACCAGGATGCCGGCGCCTTCCTGCTCGCAGGCCGCCAGCAGGGCATTCCGCTGCGCGATGAAGTCGGCGCCGAGCAGGTAGCCCCGGATCTGGAACTCGCGGGCCCGGATCCCGAGGTCCTCGTAGAAGGGCACCTCGCCGTTGGGCAGGTCGTGGCGCGCGACGCGCCGGCCGCCGGTAGTGGAGTTGCCGTCGACGTGGAAGGGGACGCCTCGGAAGCTCGCCGGCCTCAGCTGCTCCTTCCAGGTCACGACGGCCTCCCCATCATGTAGCCGAGCTCGAGTCCAACCGGGATGTCGCCATCCTCCTCATGCTCCACTCGAGCACCAGGCGGCAGGCCGTCGAACCGCACGGTAAGCGCCCCGCCGGCGCGTACTTCCTGGGGGCCGAGCCCGGCACCCTGGGCGCCGCCGAGCGGCGGGCCGGACGGCCCGGTCTCGATGCCGACGAGGTTCTTGGCCCAATCCGGAATGAGGTCGGTGATCGCCTTGAGCTTGCCCTTGATCCAGGCGACGCCGCTGTTGAAGCGCCGCTTGATTCCTTCCCAGATGCCGCCGAAGAAGTTGCCGATTCCCTGCCAGGCGGCGGTGACCTTGGACGTCACCCAGTCGGTGACACTCTTGATCTTTTCCTTGATCCAGTCCCAGGTCGCGCCGGCGGCTTTCTTCAGGAAGCGCCAGCCGGCCGCGAGCTTCTCCTTGACCCAATCCCACTTCACGACGAGGAGAACGATGGCGGCTACCACGAGTGCGATCACGCCGAGGAGCCAACCAATCGGCGTCGCCATGATCGTGACGCCCAAGGCCTTGAGACTCATCCCGAGGCTCCAGATGGCGACCATGAGCTTCGCGGTGATGAAGGCGGCCAGGACACCGACGATCGTCTTGGCGCCGCCCACGGCGCCGGTGAACTTCTCGAGCTTCTCGTAGGTCTTGGTGAGCCAATCCCAGAGGTCGGTCAGAGCCTCCGAGATCGCTTGGATTCTGTCGGGCAGGGCCTGGGCGAACTGCTTCGCCCACTCCTCAATCTTGCCGCGGTTCTCATTGATGAAGATCCTGAACCGCTCGATGAGCTTCGTCAGAGCAGGAAGGATGGGGCCAAGAATTGCCCCGCCGACACCGAAGAGGGAGAACTTGATGTTGGTGAGTTGGTCCTCGAATTCCTCCGCAGACCGAATCGCATCCTGGTCCAGGATGCCGCCGTACTTTCGAGCCTCCGCAGCCATTTCCGCGAGGCCTGCGGCGCCATCCTTGAGCATGACCACCATGGCGACGCCTTCGCTGTCGAACAGCTTCATGGCCATCGCATTCCGCGTGTTGGCCTCTTCGACCTGCGCGAGCTTGTCGGCCACTTCCGGGAGCAACTCCGAGGTGGACCGGGTCTTGCCGGTGGCGTCCGTCAGGCGGATGCCCATTGCCTCCAGCACCCCCAGGGCTTCGCCGGTTCCCGCCGCCGCTTCGCCTGCCCGCCTTCCGAACCTCTGCAGGGCCATGTCCAGGGTCCTGGCGGGAATCCCTGCTCGCTCCGCAGCGAAGCGCCATTCTTGGAGCTGGGCCGTGCTGATGCCCAGCCTCTCGGAGACCTTGGCGATGCTGTCAGCTGCGCCCGTGAACTTCTTGATCAAGCTGATGGTGATCCCTGCAGCAACGGCCCCGATCATCGTCAGGCGCTTCAGCAAGTTGGCGGCCTCTCGAGCCACGTTGCGCATGCTGCCGTAGACCGCCTGGAACCTCTTCACCAGGATGGGCAGGCCGGCTGCCTCGCTGAGCCTGCGCAGTTTGTGGCGGAGCACGCCGAGGCGCCGGCCGATCGCGTCGTGGATCCGGGAGTTGATCCCGTTGATGAATCGCTGGATCCGGAGGACCGGCTTGGTGACCTGGTCGATCGCGCGGAAGGCGATCGCGAGCGGGAATTGCTTCTTACCGGCCATGGCTCTCTAGCACCTCCCTGGCCATCTCAGACCACCACTCCAACTCCTCGGCGTCGAGGTCGAGGAGCTCGGCCCTCGACCAGTGGAAGACGGCGCCTAGCTGGGCGAGCTGAGACCGCCAATCAGCTGGCCACTCTCGAAAAAACGGGAGACGCCCTCGATCAGCTGCTCCACGTCCTCGACGTCGAGCTCGTCGACGAACGACGGAGGCTGGCCGGCGAGCTCGCCGGCCCAGTCGAGGATCGAACCGATGTCCGGCTCCGCAGGCAGCTTCCGCATGTCCTTGCCCTTCGGGCGGCGGAGGACCAGCTCCTCGACCGTCTCGGAGCCGCGCTGGATCGGCTCTGCCAGCTGGATTCGGACCTCCCTGACCTTCTCCGGCTTGCCTTCGCCCATCACAGTTCCTCGCCGCTCAGACCCTCGAAGCGGAGGGGGATCTCACCTTCCTTCGTGGTCACGGTGCCCTCGCCGGCGTAGTAGGCGTCGCGCAGGACGAACACCTTTCCGTTGGCCAGCTCGAGCGTGATGGTGGCGTTGTCCGTGGCCAGGAGGCCCTTCAGGTCGAGGCCCGACCGGTCGGTCGTCGCGCCCTCGATGAAGGGCACTTGCGGCTCCTCGGTGTAGCCGTGCGGGCCGTCGGCGCCGACCACGGCGGAGCGCTTCGGCACGCCGGGGTTGTACGAGTAGTCGCCCTTGGCCGGGATGAGCTCGCCGTTGACCTTGACGTAGATGATTCCGCCGACGCGGGCTTGGGACATGGTTCAGTCGGGCTACAGGAGGAAGGCGATCTGGACTCCGGTGACGCGGAGCTGGTTGATGAGGTCCGGCGGCAGCAGGACGTCCAGGCGGTTCGGGTCCTGGGCGTTCCGCTCCACGATCAGGTCGGCCTTGAACTGCTCGAGGCCCTCGACCAGCGCCATCTCCTCCCAGTCCAGGAAGATCGAGACCATCTCGGCCTTCATCAGGTTCGGGGTCATGATGGCCTGGCCGGCGCCGTACCTCTTGCCGTCGTCGCCGAGCTTGTGGCGCGGGTACTTCAGCTGGATCCGGGCGCGGACGTCGTAGCGCAGGTAGCTCAGAGTGAGCGGGGTGTTGACGTCCAGCCACGCGGTGTCCGGGGCGCCGGCCGCGTTGGTTTGGTAGGTCGTGATCATCCGCTGGATCCGCACCGTGCCGTCGGCGTCGACGGTGAAGGTGCTGATCCCGTCCTTCAGGAGCAGGTCCTGCTCCTGGCGGGTGAACCTGTCGGTGGGCGCGGGCGCCAGCAGGCCGACGAGCGGCAGGGTCTGGAAGGGCCGGCCGGGGTCGGTCTGGGCGTAGCGCGCCACGATGGCGGCGGCCGCCGCCGCCCACTCGTAGGGCGGGTTCGGGGCGTCCTTGGCCCCGATGGCCGACAGGTACTGCGAGTTCTGGCCGTCGCCGAGGGTGATCAGCTCCGAGTGGGTGCCCTTGGCGCCCATGATGGCGACGCCGTCGATCATCCGGAGCGGGCCGGCGCGGTCGTCGAGCTCCGTCTTCAGGGCGGCGATGTTGGCGCCGTCCGTGTACGGGTAGGCGATGACGTTGAACTGCTCCTCGGGGAGGATCGCCGCCACGTCGGCGAAGTCCGGGTTGCCGGAGCCACCGGCGAAGGCGGTGATCGTGGCCGTCAGCCCGGTCGGGTGCTCCTCGCCCTCGTAGTAGTTGAACCGGATGTCGAAGTCGTTGCCGAAGGCGCCCTTGTTGTGGGCGGTCAGGTCGATGACCGTGTCGTCGACCCCGTTGACGGCCGCCAGGATTGGCAGGCCCTCCACCTTGTTGATCTCGGCGACCGCGGCCGCCGCCACCTGGGTGGGGGTCATCGAGGCGGTCAGGCCCACCTTGATGCGCCGGCCGGCCAGGTAGAAGTAGGCCGTGCCGGCCACGGTCGGGCCGCCGGTGATCTGGATCGAGCCAGCGGCGGCGACGCCGGCACTGTCGTCGTCCTGGGCGATGAACATCGCCTTCGTGACCCGGTTGTTCTTGAACAGCACCTCGGCCCCGCTGTCGCCGCCCCCATGGTTGCAGTCGAGTGTG
>CAYFPX010000051.1:14233-40321 GCA_964344945.1 uncultured Enterobacterales bacterium
CTTGAACAGCACCTCGGCCATGCCGTGGAGCATCGAGCCGGCGCCGAAGTACTCCCTGGCCTGGGCCACGCTCGTGACCAGCTTCGGGGAGAGCTGCGGCACCGTGCCGGTGGTGCGGCGCTGGCCGATGACCAGCACCTGGTAGGGCTGGACCGAGGGGCCCTGCTGGGCGTTCCTCGAGTCGAATTCCACCGCCACGAAGGGCGTCCGGAGGTCGGCCGGAATCTGATTGAAGCTGGGGCTCATGCTCTACTCCCGATCCTTCCCGGCCGGCTTGGCGGGGCGAGATCCGGGGCTCGACTTGGGCTTGGGGGTGGTCGGGGCCTTCTCCTCCTCGACCTCGACGACGTCGCCGTCGGCGAGCCGGCGGCGCCAGTAGGAGTCCCAGGGGACCTCGGCGCCCTCCTCGGGCAGGTGGCCTCCGTTGGGATTGGCAACCTTCAGCTCACGGGCAGGCTTGAGGCGCTTGGTCGGTTGCATGGGGGGACCGTAGACACCGGGAATCCGGCATTTCAACGGTCAGTAGTCCCGGATGCGCTGGAAGGCCCAGTCCCCGTACTCCACGGTCGGCTCCGTCGTGGAGGTGTGCTCGGTCGATTCGTTCTGGGTGAAGACCTCGGCGACCGCCTGGTAGGTCCGCGCGAGCCCGTGCTGGAAGTCCAGCCAGGCCACCGTCGGGCCGTTCGGGAAGCCGGGCTCATCGAAGGGCCAGTAAGTGCCGGGGACCTTCGAGAGCCGGTTATCGAAGCCGTGGTTGACGTCGGCCCAGAGCTCCTTTCCGGGGTCGTCGAAGACCTCCTGGAGGTGGGCCTGATACTCGGCCGTGGTCTGCCAGGGCACGTTGAACCAGTTGATCCCGACCCCGGACGGCCAGGCCGCCACGCTCCCGGGGTTGACGATCACGACGAAGAAGGTGGCGATCGCGTCGTCGAGCTCGGGCTGGGTCATGGCCTGCCAGGCCCGGTCGTAGAGGAACAGCAGCGGCTTCCCCTGGTGGTGGTAGTAGGCCGGGCTGGCCGCGTAGGCCTGGATCTGGGCCTTCTCGGCCGCCCAGGTGGAGTCCACCGTGATCTGCTCGAAGAAGATGGCGCCGCGGACGTCCTCGGTCGCCGGCGGGCTGCTGATGCCGAGCTCAAGCCGGGTGAAGTAGCCGTCGATCGCCGACTTGATGTGGGCGTGCCACTGGTTCGGGGACAGGCCCCAGTAGCTGAAGAGCGCCACCCCGATCCCCAGCTCGACCCAGTCCTGGCGCTGGTCCTCCTGAACGACGGGGTCGGCGGAGTCGTAGAGGCCGCGGACGGGGGTGGTGCCGCCCTCGGTCGGCCCGTATTTCTCGCCCTCCTCGTGCCAGCAGAAGACTCGGGTGCACTTCAGGAAGTCGGAGGCCGCGGCAGGTGGTTCCTCGAGGTCGATCTGGTCCTCGGCCTCGGCGGTCCCGTCCGGGGGCGGGAAGTCGGTCGTCACGTGAACCTGGTCGAGGCGGCCGGCCTCCTCGGGGACGGCCTCGGGCGCCTCGCGCTTGTAGACGCACTCGATCACTCGGAGGCCCAGGCCCCGGGCTTTGGAGCCATCCTTGGACCGGGCCACCGCGAGCTCGCTGACCGTGAGCGGTTCGGAGAGGGCGCCTGCCAGGTGCTGGTCGGCGAAGAGGGCCTGCAGGATCTCCTCGTCGAAGTCCGCCAGGAGGTCGTCGAGGTCCTCGGACTGCTTCTCCTGCTCGACCGCGAACTGAATGGCGAACTCCAGCAGGTGCCGGTAGCGCCGGGGCGCCTCCTCGAATACCTCGACGTCCTCCCCGAGGACCGAGATCAGGATGCCCGGGAGCTTGTCCTCGGGCACCGGGTGCGGGGAGTTCGTGAAGACCTGGTCGCCGGCCCGGGTCGCCCCCTTCAGGGCCTTCACCAGGTTCTGGCGGGCGAGCTTGCTCTCGGCACTCATGCTCCCGGCACCTCGAAGAGGTGGAGGACGGTCATGCCCTCGCCGTCCGGCTGGCTCTCGGCGGGGTAGTAGCTGGTGCCGCGGACCACGAACACGTCCCCGTTTTCCCCGGTCACGACGTCCCCGGTAAGGTCCGCCTCCCGGATGCCGAGGGTGGGCTGCAGGTCGGCCAGGGCGCCCTCCCGCTCGAAGTCGATCTCGGTGTGGGCGGCCGTGAAGATCCCCTGGATCTCGGTCTCCCCGCCGCCGACCGGACGGTAGAGGACCGGCTCCCCGAAGGTGCGCTTGGCAGCTCCGTGGAGCCGGTCTACTCGCTGCTGCCAGCCCATTGCTGGCACGGCCGGCCTAGGCCGAGGCGGCGACGGCGACGCCGGAGAGCTTGACTTTGACCTTCGTGGCGCCGTTGCCGGCGGCCTCCACGCAGGTGCCGACCTGGTAGTTGCCGGTCGTCGTCTTGGTCCAGCGGCTGTTGCCGTCGTCCCAGTAGAGGAGGTCGCCGACGGCCATGACGTCGGTGGTCAGCTTGTCCATCTCGAAGACGCCTTCGGTCTGGAGAGCGACCTCGTCGCCGCTGGCAGCGTCGGTGACGGCGACGCCGAGGAGACCCCCGGTCAGGACCCCTTGGCCGCTCACGAGCGCGGCGGCGGCCGCGATGGTGAGCATTTTCCCGGATGCGATGTAGTTCTTCATGGGTGGTTCTGGGTCGAGGTGGGGGTGGGGCGGGCCGCGGCCCGCCCCTGGGATCACGGGGTGCGCTAGGCGGCGCCGCTGGAGCGGACGATGCCGCGGTGGTCGATGACGGCCACGGCGAAGTCGTGGCGGCACTTGATTTCGACGCCCTCGCGCTCGAAGCCCTCGCGGGTCTCGATGTAGGGGCCCTCGTGCCCCTCGAGGTAGCCGTGCTCCATCACGTCGACCTGGTCGGGGTTGGCGGTGACGTAGTACTCGAGGGAGCTCTTGTCGTCGAGGAGCGGCTCCACGATGACGTTGTCGAAAGCGCTGGCGAACGGGTTGTGCTCGGACAGCGCCGACGGAGCCAGGCTGGCGGTCAGCTGCTCGCCAAGGGTCTCGTGGGCGAACGGCAGCACCAGGTTGGCCGGGCGCAGGCGCATCTTCTTGCCATCGATGCTGGTCTGGGCCCGCATCTTCGCGCGGGCGTTGCTCAGGCCGGTGATGCCGAGGACCCCGGTCGAGGTGTTGTTGTGGCCGCCGGCGAAGAGCTGCAGGCCGTCGCCCATCACGACGCCGTCGGTGTTGGCGGTCCAGAGCTGCCAAGCGAGCTCGTTCTCGAGGATCGCCGCCGACATGCCGAACATCCGCGGGATGCGGCCGAAGGCGTCCAAGTCGTCGTTGATCAGCATCTCGCGGGTGAGGTGCAGGATCCGCGCGTAGGTCGCCAGGGCGTAGGTCTCGCCCTTCTCGCCCATCGACCCGTAGGTGATCTCCGCGCCCTCGGGGACCTTCAGGAGCGCCGGCGCATCGCCCAGCGCCACCACCTTGCGCGGCTTGAAGTCCGTGAAGCTGACCTGGCGGGACAGCGGCAGGAAGGTCCGGTCGGCGGCGGCGAAGACCTTGCCGAGGAACTTCTTGGCCACGTTGGCCAGGATGTGCGGGAAGTCGCTGGTCGAGAGGGCCGCGTAGGCCAGCTCGTCGCGGCGCATGCCGCGCGTCCGGATGCCCTTCGCCTCGAGGAGGTCCCGGCTGATCTCGAGCAGGGACATGCCGCGGAAGCGACGGCCCTCGTCGTCGAGCTGGTTCTTGTCCGGGGCGATGCGGTGGAGGATGGCGTTCTCGACGCCGAGGGCGCGGGTGCGCTCGGCGGCGTCGTCTCCGACGCGGACTTGGGTGCTCACGGGGTCTCCCTCGCCGTCCTCGGCGAGCTTGTCGAGGATCAGGGCGCGGGCACGGTCGATCGAGACCCGGCCCTGGATGAGTTCGTCGGCGAAGGCACGGGTCAGGCCCGCCTTCTCGACCGCCGCGGTGATCTCCTGGCCGCGCTGGAACTCCAGGTCGGCGGGGTCGCCCTCGGGGGTCTCCACCGCCGGGGCGGCGGCGGCGCCGGTGACGGGGGCCTCGGGTGCGGCGGCGGCGGCGGCCGGGGCGGCGGGAGCCGCAGCCGGAGCGGCCGTGGCAGCCGGGGCGCCTTCGGGATTCGCCGGCGGGGCGGCGGCGGCGCCGCCGTCTTCCGGGGGGGTCGGCTTCGCCGGCGCGCCAGGCTTCTGCGTGGACTTCTTGGTCATGGCTTGGGTTTCGTCGATGACGACCTTGCAGGTGTGGAAGTGGTCGGCGGAGCGGACCCTCGCGCCGGAGTCTTGCCCCATGGGCACGAAGGAGATCTCGATCGGCTCCCACCAGACCCCCAGGAGGACCGTCAGGTCGTCCTCGGATTCGGTGATGTCGCGCCAGGTGAGGACGCGGTAGCCGATCGAGACGTTCGGGATGGTCCCCTCGACGATCCCGGCCCAGACCTCCTCGGAGTGGTCGTTCCGAGCGCTGATCTGGAGCAGCGCGTGCCCGTAGTTCTGGCCGTCCTCGTGGGTCTCGATCCAGGCGTCCTTGACGACGCCGACGACGTTGTCGAGGGTCCCGCCGCCCGGGAGCGGGTTGCCCCACTGGTCCATCCCGTGGGAGTCGAGGACCGGGGCCCGGCCGCTCTTCAGTCGATCGAGCTTGACGTGGGCCGGGTCGAGGCTGAGCTGCTCGTAGTGGGTCTCGGTGTACCAGTCCCCGGGAACCCGGCGGCGCTCGCCGGTGGCCCAGATGACCTCGACCGTCCGGTTCTTCTTGTCGAGGGACTCCGGCGCGATCGCCGCCCGCAAGCTGAGCGGGGGCATCTGGAAGGTCTTGGGCGCCGTGACGGTCATGTCAGCGGCGGTTCTAGAGACCGGGAATCGGGGATTTCAACCGACAGCCGCCGGTTCCTTCTCTTCCTCCGACTCCTCGCCGGCGCCGGCGGCCGCTCTCTCCCGCTCCCGCTCCAGCCGCAACCTGGCGACGTCCTGCCTCGGGTCGCAGTCCAGGATGATGCTCAGCGAGTCGAGGAGGCCGTCGTCCGAGCTCCGGTCCTCGAGCGCCTCCTCCGGATCCTGGCCCAGCATCATCAAGGCTTCCGAGACGGTCATCAGGCCGTTCCGGATGGCCAGCTTCATGGCCGCGGTCTCCTTCACCGGGTCGATCATCTCGCGCCGCGGCGGGGTCCAGCTGACCGGGATGGGCTCGTCCGGCAGCTTGCCGGCCACGATTGCCGCCTCGAGGAACCACAGCCAGATTCGCTGGCAGAGCTGGGGGATCACCATCAGGCGCTGCCACCGAGTGACGTTCCGGTGGAACTCGATCCAGCCCATGCGGCCGCTCGAGAAGTTCAGCTGGGAGTAGTCGCCGCTGAGCACCTCGTAGGAAACCCCGAAGCCGGCCGCGATCTCGCGCAGGGTCTGGGCGGAGTACTCCTGGATGCTGTCGACGCCCGGCGGCTTGGACAGCTCGATGTCCCAGCCCGGAGGCAGGTGCTGGAGTGCCCCCGGGAGGATCCGGCTGGAGAGGCCGGGAGTGGACACGGCGGTGGATTCCTCGCCCTCGGCCCCGGTCGGCGAGGGCATGCTGTCCGGGCTCGGCGTCTTCACGAAGCCGGTGAAGCAGGCCGCGATCTTCTGGCGGAGCAGCTGGGCGTCGAAGTAGTCGTCCAGGTCCTTCAGGCGAAGGGCGCAGGAGGCTCCCCAGGGGACGCCGCGGACCTGGCCGGCGCGCTCGACCCGGAGCACGTGGATCACGTCGCGGGCCCGGACCCGGATCGGGTCCTGGAATCCGCGGAGCCCGCCGACCTCACCGGGGTGCTCGCGGTGCAGCCAGTAGGCCACCCGGCGCCCCAGCTCATCGAACTCCACCCCCTGGACGATTCGCCGGCCGCCGCTGAGCTCCTCGTCCTTCGTGATGTCGAGGAACTCAGCCTCGAGCAGCTCGAGCTGCATCGGGACCGCCAGCTGGTCGGTGGACCGGCGCCAGCGCCGGCGGATCAGGAACTCCCCGGCCTCGGGCACCTCCTGCATGGTCAGGTCCTGGATCCCAGGGAGGTCGAGCAGGCCGCCGGAGTCGCACTCGGGCGTGCCGGACCAGGCCTGCCAGAGCGCCAGCGCTTCGGCGCGGCGGCGCTCGTCCTTGAGCCGGATCTTCGTCCTGAGGCCGGTGCCGACCGTGTTGGAGGCGATCTTCTGGACCGCCGACCTGGCGTAGGGCGCGTTGCGCACCAGGTCCCGCGAGCGGGCCACGAGGCGTGAGAGGTAGGGGCCGGCGGCCGAGTTTGGGGAGGTCATGTGGGCCCTCCAACCCTTCGTCCGCTTCCCGTACTTGCCGGCGTCGAAGCTCGCCGCCTGCTCGGCCAGGAGGGCCGAATACATCCGGGCCTGCAGGCGCCGGACGCCCCGCTCGGGCGAGAACCAAGCCAGCGCTCGGTCCAGGAAGGTCGGAGTGGCGCGGCCCATCAGTCGTCCATGCCCTTGTCGTGGTGGGGGTGGGTCTGGACCGGTCCGACGTCGGCGGTGATGCCGAGGTCGCGCTCCATCTCCGCCTTGAGGATGAGCATCTCCCGCTGGCTCCGGTACTCCACCTCCTTGTCGGCGTACTTCACCTTCCTGGCCCCTTCGGCGAGCGCTGCGCACAGGTCGTCGTACTGCTGCTGGGTCCAGGCCATGGGTCACTCGCCCCAGAAGTCTTCCCCGCTCCAGCGTTCCAGGAAGCCGTCGTCCTGCCGGCGGCCGGGTTTGGCCTTCGGCGCCGGCGGCGCGGTGAGTTGCTGGCGCAGCTTCTCCCAGTCCGCCACGCCCCAGCGGTCGACGCCGACGATCGCGGCGGCCGCGCGGGCGTAGATCGTCGTGTCCAGGACCTCGTTGCGCTCGAACATCTTCTCCCAGTGTGGCTTTCCGGATCTCGCAGATACAAGCTGCTCAGCGCACAGGCCCTTGAACCAGTCCTGGTCCCACTCGGGGAAATGGAAGTAGCCGGGCGGGAAGCCCTCCTCCGGGTCGAGCGGGGCCTGCATCCGGAGCCAGCCGTAGAGCTCGAGCTTCGCCTCCCAGGTGTCGACCATCCACCGCATCACCCCTCGGACTACCTTCTTGCCCTTCCAGTCGATGTCCACGGACTTCGGCTGGCCGATCAGCTGGTGGATCCGGTGGCGGGCGCCCATGATCGGGATCACCTTGCCGGGGTGCTTCCGGGCGTAGGCGTAGACGCAGTTGGAGAGGTAGCTGGCGTCCACCGCGGTCAGGGCGATCTTCAGGGGCCGGCCGCCGGCCCACGAGTACTGCTGGTTGCGCAGCACGTCGAGTTTCGCCCAGGTCTCGTCGTCCTCGGCGTCGCCGGGGATGACCTGGTAGTCCACGCTCCACTTCTCCAGCCCCGGGCCGAAGGCCACGACGTGGGCCTCGAGGCGGCCTTGCTGGCCGACTTGGCCCTGCTGGACGTCCACCCCGCACGTCAGAAGCACTGCCCTCTCGGGGACCGAGCGAGGCGGGTACTTCTCGCGCCGACGGAAGAGGGTCTCCCAGTCCGGGCGATCGCCCTTCTCCTCCCAGGGCTCGCCCTTGCGGATGTTCACCCAGGCCTTCAGCTTCACCGGGTTGGGCTTGGCCTCGAGGAACTCCCGGACCATGTCCTCCCAGGAGAACCACCCCAGCGGGGAATAGAGGCTGGAGAGCTGGAAGCCCCGGATCCGGTGGGACCGCTCCGGCTTCTCCGCGATCCACCGCCCCTGCTCGAGCATCTCCGGCTTCTTCGACTCCGGGATCAGGGTGCCGCAACTGGCGCAGAGGTAGGCCGCGTTCTCCGGCTTCCCGTCCTCCCACTTGATCCCGTACGGGGTGTCCGGGTCGCCGAACTCCAGCTTCTGCTCGTGCCCGCAGTAGGGGCAGGGCACGTGGAAGTAGCTCTGGTCCGACTCGAGGAACTTCGCCTCGATGTTGGACGAGCCCTTCACCGTGGTGGTGCTCGAGTAGTAGACCTTTGTCTTCGAGCCAAAGCTGCTGGTCGAGCCAATGGCGATCTGGATCGGGTCGCCCTCGCCGGGGATCTCCTCGAAGGCGTCGATCTCGTCGAGGCCCAGCTTGCGCGCCGGCATGGACCGGAGGCCGTCGCCTGCGTTGGCGCCGCTCATGATCAGCACCCCGCCGGGGAACTCCTTCAGGAGGGTCGTGTTGCCTGCGTCCCTCGACTTCGCCGGCCCGATCCTGGCGCGCAGCCCCGGGCTGTCCGTGATCATGGGGCCGATGCGCTGGCGGCTGTAGCGGACCGCCATCTTGTCGCTGGGCTGGACGAGCAGGAAGGGCGCCGGGTCGTCCTCGATCGTGTAGCCGACCCAGTTGTTCAAGGTCTCCGACTTGCCCAGCTGGCGCCCGAACATCGTCACCACCTCGCGGACCGGGCTCCGCGCGCTCAGGGCGTCCATCACCTCCCGCAGGTAGGGGGTCCTCGAGGTCCGCCATGGGCCGGGTTCGGCCGAGGACTTGGTGCTCAGGACGCGGCGGGCATCGGCCCACTCGCTGACGGTGCGGACGGGGTCGGGTCGGAGCCCGTCCAGGTAGGCCTTCCAGAGGACTTCAGGCGAGGCCAGCGCATCGGAGATATCCATCTCCTGCTCGTAGACGGGCGAGGCGCCGGGGTTCCTAGGAATTTTCTTCTCCTCCGACGTGACAGGTCTCGACGTGCTCGAGCGAGGCGTCCACTTCGGTGCGCAGGAGGGTCTCCACAACGACCGGATCCGACTCGGCCGCCAGGACGTTGCGGATCCTGGCGATCATCGAGTAGAGCGAGTCGCGGGTAGCCCGGGCCGCCGCGAAGACGACGAGCTGACCCTGGTGTACGTCCAGGAGCTCGCCGGCCTCCTTCTTGAACTTCAGCGCCTTGATCTTGGCCGAGAAGGTCTGGTCGACCAGGGTGAGCTTCTGGGTCTGCTTGCGGAACTGCCTGGCCTCCCTCTCGCCCTTCGCCGGGCGGGCCGGCTTCGCCTCCTTGGCCGGGGGCGTCTCGAAGAGCACCCCCTGGTCAGGGTGATCCGGGGTCGATGCCAGGGCCGCGTCCCCGCGCTGCTTCCTGGGGTCGGTGAAGGAGTCCCACTCCTGGTCGGCCAACTCCGGTTCGATTAGGGCCCAGCCGCGGGCGTTCCGGCTCACGGAATCGACCAGGCGCCCGTCCTTGATGGCCTTCTGGACCGCGGTGTGGGAGACATTGCGGCGGCGCGCGTAGGCCCGGACCGAGAGCAGCTCGCCCACGACGCAGGCTACTCCTCAGCCAGGCGCGGCGGCGCGCCGAGCTCCGCCAGCCGCTCGAGCACGACTGCGCAGTAGACCGGGTCGAGCTCGATCCCGTAGCAGGCCCGGGCCTCGAGCTGGGCGGCCACTGCGGTGGCGCCCGACCCCAGGAAGCAGTCGAGGACGATCCCGCCGGGCCGCGAGCTGTTGATGATCGCCCGGCGCGCCAGCTCGACCGGCTTCTGGGTCGGGTGGCGGTAGCCGGTGTCACGGCCGACCTCCCAGGCGTTGCAGGTCTCGTCGCCCTGCAGGACGGTGGCGCCCTCCGGGCCGATCCGGACCTTCCGGACGCGGCGGCCGGCGGGACCCTTCCCGGCCAGCCAGAGCCTGCCGCCCTCGCCGTCCAGCACCAGCAGGCCCCGGCCGAGGCTCACCGCCTCGCCGGCGGCGCCGCCGGCGTCCACCCGCCAGACCGTGGTCTCCCGCCGGCCGCCGTGGAAGGTCGGGCGGTGGCCGTCCTTCGCCGCGTAGAGGCACGGCTCGTAGGCCCGGCGGTAGTCCTGCTGGCCGAGGGTGGCGCCGGGCTTCACCCAGACGATCGTGTCGTGCTCGACCAGGCCGGCCGCCTTCGTCGCCCAGAGGAAGTCCTCCCGGGTGCTGACCGCATGCCAGATGTAGAAGCCAGCCTCGTCGTCGGCCACCGCCACCAGGTTGCGGAACGCCGGCAGGAGGAGGTTCCGGATCAGGTCGTCGTCCCGCTTGCGGTCGCCGGCGATGACCCCGAACTCCCCGGAGGGCGCCTCGTAGCTGACCCCGTAGGGCGGGTCCGTGAAGACCAGGTCGGCGCGGGCGCCGGCCATCAGACGCTCGAAGCACGCCGGATCCGTGGAGTCGCCGCAGAGGATCCGATGCTGGCCGGCCTCCCAGAGCTGGCCCGCTGCGGTGCCCCACTTCTGCTGCAGGTCCTCCTTCGGCTTCGCCGGCGGCGCCGCCGCCGGCTCGACCTCCTCCTCGAGCAGCTCCTTCTCCAGGTCGGCCAGGAACTCCTCGTCGAAGCCGAGGTCCTCGAGGTCGACCTCGAGCTCGAGCAACTCGTGGATCTCCTCGAGGAGCAGCGGGTCGTCCCAGTCGGAGAGGGCGGCCAGCTGGTTGTCCGCAAGCAGGTAGGCCCGGCGCTGCACCGGGGTCAGGTGCTCGAGCACGACCACGGGCACCGTCTCCATCTGGAGCTGCCGCGCGGCGAGCAGCCGGCCGTGGCCGGCCACGATGCCGTCGGCGCCGTCCACCAGGATCGGGTTGAGGAACCCGAAGAGCCGGATGCTCCGGGCGATCCGCGCCACCTGGTCGGCCGAGTGGGTGCGGGGGTTGCGGTGGTAGGGGACAAGGCGCTCGAGCGGCCAGTGCTCGAGCTGCTCGGCCAGGATCGGCGTGAAGGTGGCTTCCTTCATGCGGTGCACCGCTGGCGGCGGCGGGCCGCCTCCGCCTCGAAGGTGGCCAGCCAGACCGCGGCCGACCACTCGCCGGTCGGCATGGCCACGCCGGCGTAGGTGAAGGACCGGCCGCGGGCGAAGGCGCGCCGGACCTGGGCGCGGGTCTCCCTCGAGACGGAGCTCCAGCAGCTCGGACAGAGGGGGACTGCCTCGAGGCGGGCGTGCTGCCGGCAACCCTCGACGGGGCAGGGGCGCGGCGGCGCGGCGTGGGAGCGAGCGGTGCGGAGCATGGGGCGGCCGAGGCTGGGGTTGCCGGTTGCCGGGGCCTTTTGGCAACCAAGTTGCCACCCGGGTTGCCAGAATTTCGACCTCTTTCCCGGCCACTCGGTGGCCACCCAGCCCTCGCAAGGGCCCCGAATTCAGGGGGTTGCAGCACCCTGGCGGCCGGGCGATCGACGCGCAGGGGGCCCCAGAACCGCCGAGGGTGGCAACCCAGATCGGTTGCCGGGTGACTGGAAGTTGGCGTCGCCTGCGCGTCACCCGACCCGCGAGGCCCCTGGGAAGGACCCGCGGGCGATCAGAGGCCGCCAGGAGGTCGCCTGCGGCCGCCGCTGGCGGCGGGCCTCCTTCGGCACCGGCCCTTTCCGTGCTCAGGAGGCGCCGGCGTGGGCCGCCGGGCGGCTCGCGCGCTGGCGAGCCTGGGTTGCCCGCTCGTAGTGGTTGCCGGTGGTTGCCAATCGACGAGAATACGCTGGAATGTCCGAATGGGGTTTCAAAGCCTGCATGAGCATCTGACGGAGCTGCTGGACACGATTCCTGTGGAGGCGCGCCGGCAAGCCCAACACGTGCCTTGGGTGATACTTCTGAACTATTCCCCTCTTGCTGACACCTGTCGAGTTCCGTTGGGGAAGATCGCCGACTGCCTCCAGAGAGACGAGCGAGTCACCAGTTTCTCTGACCAATTGTTGGTGAATGGGTCCAGTGCGCGCGGGATGCGAGTTGCGGATTTCCACCAGTGGCTTGTCAACCGAACTCTGGAAGGTGGGCCCGAAGCCGCGATTCGGGAACTGGAGCATCTGCTGGATGGTGGCACTCGGTATTCGTTTCGGTCAATTGCCTTTGTGCAGGGGATCAATGTCGGTGAGCAGGAGTGGGAACTCTCTGACGGTGTTGTCCTATTGCCTGGCTCTGTTCTCCCCGATTGTCACTTAGCAACTCGAGGTGTCTCAGACGTCTTTCTCCCTGCAATGACAGCGGGCCTTGTCATTCGCGGAGTAGATGATGTCGCTTTCATATCGAATTCTCGTGAGGATCCGTCCCCTGAACTCCTGGCCAGCTCAGAGCGCGTGGAAGGCTATAGACGAACCCTCGACTTCCAGAGACAGTGCCTTGCCTGGGCTTCCAACTCAGGAATTGCTCCTGCAGGCCACCTCTGGGAACCCGAGGAGAGCTTTCCGTTGCTGGGGAGTATCAATTCGGCAGGTCATGAGGACAGCTGGTCCATCATGCGTCATTCATTGGTTCAAATGAGCACTTCCATCCAGGAGGAGTGCAACCGCTTCTCGGAATTGGCCAAGAAGTGCTTCCCTTCAAATCGACACCTAGCAGTCTCCTTGCGGCATTGGTGTCGGTCGGTTCTTCGATTGGATCCTGTAGAGCGGTGCTTGGAGCTCGGGATCGCGATGGAGAGTCTGTTGCTTGGAGGAAAGAACAATCCGCAGGATGAGCTCCGATTCCGGATCGCATTGCGGCTGGCGAAACTGCTGGGAAGAGATAAATCGCCCGATCAGATGCAGGTCATTTTCAAGACTGCGACGGACGTATACAAACTTCGATCCAAGGCCATTCACACCGGGGAACTTCCTGCCACCATCTCGGGCTACGGAGATGGTCCTGCCTCAATTGGTCAGTGCATTCAATATGGGCAAGGACTTGTACGGGATGGGTTGAAGGCGAGAATGGAAGACCCTGACCGAGATTGGGATGAACTCGTCCTAGGCGCTTGAGCTAGTGCAGAGCCATACGACCCCCTTCAACGTCCATCCGTGCTCTGATGTAGCGGAACCGGCCGAACTGGCTTGAGAAGGACTCCTTTCTGGCACGCCGGGAACGAATCGCCGCCTTCAGCTCCTTGTCGAACACCGCTGCGTAGCGGGTCTCCATGACCTCGGCCGAGGTCTCCCGCATGCCCAGGCGGGGCTCGATCGTCGCCTCCTCTCGCAGGAAGAACATTAGGCCGAGGCGGCGAGATCGCGTGCGGCGGCGCTGGATCATGCCGTCGTCGATGAAGCCCGTCTTCCTGGCCGTGATCGACCTGGGCTGCTGGGTCTTCCGGACCTTGCCCGAGGCGGTCCTCTTGATGGCCCGGGTCGGGATCGCCAGGAACCGCGCCCCGCGGCGCGGCCGCTTCGTCCCGCCGAGCTCCTGCAGGACCATGAAGTCGTCGAGGATGCCGGCCTCGGCGTGGAGCTTGGGCCAGTCCTTCTTGTTGGCCCGGTTGAACTGGATGCCCTTCGGGACGCGGCGGCTCCGGAGGGTGAAGCGGCGGCGCATCCGGCCCCGCGTCTTGTCCACGGCCTCCTGGGCCAGGCGGGTGAGGGAGACGGCGGTGGCGAAGGGGAGCTGTTCCTCCGCGAACTCGTGCAGCATGAGGTCCGTGACCTCGGTTGCTGCCTCGACGTCGAAGACGAATCCCATGGCAGAAGAAGCCCGGGCCCGCTCAGCCGCATTCCCTCAGTAGCGGCCGGGGCCCGGGCAGAGAAACATGAGTCCGGGTTCTACTAGGCGTAGAACCAGCCCATGTCGGTGCCGGTCACCGAGCGGGCGACACCCTCCATCTGCATTGGCTCGGCCGGCGGCCGGTAGACCTCGAGGTCGAGCTTCTGCTCCTTGCCGTTGTGGACCTTCAGGACCTTGGCGTTGGCGACGCGGTTGGTCGGGCCCTGGTCCAGGTAGCGGACCTTGACCTTGTCGCCCTTCTTCGGCGGGGCGGGAGCGGCAGCAGCGGCGGCGGCGGCCTCCTCCTCCTGGCGCTTGGCCTCGGCGGCAGCGGCCTGGTCCGATTCGTTGGGCTTGCTCGGAGTCATGCCGTCAGAGTGAACACCGGGAGCCCCCGGATTCAACCTCAGGCCAGGTTGCGCTCGACCGGGAAGTACTTCTTCTCGGTCCGGAAGTCCTGACCGCCGGAAAGCACGACATGGCCCTGCCAGGCCCACGTCCCGTCCTGGTCGAGGTCAGCAGCGGTCTGCGTGGTCCAACGGATCTTCCCGTCGACCCCGTCGTTGGTGAAGCTCGCTGCCTTCACCCGGGCGTCGCCATTCGGGGGCTGGAAGATCAGCTCCTTCGTCGTGGCGGTGCTGACGTCCCTGACGTTGCCGTCCTGGTCGACGATCGTTGCCTCGAAGCTCGTGCCGACGTTGCCGAGTTGGATCGGGAGGTCTGCCATCAGATCTTGAGCTCTTCAGAGACCTCCAGGACCGCTCCCAGGGCCTTCGCGTGCTCCAGGGTCACGATAGCCACCTGGAACCGCTCCAGGACAGCCCGGGCGTCCTCAGCCTGCAGCAGCGACGCCCTGAGCGCTTCGGCTCGGGTCAGGACCGCACGGAGGTCGTCCCGGTAGGTCTCGACCGGCCCGGCGCGCACTGCCGGCGCCGTCAGGGCGAGCACGGCGCTCGAGGGGCGGAGCAGGATCGCGATCAGCTGCGCCGGCGGCGCCGCCAAGCTCAACTGGGTGGGCTGGACCGGCAGCACCAAGCGCAGCTGCAGCGCTGGCTCCGGCGCGGCGAGCTGGAGCACCGTCCTTGGCGGTTTGAGCTCGAGCGTCTTCAGGACCGTCGCCGGCGGCGCCGTCAGGGCCAGGGAGGTCGGCGGCGGCGCGACCGTGAGCTGCCCGAGGGTCACGGCCGGCGGTGGCGGGCTCAGCTGGAGGATTCCCGGCGGTGGCGAGAGCACGAGCGTCCCGAGGCCGACGGACGGGGCCGGAGGCAGGAGCTCGAGCACGGTCGGGCCCGGCAGGAGGACGCGGCCGGGAATACCGCCGACGTCGACGACGATCGCCGGCGCCGTCAGCGAGAGGACGGCGGGGGAGGGCTGGAGGACCAGCGCGCCCAGCGCGATCGAGCCTGCCGGCGCGGCTAGGGCCAGGGTGGTAGGCGAGGGGGAGAGGATCAGCGGCCCCAGGCCGACCGCTCCTGCCGGCGCGGCCAGTGCCAGGGTGGTCGCAGGGGGTGTCAGCTGCAGGGCGCCGAGCGCGATCGCCGGCGACGGCGCCGCCAGCGCCAGCTGGGTGGGTGGGGGCGCCAAGTTCAGCGCCCCGAGCCCGACGACCGGCGCTGGCGCCTGCAGGGAGAGGCCGGTCGCCGGCGGGGTGATGGCCAAGGTGCCCAGGGCGATGGCCGGGCCCGGCGCGGCCAGGGCCAGGGAGGTGGCCGGCGGCGACAGCGCCAGGCTCAGGGCGAGGACGGCCGCCGGCGCCGCCAGGCTGATCGCCGTCGCCCCCGGGGTGAGGGTGGTGGTCGCCGGGCGCGAGATGCTGTCGAAGTCCACCACCTCGACCCAGTAGCCACCCCCTGAGCCCTTCCGGGTCCGGCTCCAGGTCACGGTGGTCGAGGCGGTCGGCCGAGCCCCGATCTGCGGCCGCGGGAACTCGTTCCCGGTGCCGGAGAGGGAATTGGTCATCAGGGCGAAGCGGGTGCCCTTGGTCCACCGGACGTCGGCGTGGGTGTTGTCGTACGTCTCGGTCCCGACCGCCGCTTCCACCGTGAGCGTGCTCTGCAGCGTGTTGGTCGGGATGCCGGACCCGTCCCCGCGGTAGTCGACGGCCAGGTCGGCGTGGGTGTGGACGTAGACCTCGGCGTCGACCTGGTTGCCCGACTGCGCCGTGGCGAGCGTGACCTGGGTCTCGTTCGCGTTCTGGGTCTGGGCGTTGCCGAGGGTGCAGACCATCGCGTCCCACCCGTCCCCGATCCCCTGGTCCCCGACCGCCCCGAAACCCAGCACGAAGGTGTTGTCCCGGACCACCGAGCTGTTCGTGGCGCTCTCGTAGGTCGTGTTGGAGGCCGCGTAAATGTTGGCGCGCTGGATCGACCACTCCGAGCCCCACTCGACTACGTAGACCGTGAAGGTGGCCGCGCCAGTGCCCGTCCCCCCGGTGAGGATCCGCTTCAGGTTCACCGAGTCGGTCCCAGAGGGGTAGATCCGGGCCCAGACCGACTGGTGGGCGGCCGCGTTGGACACGGCGGTCGAAGCCCCGCCGCCGTAGAGCCCCCCGTAGAGGCCGACCTGGCCGATGTCGTCCCAGCCGGCACAGGTGACCGCCTTGGTCAGCTGGGTGGCGTTGAAGGCCACCTCCTTCACGTCGACCAGCCGGAACCCCTCGGCGAGGGCGCCGCCGAGGCACTCCACCACGGTGATGAAGCCCTTCCACTCGTCGGTCGAGCCGCCCCGCACCAGGTCGAGCTCGTCGGCCGCGCCGGAGACGCCCAGGTCGCCGGTCCCGAAGGGGTCGGCGCTCACCCGGCAGTAGTTGGAGTCCGGGCCGCGGTCGTTGTTCGCCGAGAGGTCGCCGGCGCCGGCCTCCTGGATGATGACGAAGTAGTTCCGCTCGAGGGCTTGTTCGAGCTGGAGCGTGTAGGAGGTGCCCGTGTAGGCGGTCGCCGAGTCCTGCAGGGCGTAGGTGGTGACTCGGAAGGTCTGGGCCATGGCTCAGCCCAGGGCGGGGGTCAGGCCGCCTGGAGGATCCCCTCCGCGTTCCACTGCAGCTGGACGTCGCCGCCGTTGCCCGAGAAGGGGAATCCGCCCTGGTCGACGAAGAGGATCGGCACGCTGTCGGCGTCGCCGGTGACGTGCTTGTAGACGATCGCGGCCTGGCACTGGCGGGTGCCGGCGCCGAGGGCGCTGCATGTGGCGTCGTCGGCGTCGAACTCGGCGCGGTCGTTGGCGGCGTCCTCGTTGACGGCCTCGTTGGCCAGGGCCTGGCGGGCGTAGTTGGCGCCGTCGTACTCGTCCAGCGTGGTGAAGCCGCTGATCGTGTTGACGTCGTCCTCGGTGTCGGCGGTGGTGTTCGACATTACCAGGAGGACGCGGATGTCGTCCGCCTGGAGGTCGATCTCCCCGCGCAGGATGGCTCGCTTGGCCTCGTTGTAGACGAAATTCGCCACGGCTTCCTCTGGGCTCTGGTCCTGGATGGATTGCCAGGAACCTAGAGAGGGGAAGCCGCGCGGATCAAGCGCGGGCCGCGGCCGCCTCGGTGCTCTCGGCCTTCAGGAAGTTCAGGATCCTCCCCGCGTAGTGGGCGACGATCTTGACCTGTTCGTTGTGAGATTCATGCTCCGCCTTCCCGCCGAGCTTCTGGCCAGAGACCGCCAAGTGCTTGGCCAGCTTCTCTCCGTTGCGCTCGTCGTTCGAGGATTCTCCCAGGTCGATCCAGTGAGGCTCGAAGGCCGCTGGCTCCAGCCAGGTGCACCCGGGCGCTAGGTGTTGCCGGGTCTCATTCAGCCAGGCGAAGGCAGCCTCGGTTACCATGTCCTTCGGTTCAACCTGAGGCCGGCAGCTGAAGGAGAAGGCGAATCGGTCCTCTGAGATCTCCCCGGAGGAGCGATCCAAAAACAGGACCTCACTGCTGACGTATGCCTGCGTGGCCATGGTTTGCCCCCTCCTGATTCCCCAGATTGACAGGATGGTCGTGCCAGCAGGATCTCGATGGAGGAGGAGCTTGTTGAAGTCGTTTGCCGTCATGATTCTCGGACGGGCGAATTCCACCCGTCAGCCAATAGACTCCTCCGCGGGCCCTTCGTGACGGGATTTCCGGCGCTGGCCTTGGGCCAGGCACCTCAGCTCCTCCAGACGCTCGCGGTTGCCCTCAGCTGCTGCCCAGTCGAATTCGAGCTTGAACCTGGCCCGCTTTGCAGCCAGCCAGAGGGGCCGGACCTCCTTGAGGATCGCCACGAGTTCGCTCTTCTTTAGCCTCCGCAGGGCGCGCTCCCATTCATCCTCATCTGCCTCGAGGAGCCTCGACTTTTCCTCGGTCAGATCGGTCCACTTCAGCAGGTCGAGGAACTCCTTGGTCTGCTCCCGGCACTCGTTCCAGGCCGACTCCGTGTAGTGGCTCACGCCGCACCAGTGGCAGCACATGGCGGAGTCAGGCTCGCCCCTCCAGGAGAAGGCGTAGGGCCCGCGCGTGATGACCAGGTCTACTCCGGAATCAGGCCACATCGCGGGCTATGACCTCATTCATGAGTACACGGACACAGCATCCTCGCAAATGGCGAGCAATTTGCGCAGTCGGGAACGGACCCAGGCTTCTAGCGGTTTGCTTTGAACAAAGGGGAAATTGCAGATCCGCGACGGAGTCAGCTTCCGACCATAGGAGAACCGCCACTTCTCCAAATGCAGAGTAGCTGCTGCGATCACAAGTCGAGCCAAACTCATTCGTTTCCGTGGAAGAAGAACCAGGCAGTCATCATTGACGGCGCATGGTTCCAATTGGACGAAGGCCTCGCCGATGCTGCCGGTCTGGGCAACGGTGAGGAATGGAGGTTGAATAAGGGGTTGGAATTGGAGCCATCCATAGCAGCCGTTGTATTCCTCGGTTGGAGAGACAACGAGGGACCGACCAGGCGGAATACCGTCTCGACTATGCAGCTCTTTCATCCCATAGAAAATGTCGAAGGCCTCCCCGATGGTGCCAGACTCAGACAGGAGTGCTTCGGCATTGGCCTTGCGTGCCTCTGAGATCAATTCGCGGTAGGGTGCGACTTCCAACTCTCGATCGAGAATAGCCCGCCGTTGTGTTGCCACGTCGGGGGCAAAGCGGACATAAAAGGAACTCAATCTCCGAATCAGGATGTCCACAGCGTATTGGAGATCATCAGTGGACGGAACCTCAGATTCGATGTATGCGCCCACAGCCCATTCGTCTCGCCCACTGATGGAGGCGACACCTGAGAATCCCTTTGTTTGGACTCGATTGAGGACAGCATCAATTGCAGCGGGGATTTGGTTCTGTCCATCTCGGCGGAGGACTCGGATCCCTTTCTTGAGAGTCAGGCCATCTCGGTGAATTCTCACGAAAGGGGTGCGCTTCTTCTCGGAATGCGGGACTCCTTTCTCGAGGAGAACAACGGAAGTCGTTGCTGAGGCGTAAGGCTGAAAGAGCTCACCCGGAAGTTGGCAAACCCCTAGCAGAGTGTTCGACTTCAGGATCGATTCTCGCCAACCCCCTTTGTCCTTTTTTACGAGGAGGCTCGTCGGAAGTACAACGGCCATTCGGCCTCGACGGCGCAGGGCTTCGAGAGCACGGTCAACAAACTGCTCCGGCGGGACATCCGTCTTCTTGTGAGGGAATGGCGGGTTCATCAGGCAAACTGATGCCTTCCCGGAAGGGAAGGAGGCCGAAGTGAAAAGGTCTCCCTTCAGCACGCCGCTACTGCCGTCCCCTCGGAGAATCATGTTCGCAACGCATAGAGAGGCCGTGATCGGTTCCTTCTCGAACCCGATAAGTCTCCTTTTGACCAAGCGTGCGACCTGGGCGCGAGTGAGACTGTGATGCTTCAGGATCCTGGTCATCGCCGCCACGAGGAACCCACCTGTACCACAGGCTGGGTCGATGACCTTGTCATCTTTTCCCACCTCGCAGAGGTCCGCCATCATCTCGGTAATGTGCCGAGGCGTGAAATACTGGCCGATCGTATTTCCCCCAGTGTACCTGAAGAACGTCTCATAGAGCTGTCCTAGGTAATCGTGCTCAGCAGTGAGCACTGCGACATTGAGGCGTTCCAGAATGGAGCAGATTCGCCGTGCGTTCTTAGCAAGGTCAGCATTGGCCTCGTCAACCCGCAGACTCTGAGCGAGATCTGGCTTCTCAGCTCCCAAGAACGCGGCTTCGCAAGCAGTGTTGATGTCGTGGAGAATGAACTCTGTGCTCTTGCGAATTTCACCTCTCGAACTCCAGAGCGCGAGCATTATCGCTCCGATTACTGCAGGGCGAAACTCATCCTTAATCCCAGATTCCCTCAGTAGACGGTTGATCTCTTCGCCACGGCTTGCAAGTACCTCGGGGGGTGGGACCGTTGGGCGCAATTCAAGTGGGCCCTTTGGAACCGCAATCCGGCGAAGGTCTTCGGGATTGGGAACCCAAGTGATAGGGGTTCCTTCATAGGTGATGGGGAGCCATTTCTGGCCGTGCCTTTTCAATACTTCAAGTTCGAAATCATCCTCTGAGGTCCCCGCGATCGCAATCGCAAGCGGCCGGAATCCTGCTTTCACGAATGCGTCGCCGTACGCCTTAGTCACCTCCTCCCTTGCCTTTCCCAGATCCTCAACGGGTCCCTTTGCCTCAATGACTGCCAGCGGCCTCATTGAGTCTCTTTCAACCAGTATTGCCTCAGGGTAGCCGGGTCCTTTTCCGCTCTTGCTCGAGTTCTTCAGGGCGTCCTTGAACTCTGGAATCCTCCGGTATTCGTTCTGTTGAAGGAGGTCTCCCTTCGGTGGGCAACGCAGATCCCAGCCTTGGGACCTGAGAAGCTCAGCCAGTAGGAATTCCGTCCTGCGTTCAGAGGGTCTGGGCGCCTTGGGCATCGGGGGAGGGCGGTCGGGGGTCGGTCAGTTGGGCAAGGCTCATTCGTGTCAGCGCCGAGGCGCGGACATCCACATGGTGGTTGGGTTTGGTCGGCCGAGGCCCAGAGTGGGGCATGGAATCTCCGATGGCCAATTGCCGATGGCGCCTAGAGCCTGCAGATCGTGGGGAGCCAGAAGGTCGGTCGAAGGGAGCATAGCTCCGCTGGAGTCTCGGGGCGCTGGAGAAACTTAGGATCGCCATTGGATGGCAGCCATCCGGGATGCGATCACGTCGAGTTCGAATGGAGCCTAGGCGCCGACCAAGACCCTCATAATTGGGCTTCCTCCGAGCCTGCCAGGTACTCGAATTCGATCCGGACCACCCTGGTGAACCTGGTGCAGCCCCGATGGGCCCTGCAGAACATCAGGACGAAGTCCTCCGTCCGCATGCCCGGGAAGCCCTCCCGGTCGACGTCCTCCTGAGTGATGGCGCCGAGCGGCTCCCGGCGGACGTCGACCACGCGGATCCGGCCGAGCTCCACTGGGTGCTCGCCTTTCTTGAACCCCATCACGCGATCGACGGCGCGCAGCTCGTCGCCGACCTTCAGGAACCGCCACCCTGTGCGCCTGGTGACGGTCTTCGTCCGGTCGGCGATCTGCTGCCGGGTCATGCCGAAGCTGATGTTCCGCACGACCTCAGCCGGCTGACTGCCCCTCCATCCAGGTAATGAAGGCCGCCAGGAAGCCCAGCACGCCGATCAGGAACACCGAGATCGCGGTCGCGGCCTTGAGAGCCTCGCAAACCGCTTCCCGTCTGGTCCGGCCGGATGCCTCAATCAGCCCCCAGCAGCCGACGGCCAGGGCGACGTAGCCGCCGCCCACGTAGAGGAGGGCCGCGCTCATCGCGGCCACCCCGTCACGACCAGCGCCAGCAGGAAGCCGATCGTCAGGCCAAACACCGCCGCGAGGCAGGTCCAGCGGATGCCGTCCTGGACGGCGACGAATCGCAGGCGGCCCCTCCGGGTCTGCAGCGACGAGTGGCGCCGGCGCACCATGGCCGGCTCAATCCTCGGTCTCATATTCCTTCCTCGCGTTCTGATCGTTGTCAGCGGGCCGGGCCTGGCTCCACGGCAGCACGGGATTCCCGTCCCAGGCCATGAACCACACCGTGTTCTCGAGGATCTGGAGCAGCTGGTCGCCGATCCCGAACCGCTTCTGGTTCTTCTTCAGGCTCTCGAGGACGCACCCGTCGTCGTGCCGCATCGAGGCCGCCTTCCAGTCCGCGAGCATCTCGACCAGGTCGATGAGCGTCATGCCCTCGATGCCGTGCGCGAAGTGCTCGGGGTGGTGGCGGTTGTGGGCGTAGTGGTGCTCGAGTGCCGGCCGCATCGCATCGAGGCAGGCCTGGTACTCCTCGGACCCGTAGGTGGTGCCCCTCAGGCGAGGAGTGAACTTATCGAAGGTGGCGCGCTCCGGGTCGCGCAGCTTGCTCTGGTCGTGGGTGACCATGCGTCCGTGGAGCTGCCCGATCGCCTCGATGAGCAGGGCCTGGACCATCGCGATGTGCTCCCAGGTCGCCGGCCGGGAGTCCTCCAGTGGCGGCGGTGGCAGCATGAGATCGCCGGCCCTGAACTGGTCGAGCCGCCGCTGGAAGGCGGCCACGATGGCGGACGTGTCGGCGAACGCCTCCTCGTCGAAGCTGTCGGCCTTCGACGACACGAGGTACGCGTGGATGATCTTGCCCTCGGCCACGAGGAAGGCGTAGACCTCCTCGCTGGGTGCCATCCCCTCGAGGAGCTTCGGGAAGTCCAGGACCAGCCTCGAGATCTGCCCAGCGATGACGTTCCACCCGTGGGGGAGGTCGAGCCGCTCGCAGACCATCTCTTCGATCAGGGTGAGCCTCATGACGACTGGCCCTCCGCGCCGAACAGCAGGTTGCAGATGAGGACCACCAACGCGATCGCGGACGGGTAGGCCACCAGGAAGAAGGTTGCCGTGACCGTGAGCGCGTGGCGGGTCGGGATGATGTGGTCGCGCTTGGTCATGCTCGACTCCTCCGCTTCTCGCTCCAGCTGGTGGAGCCGCAGCGTCGGCACGGGGCCTTCGGCTGGTAGCGGCGCCAGATGAGGTTCCCGCAGCCGGGGCCCTGGCACCGGAACGGGCGCCCTGACGGCCGGCTCGTGTCCTTCGGGGAGGTCACGCCGCCTGCTCCTGGCTCGCCTTCAGCCGCTGGAGCACTTTGGGCTCGGGGTTGTTCTCGACGGCCAGCTCGCGCAGGTCCTTCTCCTTCAGGCCGAGGAACTCCCGCGCGAGCCAGAGCGCCTCCTTCCAGTTGGACTCGTTGATCTCGGAGCTGTGGCGGGCCAGGCGCTTCCGGATCTGGGCCACCACCTGGTGCCAGACCTTCGTCTTGCTGAACTCCTCGAGGATCTTCTTCCGGTCGGCGAGGCTGTGCTGCCAGTCCAGGCAGCCCTCCGCCCCGTAGATCTGCACCATGGCGATCAGGCGCTCGTGCGTCGGGCAGCTCGAGGTCTCGATCCGGTCCAGGATCTGGTCGAAGATCCAGACCGTGCGCCGGCGGGTGAGCTTCTCCTCGCGCTCCTTGATGTCGGCCGCGATGACCGCCGGCGTCGGCTTCTTGGCCTGGGCCTTGCCGCGGGTGGTGGTGGGCTTCGCCTTCGGCTTCGGGGCGGTGACGCCCTTCTTGAGCTTCACCCAGATCACCTTCCCCGCCTGCTTGCCGGTGATCACGAAGGCCGGCCGCGCGCCCTTCTCGGACTTCTTCTTGGCCTTGTTGAAGTCGTACTGGTTCAGGGCCTTCATCGACCCGAGCGCCTTCGGGACGGGGTTGGAGCCGTGGTCGGTGCGGACGCATATCAACCGATCCTCGTGCTTCAGGACCGCGCCGGCCGCTGCGAGCTCGAGCATCGCCGCCTTCTTGTCCTCCCAGCAGGAGGGCTTGCGGCAGACCGCCTCGTCGGGCTGGTCGACCGGCACCGTGTCCTCGAACAGTCCCGGGCACCTGGCGCTCTGGTGCGGGCACTCGGTGCAGACGCCGGCCGCCGGGACCAGGGTCTCGTCGTCGATCTTGAAAGGCGCCCGCTTCAGTTGCCGGAGGTGGGTCTCGACCTCGTGCTCGAGGTGTTGGAGGAGATCGTCGTCGTGCTTGAGGCGCCAGTGCCCGATCTCCTTGATCACCTCGGCCTGCTGCCCGGGCTCGAACAGAGCGAGCAGCTCGAGCGCCTCCGCCGGCCACTCTTCGAGGGGCCGCTTGACCTTCTTCGCGGCCGTGGCGGCCTGTTGGGTCAGCGAGGTGAGATTGGCGCGGCGGGCGACGTAGCGGACCGTCTTCCCCATGCGATCGGCCACCTCGGCGACCGACCGGCCACCATCGAGGAGGTTCTGGATCGCGGCCGCCTCCTCGAGCGGCTCGAGGTCCTCGCGCTGGAGGTTCTCGACGAGGCGGATCTCGTGGGCCTCCTGCTTCGAGTACTCGCGGACGACGACCGGGACCTCCTCGAGGCCGGCGGCCTTCGCCGCGCGCAGGCGCCGCTCGCCGGCGACGACCTCGAAGGCCTTCCCGGACGGCCGCACCACCAGGGGCTGGATCACGCCGACCGCCTTCACGCTGGCGGTCAGCTCGTCGAGGTGGGAGTTGTCCGGGTGGGCGCGGGGGTTGTCCTTGCTGGTCCGGATGGACTTCACGGGGAGCACGTGGTGCTCCTGCTCGGTTGCGGTCTCGGTCATGGTCAGATGGGCTCGAGGAAGTTCCAGAACGGGTCGATGCGCTGCTGGCTGCCTTCTTTCTGGAGGAGGCGCCGGCAGAAGGTGGTGCCCTCGTGGGGGAGGACGCGGACGCTGACCGTGAACTCGGAGTGGACCCGGGTCACGACGGCCGGCTCGGGCTCGGTGGCGCCGCGCTCGAAGAAGCCGACGGTCTGGCCCACTCGAGGCATGGGCGGTCCGCCGAGCTTCAGGCCTGGCTCGACGTCAAGCTTCCCGAGGACGCGGAGGATCAGCTCGCGGGAGAGCTCGACCGTCTGCCCGGCCTCGCAGGCCTTGGCGCAGTCGGTCAGGAACCGCACTGCGCGCTGGGCGCGGCTGAGGCCGGCGTAGTCGCCGAGCGGGATGGGGGGCACGTGGGCCTGGCCGCGCGAGCCCTCCGGGGGCGCCGCGGGGTTGGCCGTGCTGGTATCGGGATCGGTCATGGTGAATCGCGGTTGAGAGGCGGTGGCAGTGGTGAGGTGTCGGCCGGCGCCTCCCCAGACGCCGGCCGACGTGGCAATCAGGAGGGCAGCGGGACCTCGATCTGCTCGTCGACGCGCGGCGGGTAGATCCAGCCCATGTAGCGCTTGCCGCTCACCAAGCTCTGCAGCTGCTCGAGCGTCTCGCCGGCGCAGGACACGGAGGTCGCGTAGCGGACGACGCCGTTGCCCTTCGAGAAGACCTCGAGGTCGACGGCGCCGTTCGACCAGTGCCGCGTGACCATCGCGGGCAGCGGCTGCTCCATCGTCTGGTCCTGGAACAGCACGACGCGGCCCGGAGTCGGCAGCGGGACGTAGATGACAGCGGGCGCCGGCTCGGCCTCCTCCTCGGCGGCGGCGGCCTCCTGGCCCGCGATGGTCTCGGGGTCGCCGGCGCCGGCGTCGTGCACGGCCTCGGCGGGGGCGTCGGCCGTCGGCTCGGCGGCAGCGGCCTCGGGGTCCGGGGTGGTGGGCGGTCTGGATTCCATGTGGAGGTTCCTGGGTTTCAGGGTTCGAGGTGGAAGGAAGCCCGCAGCGCCCTCGCGCGCCGGCCTCCGAGAACGCCGTCGAGCACGGCCCGGTCCTCCGCGGCCAGGCGTTTCGCCTGGTCCCGCGTGACGGGGCGCGGCTCCTGGCGGGCCCGGTCGAGGGCCCGCTCGAGTTCCTCCGGCGTGGCGCGCTGCCATGCGCGCACCACCCAGCCGGCGGGGTTGCGGACGCGATCGCCGCGGCGCAGGGCGACCGCGAGCAGGGCGGCGGCGCCGCGCAGGCGGCCGAGATCTCGCTGCAGCTGCAGGCGGACCCCGCCGCGCACCCGGGCGCCGACCAGGTCGAGGGCGACGAGCAGCTCGCCGGCCTCGAGGCGCCGGCGGTGCACGACCTCTGCGAGCCGCTCGGCGGCGCCGCGGCGGTCGGAGATCTCGGTGGGGGCGGCGCCCGCGGAGGATTCCGCACCCTGAACCGGGAAATTGACACTTGGCGGCGTACCGCCAATTCCGCGTTTCGAGATCTCGGCCGGGTCGTCGAACAGCCCCGGCTGCCAGGGGTCTCCGCCGGCCGCGGCGCGTGCCCGCCAGTCCCCGAACACCTCGCGCCAGCGGGTGGGGTTGCAGCGAGTGTCCGGGTGGAGCTCGCGGAGCCGCGCGCCGACCGTGGCCCACCACTCGGCGACCTCGTCGCTCTCGAGCAGGTGGATCGTGTCCCGGTAGCGGCTGCGCTGGCCGGGCTGGTCGGGCACGACGAGCGCCGGCACCCAGTCCCCGGGGGCGCGGACCAGGACGCCGGCGCGCTCGAGCTCGCCGAGGTGCCGCTGGATCGTGCGCTTCGTCGGCGGCTCCTCCCCCCAGGTGGCGAACCAGCGTGACCGGATCCCTTCGTGGCCTACTCGAGCGGCTGCCCCGGGGACGTACCAGGAGCGCCGCGGCCGCGCGCCGAGCGGGCAGGCCAGGTCGAGCAGCATCAGGACGATGCGGGCGCGGATCTCGCGCACGTCGCGTCGCCGGCTGATGGCCTCGACTACTTGGGCCAGCCGCAGGGACCGGTATTCGAGTCCGGAAATGGCCCCCGCGGAGTGTACCTGGGTGTGACAGGCCGCCCTCACCGCCCCCGCCTCCTGGCGAACCCAGCCAGGTCCAGCCGCCGGGTGGTGGCGGGGGCTGCCTGTTTCCCTTGCCCTTCGGGAAT
>CAYFPX010000052.1:0-10946 GCA_964344945.1 uncultured Enterobacterales bacterium
GAGGCCTGCGAAGCCCCCAGCGGGTACGTCTCCGGCGACACCGACTGCGACGACACCGACAGCAGCGTGAGCCCGTCGGCCACCGAGCTGTGCGACAGCGTCGACAACGACTGCGACGGCGACACCGACGAAGCGGGCGCCTCCGACGCCGACACCTTCTTCCGGGACGCCGACGGCGACGGCTACGGCGACGTGTCCGACAGCGCCGACGCCTGCAGCGAGCCCAGCGGCTACGTCGACGACGGCTCCGACTGCGACGACACCGACGCCAGCGTGAACCCGGCGGCGGTCGAGGTCTGCGACGGGGTGGACAACGACTGCGACGGCAGCGCGGACGGCAGCGACGCCTTGGACGCCGACACCTGGTACCGGGACTTCGACGGCGACGGCTACGGCGACCCCGCCGAGACCCAGCTCTCCTGCGACCCCCTGAGCGGGTACGCCGACAACGACCAGGACTGCGACGACGGCGACAGCACCGCCAACCCGGCGGGCACGGAGACCTGCGACGGGGTGGACAACGACTGCAACGGCACGGTCGACGACGAGGCCGAGCTGCTGGGTGAGGGCGCGGCCTGCCCCGGTCTCAGCTGCGAGGACATCTACGACAGCCGCACCGACAGCCTGTCGGACGGCGCGTTCTGGATCGATCCGGACGGCAACGGCTCGATGGAGGTGCTCTGCGACATGGCCGGCGGGGGCTACACCCTCTGCGCCGCGCTGACCAAGGGCTACGTGCCCGCCGACATGCTCTACAACCAGGAGGCCTACGCCTTCCAGGACCGGCTCAACGGAGACGCGGACTTCGTCTACGAGACCGACGCTCCCGCCCGGGAGAGCACCACCTGGGAGAACAGCGAGGCGTTGAACTACGGCCAGTTCTGCCGGGCCATGGGCACGGGCGTGGGCAGCACGATCGTTCAGGCGAAGCTCTACGACTACGAGAACAACGCCGGCACGGCCCTCCGGGGCTCCGCCTACAACGACGAGCGGGAGGGCGAGCTCTCCGGCAACCTCTTCCTGGCCTGGTTCACCAACAGCAGCGCCAGCCGTTCCTTCACCCAGCTCTCCGGGGACAACCTCTACGTCACCGACGACAACAACGGCTACGGCGGCCCCTACACCACCCCCAACGTCGGCTGGAGCTCCAGCGACGGCAGCTCGCCCTACACCCACAGCACCAACCCCTGGGGCTCGGTGAACAGCACCTCGTCGTGCACCGGCTGCACGAGCCACGGCGGCGACTACAGCGTGTTGCCCTACGGCCAGACCACGATCCTCAACGACCTGGGCCACAGCTTTTGGTCCGGCATCCTCGACGTCGAGTACGGCTGGAGCGACTGCACCGCGAACGGCAACTGCGACTACGAGGAGTCCGGGTTCGGGGTGTGGTTGTTCTGGGTGAAGTGAGGCCACGAACCCGGGTGCGTCCGTCGCCCCCTTGACGCCCCTCCGGTCATCCCCGAGCATGGACCGTCCTTCCCGAAGGCTCGGACATGCACCTGCCGACCCTGCTGCTCCCGGCCCTCCTGCTGCTCGCCGGCTGCGGTGACGACGCCACGGCCACCGACGACAGCGCGCCCTCCGCGACCGTGGACACCGTCGACACCGCGGAGACCGGCACCCCCGGCACCGACACCGACACCGACACTCCGGTCGACGCCGACGAGGACGGCACGCCGCTGCCCGAGGACTGCGACGACGAGGACGCCGAGGTGAACCCCGACGCCGTCGAGCTCTGCGACGGCGTGGACAACGACTGCGACGGCCTGATCGACGAGGACGACGCCGAAGACGCCCCGACCTGGTACCCGGACGCCGACGGCGACGGCTACGGCACCGACGAAGACGGGGTCCAGGCCTGCGCCCAGCCCCACGCCCACGCCGCCTACGACGGCGACTGCGACGACGACGACCCCCGCACTCACCCCGGCGCGGTCGAGGACGACTGCACCGACGGCCACGACTACAACTGCGACGGCTCCGTGGGCTACGCGGACCTGGACGGCGACCTGGTGCCCGCCTGCGAGGACTGCGACGACAGCGACGCCCTCGTCTTCCCCGACGCCCCGGAGACCTGCAACGACGCCATCGACGCCTCCACCTTCTACGGCGACGCCGACGGCGACGGACACGGCGGGACCACGTTCACCGCCGAGGCCTGCGAGGCGCCGGACGGCTACGTGTCGAGCGCCGACGACTGCGACGACCTGGACGCCAGCGCGTACCCGGGCGGGGTCGAGGTCTGCGACGACGCCGACAACGACTGCAACGGCGACGTGGACGAAGGCGTGCTGTCCACCTGGTACCTGGACGCCGACGCCGACGGCCACGGGGACCCCGACCAGATCACCGAGGCCTGCACCTGGCCCGCGGGCCATGCCTCCAACGACGACGACTGCGACGACACCGACCCGGCCGCCCACCCCGGCGGCCTCGAGGTCTGCGACGGCGCGGACAACGACTGCAACGGCGACGCCGACGACGACGCCCTCGACGCCGACGACTGGTTCCTGGACGCCGACGGCGACGGCTTCGGCGACCCCGGCACCTCGACCCTGGCCTGCGACGCGCCGAGCGGGGCCTACGTGGCCGACGACACCGACTGCGACGACAGCGACGCACGGGTCAATCCCGACGCCGCCGAGGTCTGCAACGGCACCGACGACGACTGCGACGGCGACGCCGACTCCGACGCGACCGACGCCGACACCTGGTACCGGGACGCCGATGGCGACGGTCGGGGCACGGACACCGACACCCTCGCCGACTGCGACCCGGTCAGCGGCTACGTCGCCGACGGCGGTGACTGCGACGACACCGACAGCAGCGTGGTGCCCGGGGCCACCGACGACTGCGACGACGTCGACACGGACTGCGACGGCACGACCGACGAGGACGCCGCCACCGCCACCTGGTACCGGGACGCCGACGGCGACGGCTACGGCGACGCCGCCGAGTCGGTCGAGACCTGTGGCACACCGAGCGGCCACAGCCTCGACGACACCGACTGCGACGACGCAGACGCCGCCGTGAACCCGGGGGCCACCGAGGTCTGTGGCGGCGTCGACGACAACTGTGACCCCAGCGACGACGGTGCCCTGGGCACGGAGGAGACCTGCCCGGCCACGGACTGCGCCGAGGTCCTCTCCAGCGATCCCGGCGCTGCGGACGGCGTCTACTGGGTGGACCCGGACGGCACCGGCGCCTTCGACGTGACCTGCGAGCTCGGGGCGGCCGACGGACCGGTCGCCTGGACCGAACACGACGACCTGCTGGCCTACTGGGACTTCGAGGACGGCGACCTGAGCCTCGACGCCTGGGCCGGCTACACCGGCAGCGTCGAAGGGGGCACCACCGCCAGCAGCCACGTGGTCGCCTCGGGCTTCGGTCAGGCCGTGTACTTCGACAACGACGACACCAGCCGGATCGACATGTCCGCCGGCCCGACCCTGGGCAGCACCAGCACCATCGCGTTCTGGGCGGAGAACGACAGCTGCAGCAACAACCAGATCGCCCTCTGCTTCTCCGACGGCAGCAGCTACATGGCCGACCTGTACTACCCGATCTCCCTGTCCGCGGGCGGGGCCTCCTTCCGCACCAGCGTGTCGGGCTGGTGCAGTGGGTCGATGGGCTGGCACCACTACGTCTACGTCGACGACAGCTCGGCGATCCGAGTCTGGATGGACGGCAGCGAGGTCAGCCCGGACAGCTACAGCTACGCCTCGCTGAGTGGGCTCAGCCTGACCTACCTGGGCTCCCGGCCCGGGTTCGGCACCAACGGCCTCTCCGGGTACCTGGACGACCTCGCCGTGTTCGACCGGGCGCTCACGGCGACGGAGGTCACGAACCTCTACGACCAGGGGGCGGCCGGGCGGCCGCTGCGGTGGCGGTAGCCTCGATCCGTGGTCCCTCCCGTGCTGTTCGTCGCTCTGGCCTGCCTCGACCAAGGGGTCGGGGGCCCGGCGGCTGAGCTCGTCCTGGAGCCGGAGTCAGGGCGGTCACCGCTCGGTGCCTGACTCCCACAGGGTCTCGCCAGCGACGGAGTAGATGACCAGGTTGGCGTCGTCCTGGATGCGCAGGGCCGCAGCGCCGAGGGAGGCGACGACAGACGCGATCAGGAGTCGGTGGCGGAGCATGGGACCCTCCGAGGCTGTGGGGTGGATGTCCCAGGACGGGCACACCCTCTGGTCCCCGAGACCGACCGCACCCGCAGCACCACGGGTCGGTGGGCGAGCATGGCGCTTCATCGCCGGAGGCGTCGCGGACGCTCTCTGGACAGCCGGCCCCCGCCCCCGCACGCTAATTGGCGGACTTCCCCGCCCCCGGAGACGCCCCCATGACCCTGCTCGCCCTGGCCATCGCCTGCAAGCCGCCCCCCGAGGCCCCCGAGGGACTGGACGAGTCCACCGCCTACATGATGCGGGAGTTCTACAGCGACGACGCCACCTTCCAGGCCGGCGTCCAGGGCTTCATGCAGTGGTACGAGGACGAGGGCTACACCCTGGTCGGCGAGTCGGCCACCACCTCGAACACCGACAGCTTCACCATCGGCGACCTGGGCGCGGACGACGTCGCCCACCTGCCTCTGAGCGAGGAGATCCTGCTCGACCCCGCCACCGACGAGTGGGGCCCCCGGGACCTGACCCACTCCAAGGGCGTGGTGAGCCTGGCGATGATGGACTGCACCTGGCAGGAGTCCGAGCAGTACCTGCTGCGCCCGGACCAGGACGCGGTCTTCGTCGACGACTGGGAGGCCTACGACCGGGACTTCGTCAGCAGCCGCGAGGCCTACGAGGCCGGCACCGACGAGTTGATCTTCGACGAGGTCGCCGAGGGCACCGACGTCTGGTCCGAGGGCTTCGACTACACCAGCGTCGACAGCACGCTCCTGTTCACGGTGAACCAGGTGGACCCGTCGGCGGTGCTCTTCGCCGACCTGCCGTCCTACGAGCTGAACCTGGACTTCCGCCACGGCCAGTACGAGGTCGGCGAGGACGCGATCGGCCTGTTCGCCATCGTCACCTTCCAGAAGGACGCGGTCTGGGACGAGGCCGGCGAGAACGGCCTGGTCCAGACCTACTCGGTGGAGATCAACGCCCAGCAGGGCGACCAGACCCTGCGCATGCTGGCGGTCTGGGCCGAGCCGGTCGGTGCCGGCCTCGAGCCCGACGATCCGCTGGTGCTGAACTACGCGGTCAACAAGTCGCTCTCCAGCAGCAACCGCATGAGCGCGGTGTGCTCCGGTGAGGAGAGCATCACGGCGGAGTAGGCTGGCGCCGCTGTCAGGTCTCGAGGAGCTCCGGCAGGCGGCGCCAGGGCACGACGTGCGCCGAGGTGCGACCACTCTGCAGATTGATTTTCTTGAATTCAATCCGCAGAAGACGTCTCGCCGATCAGCTCGCGCTCACCTTGAGCGTGCTCCGCGCCACGCTCGACCACACCTGCTCCGGCGGCATCGCCGCTCCGAACAGGAAGCCCTGGCCCTTGGTGCAGCCCAGAGCCAGCAGCGCGTCGCGCTGGGCTTCGTTCTCCACGCCTTCGGCGACCGTGTCGATGCCCAGCGAGTCCGCCACGGACTGGATGGCCTGGCAGATCGGGCCCGGCCCCAGCTCGCCCCGCTCCTGGATGAAGGAGTGGTCGATCTTGAGCACGTGGATGTCGAAGGCGCTCAGGTAGGACAGCGACGAGTACCCGGTGCCGAAGTCGTCGAGGGCGATCTTCACGCCCAGGGCCTGGAGACCGTCGAGGGTCTGGTTCACGACCCCGTCCTTGGCGAGCAGCGCGGCCTCGGTGATCTCCAGCTGGAGCTGCGCGGGCACCAGCCCGGAGATCTCCAGCATCGCCTCGACCCACTGGACCAGGTCCGGGTCGGTGAACTGGCGGGCCGAGAGGTTGGCGCTCAGGTACAGGCTGGCGCCGGACTTGTTCCAGCCCCCGACCATGTGGGCGGCCTGGGCCAGCACCGCCCGGTCCAGGCGGGTGACGAGGCCGGTGGCCTCGGCCCGGTGGATGAACTGGCCGGGCATCAGGATCTCGCCGTAGGGCTTGATCCAGCGGGCCAGGGCCTCGAAGCCCTGGAGCTCGCCCGTGCGCAGGTCCACGATGGGCTGGTACCAGGGCACGATCTGCCGCTTGTCCAGGGCCAGCGCCAGATCCTGGTCCAGGTCCAGGGTCTCCCGGATGGCGTCCCGCATGGTGGGCTCGAACACGCCCACGCCTCGGCTGGGCTGGCCCTTGACCGAGTACATCGCCAGGTCGGCGTCCCGCAGCACGTCCTCGGCGCTGGTGTACTCGCTGGTGCACATCAGGATGCCGATCGACGTCCGCAGGTGGACCTCCCGGCCGGCCAGCTGGATCGCGTCCGCCAGGCTCTTCTCGATGCGCTCGACCAAGCCCCGAGCGTGGTGCACGTGCTTCACGTCGTGCAGCAGCAGCACGAATTCGTCGCCGCCGAGCCGGGCCACGATGTCCGGGGCCTGGATCACCTCCCGCAGGCGCTTGGCGAGCTCGCTCAGCAGCTCGTCACCGGCGGTGTGGCCCAGGGAGTCATTGATCAGCTTGAAGCCGTCCAGGTCGACGAACAGGACCGCGAGGTCCCGGGTGGGGTCGCCGGGGCGGTCGGGCAGCTGGGCCTCCAGCTTGTCCAGGAAGTGCTTGCGGTTCGGCAAGCCGGTCAGGAAGTCGTGGGTCGCTCGGTGCTCCAGGGTGTGCTCGAGCTGCTTGCGCTCGGTCACGTCCCGCAGAGAGCCGACCAGTCGTGCCGGGCGGCCGTTCTCGCCGAGCACCACCGTGCCCTGGCAGCACATCCAGACCCAGCCCCGGTGCTGGTGCTGGATCCGCAGGTCCACGCGGCCGTCTCGGGCCGGCGGGCGCTGGAGGCGGGCGTAGAAGTCCTCGGCCGCGGCGTGGTCCTCGGGGTGGATCAGGTCGAACCACTGCCACTGCTCCAGGATCGCGACCTGGCGCCCCTCGCCCAGCAGCCCCTGGGTGCCCGGGCCCGTCCAGATGGAGTTGGTGGTGAGGTCCCACTCCCAGATCCCGAACAGGGCGCCCTGGGCGGCCTGGCTGTAGCGGGTGAGCAGGTCCAGGCGCGCCCGGTCCGCGCAGGCGAAGCGGGTCAGGGCGCCTTCGATGGCGTCGGTGAGACTCGAGGTGAGCAGCGCCACCACCAGGAACAGGGCGATGCAGATCGGGAGCGAGGTCGACGCGGTCATCGCCGAGCTCAGTGTGGGCAGCCGGTCCGCCAGCTCCAGGGCGAGCAGGCCGCCGCCGAGCAGCATGCCGAGCGCGGCGAAGAGCCACGCGGCGCGGCCACCGAACAGCACGGCGGCGAGCACGATCACCACGACCCAGCCGGTGAAGGGCACCGAGGCCGCCCCGCCCATCATGGCGGCGCGGGCGCACAGGGTGGCGCCCAGGGCCGTCAACATCAGGGCGCGGGCGGCGCGGGACCGCCCGGCGCGGAGCAGGGCCAGGGCCGAGCCCATGCTGAGCAGCAGGCCGGCCGTGGTGACGGCCATGGTGTGGGAGTACTCCCGCATCAGGATCGAGAGACTCAGGGGGGTACCGATGCCGAGGACCGCACAGGCCGCGACGCGACCCACCCGATCCTTGAGACGGTCGATCTCGTGGAGGACGATGGGGTTGTTGCTTGGCGAGGAGGGAAGCAAGGGCACAGCCGACCGGTCCGATCCGCTCAACGGCCTGCGCCGGAGGGATCTTTAGGGGGACTTCCCCGGTGCGGAGCCGGGTCGCCAGGCCACCGGGCGAGCGAGGCCCTCTCGGCCGCGGTAGGGTTCCCTCCCACGCAGGGGCTGGATGCCCACGATGACCTCTTCCGCACGCCGCCGACTGCTCTCCACGGCCGCCCTCGCCTACGGGGGGATCTGGCTGGTCGCGAACCCCCCAGGGGATCGGTTTCCCGTGGAGACCCGGATCGCGCCGGCCCCCCAGCGCACTGCTGTGGCGCCGCCCCCGGGGACCCGGGCGGCGATGAGCTGGCACCCCCAGCCCACCGAGCACCGGCTCCCGCCCGACGCCGAGGCCGACAACAAGTCCCGTCGCAAGCAGTGGTTCCGGGAGCAGCACCGGGCCCCCGACGGCGTGGACTGGAAGGCCCTGGAGCGGGCCAACGGGCTCGCCCAGATCGCCAAGCGCAACGCGCTGGCGGGCGCCCCGCCACCGGCCGCCGACGAGCTCACCTGGGTCGAGCGAGGCAGCGAGAACCAGGCCGGGCGCATGCACGTCGCCCGACCCGGCACCGACGGCGGACACCTGTACGCGGGCTCGTCCCTGGGCGGGGTCTGGCGCGGCACCACGGCCGGCGAGGACTGGACCCCGCTGGGAGACAACCTCTACGGCGGTGCCCACTGGCTCGAGGTCACCTCGCCACCGACCGCGGGTGACCCCGACGTGATCCTCGCCGCCACCGACAGCGGCTTGATCCACTGGACCGCCGACGAGGGCGTGACCTGGACCGTGCCCACGGGGCTGGGGGACACCGGCAGCGTGCGCCGGCTGATCCAGCAGTCCGACGGCAGCGAGACCCTGTGGCTGCTGTACTGGGCGGCGGACCACTACAGCCTGGCCCGCTCCGACGATGGCGGTGTGAGCTTCACGGAGCTGCTGGACCTCGGCGAGTACGCCGGCGATCTCTGGACCCCCCGCGACGGCGGCGGCACCCTGTACCTGGCCGACGACGACGCCCTGTTCTCCAGCGCAGACGGTGGCGACACCTGGACCGAGGCGGGCCAGCTCGGTGCCGGCAGCGGCCGGATCGAGCTGGTCGGCTCCGAAGCGGGCGCCCCGCGGCTCTGGGCGGTGGTCGACGGCCGCGCCCTGTGGCGCTCCGACGACGCCGGCGAGACCTGGGTCGAGGTGCACTCGGTCTCCGACTACTGGGGCTCGCTGAACGCCTCGATGCTCGACCCGGACCTGTTCGCCTGGGGTGGGGTCGAGGTCTGGGTCACCCGCAACGCCGGCGACGACTTCGACATCGTGAACGCCTGGTGGGAGTACTACTACGACCCCGCCAACACGCTGCACGCGGACATCCCCGGCCTCGACGTCATCCCCACGCCCGATGGCGGGGAGACCTGGTACATCTGCACCGACGGGGGCCTGTTCGAGTCCCACGACGGGCTGGAGACGGTGGCGAACCTCAGCCTCACCGGGCTGCGGGTCAGCCAGTACTACGACGTGCACACCTCGAGGGTGAACCCGGATCACGTCATCGCCGGCGCCCAGGATCAGGGCTACCAGGTGACCTCCGGGGTCGAGCAGAGCGGCGACGAGGTGCTCGAGTTCGACCAGATCATCAGCGGCGACTACGGCCACCTGACCAGCTCGGACGGCAGCCACGACCTGGTCTACAGCGTCTACCCGACCTTCGTGCTCATCCAGGAGGGCGAAGAGGACATCCAGCTCCACTACGCGAGCTTCCCCGCTGGCGAGGACTACGTGCCCTGGCTGCCGCCGATCGTGGCGGATCCGGACGACGAGGAGGCCTTCTTCTTCCCGGCGGGGCACCTGTATCGCTACCGCCGCAGCGGCAACGACTGGCGGGGCCAGCCCTACTCGGCCCACGACTTCTCCATCGACACCGCCGAGTACATCTCGGTGCTGGCCTTCTCCCCGGTCGACGTGAACCGGGCCTGGGCGGCCACCAGCCACGGACGGCTGTGGATCAGCGACGACAAGGGCGTGACCTGGACCCAGTCCCAGTCCCTGGTGGCCGACGACAACTGGTACTACGGCCAGGCGATCGCGCCATCGCTCACGGATCCGGACACCGTGACCATCGGCGGCAGCGGCTACGGCGTGCCGGCGGTCTACCGGAGCACCGACGGCGGCGTGAGCTTCCGCCCCTGGTCCGAGGGCCTGCCGGACACCCTGGTCTACGGACTGGCCGAGGCGCCGGACGGCTCCGGGGTCGTCTTCGCGGGCACCTCGACCGCCGCCTACATGCGCGGCCCGGAGGACGACGAGTGGGTGGACGTGACCGGCGCCTGGAGCCCCGTGACCATCTACTGGTCCGTCGAGGGCCTGGCCCACGAGACCACCATGCGCTTCGCCACCTACGGCCGGGGCATCTGGGAGCTTCGGCTGGACCCGGACGGCGACGGCTGCTGGCAGGGGGTCGACGCCGACGCTGACGGCTTCAGCTGCCACGAGGACTGCGACGAGGGCGACGCGACCGTCTACCCGAACGCCGACGAGATCTGCGACGACGACATCGACCAGGACTGCGACGGCAGCGACCTGGCCTGCGAGGGACCCGGCGACAGCGACGCGCCCACGGACACGGCTCCCCCCGAGGACACCGGGCCGCCGGAGGACTCGGATCCGACGGAGCCGGTGGCGCCGGATCCGCCCGAGGTCGACGCTGGCGGGTGTGGCTGCAGCGCCGGTGGGTCCGGCGCCCTTCCCGCAGGCCTGCTCGCCCTGGTCGGGCTGGTCGGGGTCCGGAGGCGCCGGTGATGCTCGCCTGGGTGGGGCTCGCCGCTGGGGCCACGCTGACGGTCGATCCGGGGGATCCCGCGGCCTTCGGCACGGTGTCGATGGCCCTCGCCGAGGCTGAGTCCGGCGACACCCTCGAGGTCCACGCCGGGGTCTACGCCGACTGCCTCGACACCGGTGGCCTGGACCTGACCCTGACCGGCCTGGGCGGCAGCACCGTCACCTCGCTCCAGGGCCTGGACGAGGACTGCCAGGCCGTGCTCGCCGTGTCCGGGGGCACGGTGGCGGTGTCTGGCTTCACGATCACCAACGGCCACGGTCGCGGTCTCACCATCACCGGCGGCACGGTGGAGGGCAGCGACCTGGTCGTGGGCAGCTCCGGCCGCACCGACTGGGGCGGCGGCGGGGCCTACGTGGGCTACGCCAGCTTCACCTGTAGCGCCTGCACCTTCCTGGACAACACCGGGGCCCATGGCGCCGGGCTC
>CAYFPX010000052.1:10956-11279 GCA_964344945.1 uncultured Enterobacterales bacterium
CGCGTCGATCTCGGGCTGCTTGAGCGACGTCGCGAGCGACACCGCGATCGCGTCCAACGTCGCCGAGACCAGCGGCGGCGGGCTCTACGCCTACGCCTACAACGACCTCACCCTCACCGACGTCACCTTCCGCGGCAACCGCGCCCTCGACGGCTCCGGCGGCGGCGCCGTGGTGAGCTGGTACACCCCCCTCTCCCTGACCCGGGTGGACTTCGACGCCAACGAGGCCAGCAGCACCGGCGGCGGGCTCTACCTCTACGCCACCGACGCCGACATCCCGATGACCGAGGTGTCCTTCACGGCCAATGTCGCCGGCAGCACCG
>CAYFPX010000052.1:11289-27404 GCA_964344945.1 uncultured Enterobacterales bacterium
AGACATCCGGCGGCGACGACCCGGAGCCGGACACCGGCAGCACCGGCGGCGGGATCGAGGCGGTCTGGTGGAACCGCATGACCGTCAGCGACAGCCGCTTCGAAGGCAACCAGAGCGGGGGCTACGGCGGCGGCATGACCAACTGGTACGACGGCTCCCTGACCGTCACCGGCACGGTCTTCCAGGACAACGTCGCCGCCTCGTCCGGGGGGGCCATCGGCCACTACCCGAACGCGTCGAGGGACCTGCACGGCTCGGACAGCACGTTCTCGGGCAATGTGTCCGGCGGTGCCGGGGGCGCGATCTGGGCGGTCTACGGCGCCGACATGACGGTGCTGGACTCGACCTTCCACCACAACACCAGTGGGGAGGCCTCGGTTGGCGGGGCCATGGAGATCTACGTCGCGGACTCCGCCACGGTCCGCGGCAACCACTGGTGCGGCAACACCGGTGGCTACGGCGGCGGGCTGGGCATCCAGTGGACCGGGGTGGACGCCGTCACCAACAACGTCTTCCAGGACAACACGGCCCTGCGCGGGGGCGGGCTCTACCGCTACGCCGACTACGACGGCACCCTCACCCAGAACACCTTCGTCGGCAACGAGGCCACCGACTGGGGCGGCGGCTACTACACGTCCTGGTCCTACGGCGCCGTGGCGAACAGCGTCTTCGTGCACACCCGCGGCGGCAACGGGGTCTACGCCCAGGAGGCCGGCACCGCCGAGGCCTCGCTGCTGTGGCACGACGGCTGGTGGGACAACACCGTCATCGACGCCGGGGGCTACTTCTGGACCGAGGACGGACGCGACGGCAACGTGGTGGGCGACCCCGGCTTCATCGCCTGGTCCGACGACGGCGACTGCACCAACGACGACCTGCGCTTCGGCTGGGGGTCGCCCTTCAAGGACGCCGGGGATCCGGAGACCCTGGACCGGGACGGCAGCGTGGCCGACCTGGGGGCCTGGGGCGGGCCGGAGGCGCCGCTGGAGGACCGGGACGGCGACGGGGCCGACACCGCGAGCGACTGCGACGACACGGATCCGGCGATCCATCCCGGCGCCGAGGACCTGCCCGAGGACGGGATCGACCAGGACTGCGACGGTGCCGACGCGGAGACCCCGCCCGAGGACACCGGCGACACCGGCGACACCGGGGTGGACACGCCGGACACCGGCGACTCCGGGACCCCTGCGGACTCCGAGGAGCCCGCGGACTCGGATCCGGGGCCCGTGGACACGGGCGAGGTGGGAGGGGGCGGCTGCGGCTGCGCGGCGGGCGACGGCGGGGCTGGCTGGCTCTGGCTGCTGGCCGTGGTCCTGCCCTGGCGTCGCCGCCGGGCGTGAGCGCTCAGGCCAGCTGCGCCTTGCCGACCTTGAAGGCGTCGACGGCGAAGGCGGTGTTCATCACGAGGACGCTCAGGAACATCACGGCGAAGGCCGTGCCGTCCGTGGCCTGGAGGTTGCCCCCGCCGGCGAAGGTGTGGATCTGCTCCACGTAGGTCAGCCCGATCACACCGGCGAGCCAGGCCAGGGCCAGAGGCACCTTGTGGCCGAGCAGCAGGTAGCCGGCGCCGGGGAAGAACCAGTTGAGGAGGGCAGCACCGATGGGCTTCTTCGACATGGGGGACTCCGTGGGTGGGTTGCCTCGCCATCCTGGTGCCGACCGGCTCCGCTGAACAGGACCGGGCATCCAGCCGATCCGACCGATCGTCCAGCAGGGGCGATCAGAGCACCAGCGCCACCTTGCCGAAGTGCTTGCCCTGGCTCAGGTACTCCAGCGCGATCCGGGCGTCGTCGAAGTCGAAGGTCTTGTCCACCACCGGTCGCAGCTGGTGCTGGGTGATGGCCCGGTTCATGGCCTCGAAGCCGTTGCGGTGGCCGACCAGGATCCCCTTCACGGTCACCGCCTGCATCAGGATGCGGGTCAAGGCGATCTGACCCACGGCGCCGCCCAGGATGCCGATCAGGGCGATGTGCCCGCCGGGCCGGATGGCCCGCAGGGACTGCTCCATCGCGCCGCCCACCACCTCGACGATCCGGTCCACGCCGCGGCCGTGGGTCAGGGCCTTCACGGCCTTGCCCCAGCTGGGGGTGGTCGTGTAGTTCAGGGTCGCTGCGGCCCCGAGGTTGCGGGCCAGGGCGAGCTTGGCGTCGCTGCTGCTGGTGGCGATGACCCGGGCGCCCTTGAGCACCGCGAGCTGGAGCGCGAAGAGCGAGACACCGCCGGTGCCCTGGACGAGCACGGTCTCGCCGGCGGTGATGCCTTCGAGGGCGCTCCAGGCCGTGAGTCCGGCACAGGGCAGGGTGGCGGCTTCGGCGTCGCTCAGGTGCTCCGGGGCGTGCACCAGCGCGTGCTCCTTGACCAGGATGCGCTCGGCCAGGGTGCCGTCCAGCGGTCCGCCCAGGGTGCTGCCCAGCAGCTCCCGAGCCGGCTCGCCGGCGATCCAGTCCTGCACGAAGCTGGGGATGACCCGGTCACCCACGCTGACCCGGGTCACGCCCTCCCCGACCTGCTCCACCACGCCGCAGGCGTCGGAGCAGGGGATCAGCGGGAGCCTCTGGCGGGGGTTGTAGAGCCCCCGGCACATCAGCAGGTCGCGGTGGTTCAGCGAGACGGCCTTGACCCGCAGCAGGACCTGGCCGGGCCCGGGGACGGGATCGGGCCTGTCCTGGAGTCTCAGGTGCTCGAGGCCGAAGGCGCGGAGGGCGTGGACCTTCATGGGGCGAGCCTAAGGGGTCGCGCGGGCTGGGGCTGTCATGGGTGTGACATCGCCGGGGTCGAAGGGAGTCGCGGCACACGAACACAGGCAGTTCGGAGGCTGTACGTCCCTTCCCCTGCTCGCACTCGCCTGCGCAGGATCGGGCCCCGTCGGGCCCGATCCTCGCCCTGAAGACACCGTGGTGGAGACGACCGAGTCCCCGCACGAGCGTGCTTCGACGTCCCTGGAGATCCCGCACTGGACCGTGCTCCCCGAGCGTCGGGAGGCCGAGGTCCCCGAGGCCCACCACGACCACCACGACCCCACCACCGATCTTCCGGGGGGTTGGTCCCCCGGTGAGCTGTCGATCAACGAGCTCCATGTGAACCCCCAGGGCATCTCCGATCCGGCCGGGGAGTGGTTCGAGGTCCGCAACACCTCGGAGCGGTCCCTGCCCCTGCATGGTCTGGCGGTGCTGACCGCGCCGGGCGATGGCCGAGGCTGGGTCGCTCTGGACGACCCCGAAGCGCTGCTGGCGCCGGGGGAGCTGGCGGTGATCGGGCGCGAGGCGGACACCTGGGACAACGGCGGCGTGGCCCTGGACGGCCTGGTCGATGGGATCTCGCTGTCCAACGAGGGCGGCACCCTGACCCTGAGCTGGCTCGACGTGGACGTGACCAGCGTCTCCTGGGACGGCCCCGTCGACGAGGGCGCCGCCCTGAGTCTCGACCCCCAGCTCGACGCCTGGTGCGCGTCCCCGGAAGCCTGGGCTGACGGCCCGGACCGCGGCAGCCCCGGGAGCGAGAACCCCCTGTGCCCGGGTCTGGACCACGACGGCGACGGGGTCAGCCCCGACGGCGGCGACTGCGACGACGCGGATCCGGCCCGTCACCCGGCCGCCAGCGAGGTCTGGTACGACGGCGTCGACCAGGACTGCGACGGCTGGAGCGACCACGACGCGGACTTCGACGGCGTGGACGCCGGTGCCGCCGTCGGTGCGGACTGCGACGACACCGACGCCAGCGTGGGTCCGGGGATGGTCGAGAGGTGCAATGGCGTCGACGACGACTGCGACGGCACGGTCGACGGGGAGACCGCCGTCGATGTCCAGACCTGGTATCGGGACGAGGACGGCGACGGCCACGGAGATCCCGACACCGAGCGGATCGCCTGCGAGGGCCTCGTGGTCGAGAGCACCGTGGCCGGGGACTGCGACGACGAGGACGCGACGGTGAGTCCAGCGGCTTCCGAGGTGTGTGGAGACGGCGTGGACAACAACTGCGACGGCGCGGCCACGGGCTGTGGGCTCGCTGGGGAGGTCTCCGTCGCCGACGCGAGCCTGGCCTGGTATGGCAGCGACTCCTACAACGACCTCGGCCACGACTTCGGAGCTGGGGACATCGACGGGGACGGGGCCAGCGAGCTGGTGGTCGGGGACCCTTCTCGCAGCGGCGGCGGCGAAGCCTGGCTCTTCTGGGGGCCGCTCACCGGCGCTGCGGACGTCCAGGCCGAGGGCCAGGGCCTCGCCCTGGGAACCGACCACGACAGCCTCGGGGCCAGCGTGTGGGTGGGGGATCTCGACGGCGATGGCCTGGACGACGTCGCCCTGGGTGACACGGCCCACGACGGCCTGGCCGAGAACGGGGGCGCGGTGGTGGTCTCCTGGGGCAGCGACCTGGCCGCGGACTCCCCCCCGCTGCGCAGGACCACCTGGCTGGGGCCGGATCCGAGCGGCCTGCTCGGCACCTCGCTGGCCGGCGGAGAGGATCTGGACGGAGACGGCGTGGCGGACCTGGCCCTGGGGGCGCCCTGGGCAGACGGCTACTACGCCGACGACGGCGCGGTCTTCGTGGTCTCGGCGGCCCGGGGGCCGGACCAGGCCGCGGAGGACGGCCTGGCCTTCCACGGCGCTGGCTCTGGTGACGAGGCCGGGACGGCGATCGTGCTGGCGGATCTCACCGGAGACGGCTTGGCGGACCTGGTGGTCTCCGCTCCCGAGGCCGACGACGGCGGCTCCAGGAGCGGGGCCGTGGCGGTCTTCGCAGGGCCGCTCAGCGAGGGCGGTGACTTCGACAGCGCTGACCACCTGCTCGTGGGCGAGAGCAGCAGCGACTACGTCGGCGAGACCCTGGCCCTGGCCGGCGACGGCGATGGCGATGGCGTGGTGGAGCTGTTGGTGGGCGCGCCGGACGCGGACTTCGGTGGCTCCAACAGCGGCACCGTGTACCGGGTCCAGCTGGACGGCACGGCGTCCCAGAGCCTGTCCAGCAGCCAGGCCATCCTGCATGGCGAGAGCAGCAGCGACGACCTGGGCGAAGGCGTGGTCGGCGGACGGGACCTGGACGGTGACGGCGTGCCCGAGCTGGTGCTGGCCGCGCCAGACGCCCCCTGTACCGGAGGCTGCGTCTACGTGGTCCGGGGCGACGAGACCGGCGAGTGGGACGTCGACCAGGTTGCGACCGGGACGATCAGCGCTGCGTCCAGCGGCGACGACCTGGGCTGGGGTCTCGCCCTCCCTGGAGACCTGGACGGCGATGGGGTCGATGACCTGCTGCTCGGGGCCCCGGAGGAAGACAGCGGGGCCTCCAGCGCGGGCGCGATCTATGGGCTGTACGGGGGGGGGGCTCTGATCGCGGCGAGCACGCGAAAGTAACAGCATGTTCCAGGGGACACCCGACCCTTTCCCTCCGGTGTCCGAGGGCTGTACAACTTCACCACGAGCCCGCCGGAGCCCCCCATGACCCTCACCGTCGCCCTGGTCGCCCTGAGCCTCTGCAGCAGCGCCGCCATCCTCACGGTCCTGACCGAGGGATAGCCTGAGGGGGTGCTCGCACCCCTGCTGCTCGCCGCCGGTCTGGCCACCGCCGAGGCCCGCCCGCTCGTCACCGTTCGCACCACCTTCGGCATGCTCCCCGTGGTCGCTGTCTGGGCCGAGATCCAGGTCCACGACGCCTGGTCGGTCGAGGTCGGAGGCGGCTGGAATCTCGGCCTGATCCCACCCCAGTTCTTCCTGGGCACCCGCTGGCGGCCGGACCGGCTGACCTGGGGCCAGCCCTGGCAGCGCCACACCTTCTCCATCGCGCCGGGCCTGCTCGCCGGCACCTACCGGGCCCGCGGCGGCGCGGGCCTGACCCTGGTGCCCGATGTCGAGCTCGCCTACGTCTTCACCACGAAGGGCGGGGTGCACGTGTTCTTCGGCGGCCGGCTCGGTGTGGGTGCGACCACCGAGGTTGGCGGGGGCCGTGACTGGACCCGGATCGAGCCGATGCTGCAGATCCTGCCGATCTCGGTGGGGGTGGGCTTCTAGTGGGTCGAGTCCGAAGTCCCAACTCCCATCCTGGGCGTAGCCGCCCCGAACTGCCGCTCGGCCGAGCGTAGTCGCTCTCTACTGCCGATCTCGTGGTGGGGACCCCTTGTGTTGGGCGCATCAAGGCACCTGCCCCGCCTCTACGAGCCCAGAGCGGCCCTCGTGCGCCCTCTGGGCGGCAGTTGGGGATGGCTACGGCTCGCAGGGCGGCAGTTCGGGCCGGCTACTCTGCCCGCGGCCGGGGTCGTTGGTGGCTCGAGGCCGAGGTCCGCGGCGGCGATCACCCGTCGAGGGTGATCTCGATGCCGACGCGGGGCACCTTGGAGAACTTCGAGATCAGCGCGAACGGCCAGGTCTGCCAGCCGTACTTCTTGCGGATCGCCGCGTCGATGGCGTCGCGCTCGTCCGGCTGCACGATGCGGGCCGTGCCGTCGAGGTAGGTGCCGGCGTTGTTGCCCTTCATGTCGCAGGGGGCCAGCGCCACCGCCGGGTTGTTCTTCATGCGCTTGACCTTCCAGGAGTCCTCGTTGGTCACGAAGACCAGCTTGCCGTCCAGGTCGGCGATCCAGACCGGCGTGTGCTTGGCCTCGCCGTTCTTGCGGAAGGTGCGGATGGAGACGTACTTCTCGGAGGACAGGGGGTGTGCCATGGGCGTGATCCTGCCATGAGCACGCCTCACTGACCGGGTCAACCCAGGTGACCCGGTCAGTTGGTGCCCATCGGACAGTGCTTGTCCCCGCTCTGCCTCGCCTCGGGGTCAGCCCTGCTGGACCGCCGGGGGATGCAGCTCGATCACCTCGCCTTCGATCGCTGGAAGGACCTCGAGGCCCCCACCGCTGTCGGCGGCGAGCTCGCGGCAGGCATCGACCTTCTGGTCGAGCATGTCGTCGTCGTGCATCGGGTCGTGGCTGAACAGGGCGATGCGCTTGGCCTGGGCTTCGAGCGCGACCTGGACGCAGTCGGTGTAGCAGGTGTGTCCCCAGCCGCGTTTCTTCTCGTACTCGGCGGGGGTGTACTGGCTGTCGGCGATGTACAGGTCGGCCTCGTGGGCGAAGGCGACGAGCTCCTCGTCGCGCTTGCCGCCGTACTCGAGCTTCTCGCCGTGGCGGGTCTGCTCGTCGTCCCAGCCGAGCAGGGTGCGGTAGGGCTCGGTGTCGGTGGCGTAGGCGACCACCAGCCCGTCGATCTCCACCCGGTAGGCCATGGTGATGCCCGGGTGGTTGACGTACATCGCCTTCACCTTGAAGGCGCCCACCTGGAACTCGGGCTCGCGGATCTCGGTGATGGTCATCTCCGCGGCCATGCTGCCGAGTCCCACCGGGAAGTAGGCCGGGTCCATCTGCCCCCGCAGGACCTTGCCCAGGGGCTTCTCCATGCTCGGGGGGCCCCACACGTTGACCTTGTTGCCCGGCACGTAGGCGGGCACGAAGAACGGGAAGCCCTGGATGTGGTCCCAGTGGGTGTGGGTGATGAGCATGTCGACGCTCAGGGGTCGACCGCTCGCTTCGGCCTGGAGCGCGATGCCCAGCTTGCGCAGGCCGGTGCCGGCGTCGAGGATCAGCAGGTCCTTGCCCCGCTCCAGGGTGACGCAGGGGGTGTTGCCGCCGTAGCGGATGGTCTCGGGGCCGGGCGCCGCGATGGAGCCACGCACGCCCCAGAAGCGCACCTTCAGGGAGCGCCAGACCTCGTCCAGGGCGTCGAGCAGGACCTTGGGGCGAAAGGGCTTGACCAGGAACTTCTGTGCGCCGAGGTCCAGCGCTTTCTGCTGGTCGGTCGGGTACGCCTGGCCGGAGACGACGATGATCGGCACGCGCTTGGTCTGGGGGGATCCGCGCAGGCGGCGGATGACTTCGTAGCCGTGCATGCGCGGCGTGAGCAGGTCCGTGATCACGAGATCTGGGGTGCAGCGCTGAGCGGCTTCGACGCCGGCCTGGCCGTCTTCGGCGGTCTCGACCGTGAAGCCCTCGTCCTCCAGGATGTCCTGGAGCAGCGTGCGCAGGTTCTCCTCGTCTTCGATGACCAGGACGCGTCGGGAATCTGACACTGCGGGTCCTACCTCTGGCGCGCAAGCCTACCGCGCGCGGGGGGGCCCAGGCTTGTGAAGCACGGGGACAAGGAGTATCAACCCCTCCATGTCGGGCTGGGCCATCGACCTGGGGACCACCAACACGGGCGTCGCCCGGTGGGACGAGCTGACCGGGAGTCCGCAGCTGCTGGAGCTGCCGGACGTCTGCCGGATCCCTGGAGCGGGCGACCCGCTGGAGGCGCCGAAGCTCGTGCCGTCCGCGACGCACCTGATCGCCGATCAGGACCTCGCGACGCGGGTCGGTGCTTGGCCGATCTTCAACAGCCGTGCCTTCTGGGGAAAGCGGGCCCACATCGGTCGTCAGGCCCTGGACCGCAACGTGGTCCGGCCCCTGCCCTGCTACGCGCCCAGCTTCAAGCCCTACCTGTCCAGCGGCGCGCTCAAGACCATCGCGCGCACCGGCAAGCGCACCTGGTCGGCCCGGGACGTGGCGGGGGTGTTCGTCCGGGAGCTGTTCGCCGAGATCAAGCGCACCACCGGCGAGCGCCCCCGGGAGCTGGTCGTGACCACCCCGGTCGACAGCTACGAGGCCTATCGGGCCGAGGTCGTGCGCCTGTTCAAGCGCATCGGCGTGCGGGAGGTGCACTTCCTCGACGAGCCGGTGGCCGCCGCGATCGGGTACGGGTTGGGGCTCAAGCGCCAGCGCCACGTGCTGGTGGTGGACATGGGCGGCGGGACCCTGGACCTGGCCCTGGTGTCCCTCAGCGCTCGGGAGATGGAGAGCGGGGCCTGCGAGGTCCTGGCGAAGGAGGGCCGCGCGGTCGGCGGAGACCTGGTGGACCGCTGGCTCCTGGCGGAGATCTGCGAGCGGCTGGGCATGCCCCGCGCGATGATGGACGAGGAGGGCCCGAACCGCTTCTGGGCCCGGCTGATGATCGAGGAGGCCCGCAGGGTCAAGGAGGCTGTCTACTTCCGGGACCGGGAGGCCTTCGGCTTCGTGAACCCCGACGGCTCCAAGGGCCGGGCCGAGCAGGACCTGCTGGAGATCTCCCAGGAGGACCTGCGCGAGGTGCTCCAGCGCCACGACCTGGTGGGCACGCTGCGGGCCTGCATCGAGGGCATCCGCGGTCAGGCCGCGCGCCGGGGCATCACACCAGACGACATCGACCAGGTGCTGATGGTCGGCGGCTCCACCCTGCTGCCCTTCGTCTACCCGACCTTCCAGGACGTCTTCGGCCGCGAGCGCGTCCGCGCCTGGCAGCCCTTCGAGGCGGTGGTCTACGGCGCCGCGGCCTTCTCCGCCGGCGAGGTCACCCAGTCGGACTTCATCGTGCACGACTATGCCTTCGTGACCTACCACCCCAAGACCCACGACCCGATCCACACGGTCATCGTGCCCAAGGGCACCCGCTTCCCCACCCGGGAGCCCACCTGGAAGAAGAAGCTCGTGCCCACCTGCTCGCTGGGGGAGCCCGAGAAGGTCTTCAAGATGGTGATCTGCGAGGTCGGCAGCGACGAGGGCGGCGACCGCCGCTTCGCCTGGGACGCCGAGGGCAAGCTGCACAAGCTGGGCGGCGCCGGCGGCGGCGGCGGCGGCCGGATCGTGGTGCCCCTGAACGAGTCGGACCCGGTGCTCGGCCGGCTGGACCCGCCCCACAAGCCGAGCGATCGCAACCCCCGCCTGGAGATCGCCTTCGGGGTGAACAGCGACCGCTGGCTGACCTCGACCGTGCGGGATCTGCAGACCGACAAGGTGTTGATGAAGGACGAGGCTGTGGTGCGGCTGCTCTAGTGTCCTGGACCAGAACAACTTGGCAAGAGTCCACCAACGAGTCGATTGCGGACGATCAGAATTCATCCTGAATCGACCTGTTCTTATCGTTTATCGATAATTTCTTGTTGACGCTGGCCGGTGAGGATCGTATCTGTCCAGCGCGAGGCGGGACCTCACATCCCCGACCTCCGAGGAGCGAGAGCCATGGACCTGACCGAGAAGATGGAAGGCAACCTCGAGAACATCCGCGCCGGCGCCGTGGGCTTCCGGGTCGTGGGCATCGTGGCGATGCTGCTGGGCTTCCTGCTGGTGGGGGTGGCGGTCCTGCGCTCCCTCGGCCAGCTGGACGCCGGGGCAATGGCCGTGCTCCAGGCGCTGCTGGGCAACCTGGGTGGGGTGGTGAACTACTTCCTCGTCGCCTGGCTGGCGGCCCGGGCCTCCGACGCCTTCGACGCGGTGGCGGCGCTGATCGTCGAGCTCCGCGAGATCGTCTGACGTGCCCATCGTCGTGCGTCTGGACGTGGTCATGGCCCTCCGCAAGGTGCGGGGCCAGGACCTGAGCGAGCGCGTCGGCATCACGCCGGCCAACCTCTCCAAGCTCAAGACCGGTCGGGTCAAGGCCGTGCGCTTCTCCACCCTGGAGAGGCTCTGCGAGGCCCTGGACTGTCAGCCCGGCGACCTGTTGGAGTACGTGCCGGACGAGGGTTGACGCCTACCTACTGCCCCTCGCGGCTGCCCAGGTACGCCGTCCCCGTGTACCGAGCGACCGAGGCGCCGGTGTCGTCGACCCGGGCCAGGTAGACCCCGGCCTCGGTCCAGAAGGCGAAGGGCGCGGTGTTGTCGATCGCGGGCCAGGCGAAGCCCATCACGGGGAACCAGGCCGGTCCGCCGTCGCGCCAGTCTGCGACGTAGCAGCGGTCCCCCTCGCCGGGGGCCAGGCAGACGAAGCCCTCGAGCTGGTCGTCGAGGTCCAGGTCGACCATGGCCGACCAGCGGATCACGGTGGCCTCGCCGGTGAGTGCCTGGAGCTGCTCGGTCCAGGTCTCGCGGATCTCCGGGGTCGGGAAGCGCAGCTCCAGGGGGGTGCCGCCCTCCGGGGGCAGCCCCTGCCAGGCGCCGGTGACCTCGGAGACGATCCAGCCGGTGTCGGCGGCCAGTCCCGCGGACGGGCGTCCCTGGCCCGGGGGCTTGGTGGCCGCGAGCCAGACCTGGCGGGTGATCTGCAGGCCCTCGGCGACCGGGGTGGGGTCGCCGCCGGGCTGGCGGAGCAGGTTGTCCGACCCCTCGGGGATCAGCGAGAACCCGGGCGCAGGGAAGCTGCGCAGCACGAGCAGGTCCTCGAGGTCGCGGCCGGTCGTTCCCGGGGCCCCGGGGCGCCAGTAGCGGGTGCCGTCGGGCCAGGTGACCACGGTGCCGGTGCCCTGGGGGTGCTCGAAGCGGGCCCCGGTCCACCAGACGTCCTTGTGGGGCAGAGGGGGGAGCTCGCCGGCGGTGCGGGACCAGGCGCCCTGGGACCTCGTGCCGCCTCGACGGGCCTCGCCGCTCCAGACGACCATCGGCACCCACCAGTCCGCGCAGGGGGTGTCCGAGCGGAAGGGGAAGCGCAGGGTCTCGCCCATCAGCTTGACCTCGACCACGAAGCGAGTGCCGCGGGGCTGGCACAGGCCCAGGGGCAGCCGGGCCTCCCAGAGGCCTTCCTCGGGGGAGCGCCACTTCAGGGCGATGTCGCTGGCCTCGGTGGGGCTCAGCCGGAAGGTCGCCTGCAGGTGGCCCTGGAGGCTCTTGATGTCTGCGCCCTTCTCGGCGAGCACGCGGACCTCTGGGGCGTGGTTGGAGACGTGGGGGAAGCGGACCTGGACGGACCTGCTCAGCTGGGAGACCCGGGGCACCTCGGCCTGGCCCTCCTGGGGCAGCGCCCAGCCGGGGTGCTCGGGGTGGCCGGCGACCAGCTGGACCGTCACGGTGCGCACGACCGCGTCCTCCAGGGCGTCGCGGGCGGTGGCGTCCGACGGGTGCACGGCGGTGTACATCAGCAGGGGGCCGACCCCGCGGGTGTCCACCTCGGCGACCGCGGCGGCGTACCAGCGGCCCTGGATCTCGTGGCGCCGCGGGTGGGCGACGAACTTCTTGTAGAGGGTGTGCCAGGCCTCGGAGGTGCCCGCCTTGCCCGCTTCGTGGAAGGCGTAGTCCATCTCCAGCTTCTTGGCGCGCGCGACCTCGGGCGACTCGGGGTAGGCGGCCGCGAAGAGCTGCATCGCCTCGGCGGTGCCTTCGGCCATCGCCCGGTCGAAGGCGGCCTCTTGTTCCAGGGCCCAGGCCTCGTCGCGGAAGGGGCTGTCCGGGTAGCTCTGGCGGTAGTCGGCGTAGGCCTCGGGGCTGGCCAGGAGCTTGGCCCGGTCGAAGGCGATCTGGAAGATCCGGTCGCGTGCCTCCTGGGCGGCGGCGGTGCGCTGGTAGCTCCAGGTGACCTGGTTCAGCTTCTCGATCGACTCCCCCGCCTCTCCCAGCAGGATGCGGGCGGCCTGCTCCAGCGAGAGGTCGCCGGCCGGGGTGGCGGACCAGCGCTGGGCGTGCTCGTCGAGCTGGGCCCGGCTGAGCCCGCCGGGGTTCGCCAGGTCCAGCTGGTCCCGCTGGACCTGGGCGCAGTGTTCCCGGGCGAAGGTGAACTCGCTGCCGCCGCTGGCTTCGAGCTCCGCGCAGAGGGCCCAGGCCTTGTCGAGCTTGCCGCGGCTGTGGAGCTTCTTGATCTTCTCGGTCTCGGCGCCGGCCCAGGCCGAGCTCGCGGCGAGCCACACCAGGGCGAGCGCCCACCTCGGCGTCCTCTGAACTCCCCGTTGGCCCTGGCTCTGCGGCGACCCCGTCATCGGGCGGAGTCTACCCCCCGCGGGGCCGCTCGATTCCGTGTGCGGCTCGATTGAAAGGTGCGTCCGGGCGCGGGGCATGGGATGGTGAGGCATCCTCCATGGCTCCTTCCCGCGCTCGTCTCGACTTCTCTCGACCCTGGGATGCGACGTCCACGCTCTCGGAGCTGGATGCCTCCTGGGGCGATCCACCCGCGTTCAGCGAGCCGGTGTCCCTGGAGACCGACGAGTGCGGGGTCGAGGACCTCTACGACGAGCGTCTGGAGCCTCGGGCGGTGCCCACCTCCCTGCCGCCCTGGCTGCTCCAGGACACCTTGCCGGCCGCACCCCGTGTCCAGGCCCCGACCGGTTGGTTGGAGACCCCCAGGGGCACCCGGGTGGCCGGCTCTTCCCTGGCGCGGGGGCGCGTCACCCTCGGCCGGGACCCGCGCTGCCACGTGGTCGTGGCCGACCCCTCGTGCTCACGGGAGCACGCGGAGATCGTGCTGCGTGACGGGGTGGTCTGGCTCTTCGACCGCAGCAGCAAGAACGGCGTCGCCGTGAACGGCGGCCGGATCTACCAGGTGCCCCTCCAGGACGGCGACGAGATCAGCCTGGGTGGGCTGCGCTTCACCTGGTGCTGCGGCCGGTCCCGCGGCCGATCAGGCCGTCCCGTCCCGGCTGGAAGGCCTCGGCGTTGAGGAAGTCCCTGAGCGCCTGGATGTCGGCCTGGTGGTCGACGGCCCAGGCGGCGAAGGCCTCGGGCTCACCGGCCCGCAGGAGCCACCACAGGTAGGTCTCGAGCAGGCCGGCGGCGGCGAGCCGGCGGTGCCAGTCCAGCAGCGGATCGCCGAAGTCGGTGGCCGCCGGCAGCGCTGAGCGCCAGGCCACGATGCCCGCCAGGTCCGCCCGTCCTCCGCTGGTGTTCAGGGCCAGGATCAGGGCGTCCTGGAGGATCTGGTCCGTGGCGTGCGGGGCGGGTGGGGCTGCTTCGCGGGCGATGCGCTGGTGTGCCGTCACCAGCAGGGCGCTCACCTCGGCCGACCGGGGGCTGTAGGGCTCGAGCAGCAGGAAGGCCTCGCCGTACCAGAGGGCCCACAGCGGGCGGGTGCTGCCGGCGTAGAGCCGGGTGAGCTGGAGGTAGAGCTCGGGGTTGAGGGGGTCCTGGGTGATCCCGTGCTCCAGCCCCACCCGGGCGAGGGCGAAGTCCCCCCGCTCCAGGGCGGCCATGGTCTCGGCCGGGGTGGGCGGCCGCTCCGGCTCGGCGGCGGCCTGGGGCACCGGCTCCGCCGCGGGCGCAGGGGTGGCCTTCGGTGCACAGGCCAGCGTCGCCAGGAACAACCACCCCATCGGGGCAGCCTATCCCCTCCTCACCAGGTGCCGACCAGGGCGACCCCGCCGGCTCGGTCCGCTGCGCGGGCTTCGAGCCAGGGGGTGACCTGGATCTGAGGCAGCAGCGCCCTGCGGCCCGAGCCGAACCAGGCGGTGGCGTTGCGCAGGGCCTGGGCGCCGAACCCCGTGATGGCCAGGGCGGCGCCCGCTGCGGCGCACCGGGTCCCCCAGCGCTGTAGCTCGGGGTCGCCCCTCGTCGACACGCGGGCGAACCAGCCGCCCACCATCAGCGAGACCCCGGTGAGGCCGGCCAGGTACGGCCAGGGCTGCTCGATCAGGCCTCCCTGCCGCAGGTTCCAGGTCGCTCCGCCCAGGTTCGTGAGCAGCTTCAGCCCACCGTGGATCGCCAGGGGCCCGACGATGAGGATGTAGTGCGCCGCGCAGCCACTCCAGCCGGTCCGCTTGCACGAGCGCATGACCCACGGCGCGTACGCCATGCCGGCGCCCATCCACGCCAGGCCGCGGACCATGCGCCGGCGCTTGAGCAGCAGGCGGTCCTCCCAGGTGCGCTCAGCGGTCTCCAGGGACTCGGTCCGGGGATCGACCCAGTCGTCCTCGTCCAGCGTGGGCTCGGCGGCGAGGGCCGGGGCGGCGAGGCACCACCCCAGCCACAGGACCAGCAGGCGGCTCACGCTCGCCGCCGGCCGACGGCGAGCAGCCCGAGCAGGGCCAGCAGCGGGGTGAAGGCGGTGGCGGCGGCCGAGCAGCCCATGGCCACCCTGGCGTCGTGGGCCTTGCGAGCGGGCAGCCAGCAGGTGCCGGGGTCCTCGGACCAGCCTTCGCCGCAGATCGGGAACACGCTCTCCAGCTCCCAGGCGTGCTGGACGTACCGGGCCTGGAAATTGTCGGCGATGCCGGTGGGGTAGAGCTGGAGGTCCCCGGTGATCGCGCCTGGCGTGTACTGGAAGCGGATGCGGGTCAGGTAGCTGGACCACCACTGGGCCCAGCTGGGGTCGGTCTCGGCGATGTCCGGGTGCCAGGCCACCGCGTCGATGGCCTCCGGGTCGAGGGCCGCGGCCATGCCCGACTGGTGGGCGGTCGGGCAGGGGTCGCAGCTGGACATCGGGGACATCCAGCCGTACTCGGCGATCCAGGCGGTGCCGCCGGCCTCGGCGATCGCCTCGTCGACCTTCTGCTCGTAGAAGGCGCTGAAGCCACTGCCGTCGTCCTCCCACAGGCACTCCTCGTCGAGGGTGGTCTCCGGGTAGTTGGCGATGCTCCAGGCGCCGTCGGAGGCGTCGCCCATCACGAAGAGCTCCAGGTCCTGGATGCCGCCGCTGTTCAGGGTGCCGAGACGCACCGGGATGCTCAGGTTGTCGCCGGCGGCGTAGGCGATCTGGATGGGGCTGAGGGTGTTGTCGCCGCCCAGGATGTCCTCCAGGGAGACCCGGGCGGTCAGGAAGCGGGAGCCGCTGTCGATGTACTCCTGGAGCAGGGCCTCGGCGTCGTCGTCGACCCCGAAGCCGTTCGCCGAGAGCCAGTCCATGAGGCCGGTGGACTCCTCGGCGGAGAGGATCGCCAGCTCGTACTCGCCCAGGGCGAACTCGGACTCCACGGCGACCGAGTCCTCGGCGGCGCCGCCGATGCCGTAGGCGTCGCTGACCGAGTAGTCGGCGCAGGCCGCCAGGCTGAGCCCCACCGGGCCCATGCCCAGGCGGCTCTCCTTCTCCAGGTCCTCGCAGGTGTAGGAGACGAGCCGGGCGCCGGAGTAGCGATCGAACTCGGCCACCGCGGCGCCGTCGATGAGCCGCACGTGGCCCTCTTCGAGGGTGGCGGGCACCGGGATGACCACGGCGAAGTCCGCCAGCTCGCCCTGGTAGTTGTTGGTCATGGTGAGGGTCGTGCGGCCCTCGGGGGAGCGCACCACGACCAGCTGGCTGCTGGTGTTGGTGAGCTCTTCGCCGGGGGTGCCGACGTAGGTGCCACAGAAGGCGTGCGCACTGGGGCCGAGGCTCGCGAGGAGGAGCAGTCCTGCGCTCATGGGGGCGTCTCCGCGCCCTGCCCGTGCCTGCACTATGTCCGAACAGGCGGTGGGTGTGACGAACCGCCGCGGCTGGTGGTCTGCTCGAGCGGCCGGT
>CAYFPX010000052.1:27420-38588 GCA_964344945.1 uncultured Enterobacterales bacterium
GAGACCGGGCCGCCAGGCGGGGCGAGGGCAAGCGAGTGTCCACGAACCTCTGAGACAGGGGACTGGTCCCGGCCTGTCAGCCGCGACTCCGCTGCCCGCGCGTGGGCCTCCAGGCCCTCCAGGCGGGCGAGCGCGACGCAGTCCTCCACCAGGCCGCGGGCGGCCCGCGGGTCGTCCAGGGACAGCGCGGTCTGGACCCGCAAGAACGTGCTCACACTCAGCGCCCCGACGCTCCGCGCGGTCCCGCCGGTGGGCAGCACGTGGTTCGGGCCGGCGCCGTAGTCGCCCAGGACCTCGGCGGCGTCTTCGCCCAGGAAGAGCGCCCCGTAGTGGCGCAGGGCCCGCGCGTCGGCGTCCGGGTCCCGGGTGTGCACCGCCAGGTGCTCCGGGGCCAGGCGATCGCACAGGGCCCGGCTCTCGCTGGGGTTCGGCGCCACCACCGCGAAGCCCTGGTCCAGGGCCTGGCGGGCGATGGCCGCGGTGGGCCGGGTCTCGAGCTGGTGGATCAGGGCCCGCTCGACCGCGAAGACCAGGGCCTCGGACCGGGCGATCAGGATCGGCAGCGCGTCCGGGTCGTGCTCGGCCTGGGCCAGGAGATCGGCGGCGATGCGGGCGGGGTCCGCGGTCTCGTCCGCCAGCACCACCAGCTCGCTGGGGCCGGCCAGCATGTCGATGCTCACCCGCCCGGCGACCTGCTGCTTGGCGGCGGTCACCCAGCGGTTGCCCGGTCCGACGATGCAGTCCACGGCGGGCACGGCACCGGCCCCGAACGCCAGCGCTGCGATGGCCTGGGCGCCTCCGACGGTGAGCACCGCGTCGGCCCCGGCGACGTGGGCCGCCGCGAGGGTGATCGGCGCGGGGCGAGGCGAGGCCACCCAGACCTCGGAGACCCCCGCGGCTCGGGCGGTCACCGCGGTCATCAGCACGCTGGAGGGCAGGGGGTAGCGGCCGCCGGGGGCGTAGCAGCCGGCCCGGTCGACGGGGGCGTAGCGCAGGGTGGCGACCCCGCCGGGCAGGGGGAGCGCCACCTCGGCCAGCGCGTTGCGCTGGGCGTCGGCGAAGGCCCGGATTCGGGCGGCGGTGCGGGTGAGCACGCCCTGGTCGGCGGGCGACAGGGCGGCGAAGGCGGTGGCCAGTGCGTCGGGGCCGAGGGTCAGGGGGGCGTCGGCGGCCGGCAGGTCCCCGAGGCGCAGGGCCTCGGAGCGCAGGGCGGCCTCGCCCCCCTGGCGCACCCGCTCGACGATCAGGCCGGCAGCGGCCAGGGTCTCGGGGTCCACGGCCTCCCGGCGCAGGGCGGGCACGTCTTCGGGCGCCAGGCGGCGCAGTGGGGTGAGGTCAGGCATCACGGGTCTCCAGGAGCGGCGGCGGGGGCTTGGGGGCGCCAGCCCGGCGGGTGGCGCGGCGGGCTCGGCGGTCCAGGGCGGCCTCGATCCCGGCGAGGTCGGCTCCGGCCCGGGTGGCCGCGACGAGGGTGAAGTACAGCAGGTCCGCGGCCTCTTCGGCCGCGTGGTCGGGGTCGGCAGCGGCCATCAGCTCGCCGGCCTCCTCGAAGAGCTTGGCCCGCAGCAGCGCCGGGTCGGCCAGGAGCCGAGCGGTGTAGGAACCGGCGGGTGGGTCCGCGAGGCGGGCCTGCAGGGTTCGGCCCAGCGCGGGCACGCCGGTCGCCGCTCCCCAGCAGGTCCAGGTGTCGTGGTGGCAGAAGCCGGCCCCGGCCTGGTCGACGACGAAGCGCAGGGTGTCGCGATCACAGTCCGCATCGACCCGGACCAGGCGCTGGGTGGCGCCGCTGGAGAGGCCCTTGACCCAGCGGCCTCGCCTGCGGGAGCAGTACACGCCTCGGCGGGTCGCCAGGGCCTCGGTCAGGCTGCCGAGGTCGCTCCAGGCCAGGCCCAGGGCGGTGCCGTGTTGGTCGGTCACGACGGTCGCCCACAGCCCGTCGGGGCGATCGGAGGTCAGGGGCGCTGAGAAGGCAGCGCCGAGGGACAGGCGTTCGGTGTAGAGCGCCATGCCCACCTGGGCGTCGGCGCCCAGTCGATCGAGGGCGGCGACCTCGTCGGCGGTCGTGATGCCGCCGGCGATGGTCAGTCGGGCCGGACCGGCGGCTTCGACCAGCGCCGGCACCCGGTCGAGGGCGGTCCCGCCGAGCCGCCCCTCCCGCTCCACGAAGGTGACCAGGAAGCCGCCGACGAAGGGCGCGAGGGCCCGCACGGTCTCCAGCAGGTCCCGGCCGGTGCGGGTGGTCCAGCCGTCGACCACCACCTCGCCGTCCCGGGCGTCGACCGCGGCGATGACCCGCTCCCGGGGGAGCTGGCGCAGCAGCTCGGGGCGGGCCGCGGTGCCCAGGATGACCTGCTCGGCGCCGGCGTCGAGCCAGGACCGGGCCGCCTCGACGGAGCGGATGCCCCCGCCCACGCGGACCCGGTGCCGGTGGCAGAGCTCGCGGATGACCCCGGCGTTGCTCCCCTTTCCCATCGCGGCGTCCAGGTCGATGACCGCCAGAGGTCCAGCCACCGCGAAGCGCTCTGCCACGGCGAGGGGATCGCCGGCGTCCAGGGCCTTGTCCCGGCCGCCGATCAGCTGGACGGTCGAGCCGCCCTGGAGGTCGATGCTGGGGACGATCACAGCCGCACCTCCTGTCCCCGCGCCCGCAGGGCCTGCTTGACATCGCGCACGGTGCGCTCGCCGTCGTGGAAGATCGACGCGGCGAGCACCGCGTCGGCCCCGGCGGCCAGGGCCGCGGCGAGCTGCTCCGGGGTGCGGCCGCCTCCGCTGGCGACCACCGGCACCGGCACCGCGGCGCTCACGGCCGCGAGCAGGTCGGTGTCGTAGCCCAGGCCGGTGCCGTCTCGGTCCCAGCTGGTGAGCAGGACTTCGCCGGCACCGCGCGCGACCGCCTCCGCCGCCCAGGCCACCGCGTCCAGCCCGGTCCGGTCCCGGCCGCTGTGCACGACCACCTCCCAGCCCGCACCGGTCCGGGCGGCGTCCAGGGCCAGCACCACACACTGGGTGCCGAAGCGCTCGGCCAGCCGGCTGAGCAGGCTCGGGTCCGCCACCGCGGCCGTGTTGACCGCCACCTTGTCGGCGCCGGCGCCCAGGAGCCGGGCGGCGTCGTCCACGTTGCGCACCCCGCCTCCGACGGTCAGGGGCAGCGGCCAGACCTGGCGCACCGCGGCGACCGTGCCCAACGGCCGTGCGGCGCCCCTCCGGGGTGGCGGAGACGTCGAGGATCACCAGCTCGTCGGCGCCCTGGTCCGCGTAGGCCTCGGCTCTGGCCACCGGGTCTCCAGCGTCCCGCAGGCCCTGGAAGCGAACCCCCTTCACGACCCGGCCGTCGCGGACGTCCAGGCAGGGCACGATCCGCGGCCCGGCAGGGCCGGGCAGGGTGGGCACCGCGGGCCGATCGGCGAGCCAGCGGCCCAGCAGGTCCAGCCCCCAGGCCCCGGAGAGCTCCGGGTGGAGCTGGCAGGCCAGCACCCGGCCGCGCTCCAGGGCGGCGACGCAGCGCTCCGGGCCGTGGTCGCTCCAGGCCGCGGCCCAGCCCTCCGGAGCCTCGGTCAGCCGGTAGCTGTGGGCGAAGTAGGCGACGCCCCCGCTGAGCAGGCGGCAGTCCGGGTCGGCGCGCACCGGCCCCCAGGAGAGCCGGGGCACCCGTCCGGGGCCTTCGAACCGGCGCCCGGTGGTCGCCAGGGTCCCCAGGCCGGGGGTGCCTGGCGCCTCGTCGCTCCCGTCGGCCAGCAGCTGCAGGCCCAGGCAGATCGCCAGGGTCGGCTGGTCGGCGGCGATGCGGTCCCGGAGGGGGCGGACCAGGTCCAGGGAGGTCAGGGCAGCCATGCCCTCGGCGAAGTGCCCGACCCCGGGCAGCACGACGAAGGGGGCGGTGGCGACGACCACCGGGTCCCGGGTGAGCAGCGGCGCCGCCCCCAGCCGGGCCAGGGCTGCACAGACACTGGCCGTGTTCGCCAGGCCGGTCTCGACGACGGCGACCATCACAGCACCCCCTTGGTGCTCGGCACCTCGGTGCCGCGGACCTGCAGGGCCTGGCCCAGCGCCAGCGCGGTGGCCTTGAAGGCGGCCTCGGCCCGGTGGTGGTCGTTGCGCCCCTTCACCACGTCCACGTGCAGCGCCAGCCGGCCCGCGAGGGCCAGGCTCTCCAGGAAGTGCACCAGGTTCTCGGTGGCGACGCCTCCCAGGCGCTCCCTCTGGAGCCCCAGGTCGACGGCGGGCCAGGGCCGCCCGGACAGGTCGACCACCGCCCGGGCCAGGGCCTCGTCCAGGGGCGCCCAGGCGCTGCCGAAGCGGGCCAGGCCTCGGCGGTCCCCGAGCGCCTCGTCCAGGGCCCGACCGAGGGCGAGCGCACAGTCCTCGACGGTGTGGTGGTCGTCGACAGCCAGGTCGCCGCGGCAGGACAGCTGCAGATCCAGGCCGGAGAAGCGGGCCAGGGTGGCGAGCATGTGGTCGAGGAAGCCCAGGCCCGTGCCGACCCGCGCCTGCCCCGTTCCGTCCAGGTCGATCGTGCAGGTGATGGCGGTCTCCCGGGTGATCCGGTCCCCGGAGGCGGTGCGGTCGCCGGGGGCGCACCAGGGCTCACCGAGGATCGCGGCGATCAGCCGGTCCTGGTCGCGGCAGGACGGGGGGACCGCGATGCGCACCGCGTCTGCGAGGCGCGGGTCCCCAGGGAAGGTGCGCACCGCGATGCCCTGGGCCCCCAGATCTGCGGCGAGGCCGGGTGCGTCCGCGCAGCGGGCGAAGACGAAGTTCGCCTGGCCCGGCACGACCCGGCAGCCGACGGCGGTCAGGGTCTCGGCGAGCCTGGCCCGGCCGGCGGCGATGCGTTCCAGCGCCTCCGGGTCGAGACCCCGCGCCAGGGCCGCCTCCGCGATCGCCAGGCTCGGACCGGACACCGCGAACGGGGCGCCCGCAGCCCGCAGCCAACCCGCGACCTCGGCCGGTGCGACCGCCACCCCCACCCGCAGACCGGCCAGGCCCCAGGCCTTGCTCAGGGTCTGGAGCACCACCGCACCGGGCAGTGAGCGGGCCAACGGACCCAGGTCCACCTCGGCGAATTCGCCATAGGCCAGGTCGACCAGCAGGGTCGCGCCCACAGCCCGAGCCGCGGTCGCCAGGGTCTGGAGCTGCAGAGGCGCGATGACGGCACCGGTCGGGTTGTTCGGCGAGGTCACGACCACCAGCCCGAAGGTCTCGTCGAGGGTGTCCAGGCAGGCCTGGAGGGGGAAGTCGGCTCCGGGCCAGGGGGCCTCCACCGGGGTGGCGCCAGCGAGGCGGGCGTAGCGCCCGGTCATCTCGAAGCCCGGCACCGGCAGGAGCACCTTGCGGCCCGGCTCCAGGGTCGCGCGACAGAGGCGGTCCAGGGCGTCGTCGGCGCCAGCGGTGACCACGACCCGCGCCGGATCGACGTCGAAGTCCGCGGCGAACCGGGCTTCGAGCGGGCCGGTGTCCGGGTAGCGCTGGAGCACGGCCGGGTCGCTCAGGACCTGCAGCAGGGCGGGATCGGCGGGCGGTCCTTCGTTGCCCCGCAGGTCCAGGTCGATGGGCGTGCTCGGCGCGGGCACCGCGTAGGCACGCACGCCGGCGAGGCGGGCCGTGGGGTTGGTCGCTCCCATCACGCCACCAGCTGGCTGAGGGCGGTGACCACCACGTCGGAGCCGCCGGCGGCCTTGATCGCCGGCACCAGGGTCGGCAGCTGGCGCCGGGGCACCGCGGCCTTCACGGCGAAGCCAGGCTCGCCGAAGAGCCGGCTCACCGTGGGCACCCGCATGCAGGGCAGGATCGCCACGACCGCGTCCAGAGCCGGCGCCGGCACGTTGACCTCGACCATCACCCGCTCCCGGGCGTCGAGCACCGAGCGCAGGACCAGGGCCAGGTCCTCGATGCGGGCCCGCCGCCGCGGGTCGGCCCAGGCCACCTGGCTGGCGTACAGCCGGGTGCTGGAGCGCATCAGCTCGTCGACGATCGCCAGCCCGTTCGCCGCCAGGGTGGCGCCGGTGGCGGTGTTGTCGACGATCAGGTCGGCGTCCTCGGGCGGGAAGACCTCGGTGGCGCCGTAGCTGCGCACGAAGGTGGCCTCCAGCTGGCGGGCCCGGACCCAGCGTGCGGTGAGCCGCTCGTACTCCGAGGCGATCACCAGGGGGCGGTCGGGGAGCACGCCCCCGGGAGCCGCCGCGACCAGTCGCACCGGGTCCAGCCCGGTGTCCAGCACTTCGACCAGGTCCGCGCCCAGCTCGGCGACCCAGTCGGCCCCGGCGAAGCCCACGTCCCGGGAGCCCGCCTGGAGCATCTCCACGACGTTCTGGGGCTTGAGGAGCTTGGTCTCGGTGGCGTCGAGGCCCAGGGTCGGGCGGTACCCGCGGGCGCCGACGGACAGGGAGACGCCGGCCTGCTGGAGCAGGGCCTGCAGGCCTTGGCGCATGCGGCCCTTGGGTAGGCCGACGCGGAGGAGGGTGGTGGGGTTGGGGGACATGGCGACCTCTGGAGAGGCCGGTCCACGGGTCGACGCCAGAGGCGGACGCAGCACGCGCCGACCCAAGGGGCCGGCACGTGGAGAGTGAGCTGCTAGCGCACCACGGCCGACCCGACACCGTGATGATGGGTCGTGTGGCCGAAGGTCCGGTTGCGGAGGCAGCGAGACATCGCTGGGACCATGACGCGCCGGGTGGGGTGGCGTCAAGGGCGACGCGGACTTGTCACTTCTTCGGGCGACGCAGGGAGATGAACACCGAAGGGTCCAGCCAGCCCGCCCGATCGCTGCTGTAGCCGGGCCCCAGGGGCATGCCCGGCCGGGCTCGCAGCTCCAGGTGGAGGTGGGCCAGGTACTGGCTGTGGGCGTCTCCGATCGTGCCGATCCCCTGGCCGCGCTTCACCACCTGGCCGTCGCGCACGTCCATGCGATCCAGGTGGGCGTACAGGGACTCCACCGTGCGCATCCGGCCGTCGGGCTCCCGCCAGCGGTGCACCACGCGCACCACCTGGCCCCAGCCACCCCAGTGGTCCCAGGCCTCGGTGACCACGCCGTCGGCGATGGCGTGCACCGGGTCTCCCAGGTCGGTGTCTCCGCCCCCTCGGCCGTTCCAGTCCTCGCCCAGGTGGCGGTTCTGGCCGAAGGGCTGGGCGTCGTAGTACCCGGTGGCGTCCGGCGGGCCGACGGGCCAGTCGAAGCCGTCGGCGAGGGGGACGTGGTCCCAGGGGCCCGGCTCTGGGGGCACGGCCACCGTGGTGTCCGCGCGGGTCGGGCTCAGCTGGCAGGCGGTGAGGGAGAGGGCGAGCAGGGGCCAGTGGATCCGTTCCATGGAGGAACGGACCGGGAGACCGACAGTCGGTTCGTCAGCGAGCTGTCAGCCGCCGCCGCCACCACCACGGCACCGCCAGCAGGACCCAGCCCGGGGCGGCGCCCGGGATCGCCGTGCACCCGCAGCCCTGGTCACCGGTCCCGCCGCTGTCTCCGGGAGGCGTCGAGGTGTCCCCATCGGTGTCCGCCCCGAGCCCGGTCGGCGGCAGCAGCACCAGGCGCTCCCCGAGCCCGCCGGGCTCGATGGCCCACTCCCAGGCCGCGTCGAGGTGCACCTCCAGCGCCGTGGCGTCGATCGAGGTCGCCTCCACGACCACCAGGGCGTCGTCGTTGGCCAGGGAGCCGTGGGTCAGGTCCATGTCCCCGGACAGCACCGCTGCGCCGGTGACGATCACCGCTCCCTGGGGTCCTTCGAGCAGGAAGGTCGCCTCGGCACCGAAGGTCCAGTCGCCATCGAGGGTCATCGCCTGGCCCGCCACCAGCTCGCCCGCGACCTGGTCCAGGTCCCCGGTCAGGGTGCCGACGATCAGCTGGCCCCCGGTCATGGCGAACGTGCCGGTCCCCGGGGTCAGCGCCTCCACGGCGAGGGTGCCGCCGGAGAGGACCAGCTCCCCGCCTCCCCCCAGGGTCAGCTCTCCCAGGACCGCGCTGCCGCCGGTGATCCAGAGCTCCCCGTCGCTCAGGCTCACGGCGCCGAAGGCCCCGAGCCCGGCGCCGTCCACCAGCTCCAACCGCCCGTCGGTGATCGCCAGGTCGGTCAGGGAGACCCCGAATTCCGTGACCCGGATCCACGGCCGCAGGGCCCCACCGCCGACCACCGCCACGTCCTCCGCCGTGTCCTCCCAGGAGGTCCAGCTGTGGGCCCACGGGTAGGGCACCTCGCCGAAGGCATCGTCGAAGACCGCGCGGGCCGCGGCGTCCTGGAGCCGGGCCAGGTCGTCCTCCTCCACCCCGTCCGGCCCAGCCGTGCCCACGGGGCTCCGCCCGGTCAGCGACGCCAGCGCGGTGGCCGCCACCAGGGTCGAGCCCTCCAGGGAGGGGTGACTGCCGTCGCCGGTGTAGAGCGCGGTGAACGGGGTGTCGCCGTCGGTCGGGTCCACCCCCGCTGCCACCAGGTCGTCGTGCACCACCTGGAAGGCCAGCCCCGCGGGGATCACCCAGGCCTGTCGCTCCGGGGTCGAGACCGCCTCGACATAGGCCAGGTACCCGGCCGCCAGCCGCTCCTGCATGGTCGAGAAGTCCGGGTAGATGTGGTCGTTCTGGCTGTCGCCGTCCCGGCGCCCCCAGGTCATCAGGAACACGGTCTCCGCGCCATGGGCCGCGATCAGGGCGTCCAGCGCCACCGCGGCGTCCACGCTCTCTGCCAGGTCCGGGCTGGTGTCCGTGAAGCCGGGGATCTGGCTCTGCTCCTGGAGGACCACCTGCTGCCAGGTGTCGGTCCCGGTGACCAGGGCCTCTCGCCACGGGGTGTCGCCTTCGGAGCCGTCGGCCTTCGCCAGGTGATCCTCCAGGCGCAGGCCGCCCTGGCTGAGGCCCTGGACCTGGACCGTCGACCAGGCCGGCACGCCGTCCACCAGCTGGGCTTCGACCAGGGCCGGCAGGTCGTTGTAGGCCGTGTAGCTGTTGCCGAGCATCAGCACGGCGTGGTCCTGGGCGGCGGCGAGGGGCGCGAGCAGGGCGAGCAGCGACACGAGGGCTCCGGGCTGGGCCGAGGGTGGACCACCAACCCCCAGGGTGTCGACCCCCGACACCCCGGGTGTCCGGGATCCGGCACCTCTGGCGTCCCAACCCCCTGAAATCCCGTTGGCACGAACCCTGCCAGCGGCGCCGCACAGGAGGTGTTCGATGAACACGACAACGACCCATGAAGAGTGCCCTCTCTGCCGCTGCTTCTTCGAGGAACCGACCGGGGACCCCTGGCGTGACCTGCTGGAGCCTGCCCTGCTCGACGTGCCCAGCGTGGTCGACGAGCGCCTGCCGGGGCTCGCCGCCGAGGCCGACCCGGTGCACCGCTCCCGGTGCCAGGCCGTCGCGGCCCGGGCGCTGCTGGCCCTCGACCGGCCGCGCACGGCCCGGGCCCTGCTCGACGCGGCCCTGACCGGCCCCGCCCGGGAGGGCTGGACCCTGGAGGCGGTGGTCGGCGACACCGAGCAGGCCCTGGAGCGGCTGCTGGCGACCGGCCACCCGGGCCTGCGGGCCGATGCCGCCTGCGACGGCGCCCTGGCTGCGCTGCGAGCGGGTGACACCGACGGCGCTCGCGGTTGGATCGTGCGGGCCCTTCAGCTCTGTCCGGACCACGCCGAGGCCGAGCGCTGGGCGGCGTACCTGGAGGACGCCGGCGAGCGAGCCGCCCCCCTGTTCTGGTCCTTCGACAAGCCCGATCCCGAGCTGGTCGAGGTCCTGCTCCAGGGCCGCAAGGACGACCCACTGATGGCCCACGTGGACGACCTGGTCCCCCGGGCAAGCCAGGGCACCTTCTCCCGGGAGCGCACCGTCCGGCGCTTGAGGCACTTCCGGCCGGGCCGTCCCGCTCCCCTGGGCTCGGGGCTGGACCGCCTGCGCCAGGCGGGCCGCACCAGCCGCTGGCTCGGCTGCGACGGCGACTACGCGGTCCTCGGCGCCGACCACCCCCAGGTCGAGGTGGAGCTGGCCCTGGACCGGGCTCGGGCCCTCCAGTCCTGGGACCGCAGCGCCTGGCCCGCGGCCGAGGCGGCGTGGCGCCTGGCCCCGGCGCTGACCCCGCCCAAGCGGGTGCGACTGGTCGCGCTGCTGACCCTGCTCGCCCTGCGGGAGTCCCGGCTGCTGGGGCTGGCCGACCACGCCACGATGGCCGTGCTCGACGAATTCCCCCGGGACCCCCTGGCCGAGGCCGCGCGGGCTGCCACCCTGGTCGCCGACGGCCGCATGTCCGAGGGCGTGGCGCTGGGCAAGGGAGCGCTCAAGAGCTACCGCAAGTGCGGCCTGGCCCTGGTCCTGGCCCTGGAGGGCCTGCGCCGGGCCGGCGCCACCCGCACGGTCCGTCGGGCTCTGCGCAAGGCCCTGCACCACCCCGACCACGGCTGGCTCGCCGACGTCTGGCTCATCGACCTGGAGCTGCCGCCCCTGGAGGATGCGATCTGGGACCAGCTCGATCTGTGGGCGCCCGATCGCGACGACGTGGCGCAGAACTGACACCGCGAAGCGGATAGACACGGGGCTCTCTGTGCGCATGGAGGGCCCCGTGAGCGGCGCCGAGCAGAGCAGCAACTTCCTCAAGCAGATCATCGAGCGGGACCTGGCCGAGGGCACCCACGGCGGGCGGGTCGTCACCCGCTTCCCGCCGGAGCCCAACGGCTACCTGCACATCGGCCACGCCAAGGCCATCTGCATCGACTTCGGCCTGGCCCAGGAGTACGGCGGCGTCTGCCACCTGCGCTTCGACGACACCAACCCGGCCAAGGAGGAGACCGAGTACGTCGAGGCGATCCAGCGGGACATCCGCTGGCTCGGCTGGGACTGGGGCGACAAGCTCTTCTACGCCTCGGACTTCTTCGAGCAGATGTACCAGCTCGCCGAGGGCCTGATCCGCGACGGCAAGGCCTATGTCGACCACCTCACCGAGGCCGAGATCCGCGCGTTCCGGGGCAGCGTCACCGAGCCGGCGACCCCCAGCCCCCACCGGGACCGCTCGGTCGACGAGAACCTGGACCTGTTCCGCCGCATGCGGGCCGGCGAGTTCGAGGACGGCCACTGCGTCCTGCGGGCCAAGGGCGACCTGGCCCACGCCAACATGAAGCTCCGGGACCCGCTGCTCTACCGCATCCGCCACGAGACCCACCACCGGACCGGCGACGACTGGTGCATCTACCCGATGTACGACTACGCC
>CAYFPX010000053.1:0-38278 GCA_964344945.1 uncultured Enterobacterales bacterium
GCAGACCACCAGACGCGGCGATGGCTGCGCGATTGCCTCACGAACTTCTGAGACAGGGGACGAGAACGCAGAAACCCCCCAGCAGTGGTTGCCGGGGGGCTCCTGTGCAGGCCCCGGTCGGGGCCTCCGTGCGAACGGGTCGCTCAGCCGGCGACGCGGTCCCGCAGGGTCTTGCCCGGCTTGAAGGTGACGTAGTTCTTCGCGGCGATCTGGATCTTGGCGCCGGTGGCCGGGTTGGTGCCGGTGCGGGCAGCGCGGCCCTTGGTGGCGAAGGTGCCGAAGCCCGGGATGGTGACCTTGTTGCCGCCATCCAGCTCGTTCGCGATGATGCCCTTGCCAGCGTCGGCGTCGAAGATGGCGGAGACCACCTCGTTGGCCTTGACCTGGGAGAGGCCGGTCTTCTTCGCGAGGCTGGCAGCCAGTTCCTTCTTGTTCATCTCTTCTCCGGAAGTGTTTGGAAAACGCCCCCCTCCGGGGAGCCGTTCAACCCATACGTCGTTTTGGCCGATCTGCCAGTGGTCGTCTGCATTTTGTGCGAATTAGACAGGGGAGATGCGCTACCTCCACACCATGATCCGCGTCAGGGACCTCGACCGGGCACTCTGGTTCTTCTGTGATGTGCTCGGCATGTCCGAGGTTCGACGCCGGGATTCCGAGCGTGGCCGCTTCACGCTGGTCTTTCTCTCGACCGGCCACCCCGAGGACCCGGCCACCATCGAGCTCACCCACAACTGGGATCAGGCCGAGCCCTACACCCAAGGTCGGAATTTCGGCCACCTGGCCTATGCGGTGGACGACCTCTACGGCCTCTGCCAGCGGCTGATCGACGCCGGGGTGACCCTCGCCCGCCCGCCGCGAGACGGTCGCATGGCCTTCGTGCGCAGCCCGGACGGCATCTCCCTGGAGCTGCTCCAGGCTGGCGAGCCGCTCCCGGTGCAGGAACCGTGGGCGTCGATGCTCAGCGTCGGGAGCTGGTAGGGGTTCACAGGGGCAGGGTGAGCGCAGAGCGCTGCACCACCACGCTCTCCAGGTCGTCGCCAGCCTCGCTGACCAGGGTCGCGGCGAACCAGGGGTCGTCTCCGTCGGTGGAGAGGTCGACCCGCACGTAGAAGCGGTCGTCGTCGTGGCAGAAGAGCTGGCCGTCTCGGGCACTGCAGGAGGCGTTGCTGTTGGCCAGCGGCGAGCTGGTCAGCTCCAGCAGGTCGTAGCCGCCGGGCTGCTCGAGCCACAGGAACTCCGAGCGGTGGATGTCGCCGCTCAGCAGCACCAGGCCTTCGACGCCGCGATCGAACAGGGCTTCGAACAGGGCGTCGCGGGCCTCGGGGTAGGCGGCCCAGGAGTCGCTGCTGCCGTCGAGGGTCCACTGGGAGCCGCAGACCAGGAACTTGAAGGTCGCGTCGCTGGCAGCCACGGCCTCGATCAGCCAGTCGGTCTGGGCCTGGCCGAGCAGGCTGTCGTCGTGGCCCCGGTAGTAGCGGTCGTCGACGAAGAAGAAGTCCAGGTCCCGCCAGCTGTAGGTGTGGAAGACCCCCGGCAGGGTGTCCAGTCCGGTGCTGGCGTTGGCCCAGTACTCGTCGAAGGCGCGGACCGCGGTGTCCTTGCCGGGCTCGTCGCCGTCGGTGTTGTTGCCGACGTAGTCGTGGTCGTCCCAGGTGGCCAGGGTCACGACCTGGCGGGCGAGGGCGGCCCGCTCCGGGCGCTCCAGGGACCAGCGGTAGTACCAGCGGAGCGAGTCCAGGTGGTCGCTGTTGGCGTAGTGGTTGTCCCCGACGAACAAGAACAGATCGGGGTCGTCGTCGGCGATGGGGCCGAAGATGGGCTGATCCTCGTACTTGCTGCAGGAGCCGAAGGAGAACGACGTGTCCCCCGGGGTGCCGACGGGCGGCGGGGTGGTGAGGCCGAAGGCGGTGTCCGACTCCAGGACCCCGTCCACCTCGATGGCGGCGTGGTAGTCGACGTCGGCGGTGAGCCCGGGGACCTCGAAGGTGTGGGTGTAGTCGTCGATCGGCGAGGGATCAGCCCAGGCGACCACCTCGGCGGTCTCCAGGCCGTCGCCGGTCAGCGCCAGCCGCAGGCCCAGGCGGCGGGTGGCGTCGCTGCGGACCCAGATCCGGGCCAGCTCGGGTGCCAGGGCGCCGAGCATCGGGCCGTGGGTCACGCCGGTGGGATCGCAGGAGTCACAGGCCAGGTGCAGGCCGTCCGGGTCGATCCAGGACGAGAGCTCGTCGTCCTCGACTCCGAACTTCAGGTCGCTCAGGCCGTCGGCGCAGTGCACGGGCTCGCCGTCGAACTGGAGGGCCAGGCACTCGGGCCTCCACTGGTCGTCGCCGCTCTGGCTGCGGATCTCCACGCGGTCAACTGCGGACCGGTCCAGTCCGATCCCCTCGAAGTGATGGATGTCCAGCTCGGCCACCCGGAAGTCATCGACGTCGTCGGCGTCGAGCTTCCAGCAGTCGGTGTCGGTCAGGCAGACCGACAGGCTGTTGTCGTCGGTGCCGGCGTAGGTGGTGTCCGCGGTGCGCACGGCGACGCTCAGGGTGCCGATCACCTCGGGGAAGATCACCGGCTCGGGTTGCTCGGCGATCGGCGGCAGCAGCGGGTCCCGGGTGGGGCCCGTGTCGGTCGGCGGCTGGGTGTCGGAGGTGTCGCTGTCGGCGGTGGGCCCGGGGGTCGGATCGACCCGGGTGCCGGTGTCCGAGGTCACACCACTGGTACAGGCTGCGTAGAAGAGGATCCAGGACGTCACAGGCGGAGATTAGCGCGGTCCCCCTCCTCGCGATATTCGCCGCGCCCTTCGCGTCCTGGAGAGGTACGATGGGAGACTGGCACCAGGGGTTCAAGGGGTTCGCGATGAAGCGTTCGACCTGCTGCATCCTGTTGCCGCTGCTTGCGGCCTGCGGTGGCGAGCCCGACAGCGAGGTCACGCCGGACGCCTGCGAGGGTGCGCTGACCGACGAGCGCGTGAACGTGCCCTTCGAGTGCGAGGAGCTCGGCTACCTGGTCAAGGAGGCCGGGCGCCAGGGCGGCACCGAGATCATCCTGGCGGCCGGGGTCTACGTCATCGACGGCGACCTGGCGCTGAAGAACGACGTCACCTTCCGAGGCGAGGACCCGGGCGACCCGCCCGTCGTCCAGATCAGCGGCGAGTTCTCGGCCCTGAACGCGGTGATCCGGGACGTGATCATCGACGGCACCCTCGACGCCCACCAGACCGAGCTGAGCCGCGTCACCGCGGGACACGCGACCATCGAGGACGTCACGGCGAGCAAGGTCGACGCCGAGAAGCTCTGGGTCTACGGCGAGGTCGACCTCACCGACGTGACCGCCCAGAAGAAGCTCGAGGTCGAGGGCTGGGGCCGCTTCACCAACGTGGTGGGCCAGTCCGGCTCGGCGCTGATCGTCGGGGACAGCACCGTCAACGGCAGCCAGCTGCCGCCGACCACCGTGCGACCGAACACCGAGGGCCGGGACCGCGTGGACGTGGTCATCCAGGGCACCTCGATCCTCGGCGCACTCACCGCCTACGGCGCCTCTTCGGGCACGGTCTACGTGCACCTCCAGGACAGCGAGGCGCACCAGGTGGTGCTGGAGAACGACATGCGAGCCGCCGGGCTCGAGGTCGAGGTGCTGCGGTCGACCCTGGTGGGGGCCAAGCCGGCGGCCGTCGACCTGACCGAGGCCGACAACTACAGCCTGACCGTCGCCAACAGCCTGGTGTTCGGCCACCGGACCCTGCTCAGCACAGGCGATGGCGACGTGCTGACCGAGAGCGGAGAGCTGGCGCTGCACAACAACGTCTTCGTGGGCGGAGACGTCAAGTTCGAGCAGGCGCCGGAGTGCGGCGTCGAGAGCAGCACGGCCCTCAGCGTGCACAACAACATCTTCGTCGACGTGGGGCTGGCGCTCACCCTGCTGCTCGACCAGGACCTCGACGCCTCCCACAACCTCTTCGTGGACAGCGACTGCAGCGCCTGCGAGACCGTCGCCGGCGACGAGTGCAGCCGCTCCGCGCCGCGGGTGCCCCTGGCTGTGACGGACACCGAGGGCAGCCAGACCGTCGGGAGTGCCGGGTTCGTGGACTTCGACGACAGCGACCCGGCCGGCTCGGACCTGACCCTCACGGACAACAGCCCGGCCGTGGACGCCGGTGTCCCGGAGTGGAGCGACCCAGACGGCACGCGGTCGGACATGGGCGTGTATGGCGGTCCGGACGCCCTCTAGGGCGGCCGGTCGCCGCGAGTGAGCGCAGCGAACGAGACGGAGTCAGGCGGAGCCTGACGCAGTTGGTCCGGACGCCCTCTAGGGCGGCCGGTCGCCGCGAGTGAGCGCAGCGAACGAGACGGAGTCAGGCGGAGCCTGACGCAGTTGGTCCGGACGCCCTCAGTCCGCCCACCAGGGACTGACCCAGATCCGCTCTTCGTCGTCGCCGGTGCCGAGGCGCAGGCGCAGGTAGAGCCAGTCTCCGGCGCCGGGGGTCCAGGTGTGGGTGAGGGGTGTGTCCTCGGTGACGGCGCCGAGGGCGCTGGCGCCGTCGGCGGTGACGCCCTCGACCTGGGCGTCGAGGCCGGAGATGGTGAGGGTGAAGGGGCCGGCGCCGGCGTCGAGCTCGGCGCCGGGAGGCGAGGCGGTGCCGTCGGCACCGGTCAGGGTCACCGCCAGGGACTCTGGGCGGGGCCCGGTCGTCGCCAGGGTGGCCCGGGCCTCCAAGGCGTCGAACAGAGCGTCGCTCGTGAGCTCACCGACCACCCAGGCGCCGGTGAGTCCGCCGGGCGCGTAGCCGGCCAGGGGCTCGGGGTTGCCCGTGATCTGGCCCCAGTACCCGACCGGCCCGGGGCCGTCGTGGGTGCTGCCCGGCCGGGCGTCGTGGGAGTCGGTGCCGGCGGTGAAGCCCAGCCGGTGCCCCAGGCCCAGGGCGGTGCGCACGGCGCCGCGGGGCACGTGGTCGACCGCCGGGTTCACCCGCCAGCCGCAGCCCTCCTCTTGCAGGTCCGCACACTCGCCGACCCCGTGCTCGCTGGCGATCTCCACCAGCCGCTCCCGGGACGGGGCGTTCTCCGCCAGGTCCCAGTCCGTGGGCTGGGGGCTGCGCACGGCCGTGTGGTGCGCGAAGGTCAGCCAGCGCAGGTCGCCGCAGGCCTCGGCCGCCGCGTCGAGACCCTGCCAGAGGGCCTGGGGCGTGGTCGCCCACGGGACCTCGCCCTCGTCGTACCAGGTGCCGTCGCTCTCCACCTCGATGGTGCCGGTCACCGGGTGGTCCGCCCGCAGCCGCGCCTGCTCACAGGCCGCCGGGTTCGACAGGATCACCGTGCGGTGGCCCCCGACCGGGTGGCCGTCCCGCTCCTCGTGGGTCTGCCAGGTCCACTCGTAGCCCAGCAGGCCCAGGACCCCGCTGGCCTCCGCGAGCACGGCCTGCTGCCCGGCCCAGATGCCCAGCGCGGGTCCGTCGAGGCCCTCGGGGTAGAAGTCGCTGACCTCGGCGTGGTCCGTGAGCGCCACGAAGTCGAGCCCATTGGCCTCGGCGTTGGCCAGGAACTCCTCCGCCGGCAGCTCGCCCACAGGGCTGCAGTCGGCGTGGTCCTCGCAGCCGTCGAAGGACCAGCGACTGTGGGCGTGCAGGTCCCCCCACACCCAGCGGCCCTCCACCAAGCCCGTGTCCGTGGTGCCCGAGTCCACCGCGCCGGTCTCGGTCGACGAGTCCGGCGGGGTGGCGCTGTCCGGAACGTCCCCGGGGCGACAGGCGAGCAGCAGGAGCAGGGTCACCCCCACTCTCTACCCGGGTCAGCTCCCGTTGCGCAGCATCGCGAGCGGGTGGGGCGGCACCCCCGCGGCCTCGAGCCCCCGCGGAGCTGGCGCCACCCCCAGGGCCATGCTACCTACCGGTCGGTAAACAGACCTGACCTGTCGGTGAGGACACGACCCGATGGCGGAACAGGACGTTCGCGACCGCATCCTGGGCGAAGCCACCCGCCTGTTCGCGGAGCGTGGCTTCGGCGGGACGTCGGTCCGGGAGATCGTCGAGGCGGCCGGTGTGACCAAGCCGGTGCTCTACTATCACTACGGCAACAAGGAAGGGCTCTTCCTGGAGGCCGTGCAAACCTGGATGGCCCGCCTGGGCCAGGTGATGGCCGATGCGGTCTCCGGCGCCGACCCGGTGCCGGTCCGGCTCCACCGCTTCCTCACGGCCTACCTGGCCTGGCTCGGCGCCCACACCGACGCCTTGAAGCTGCTGATGGCCTGCCGCCACACCCCGGAGGACGGCCAGCCCGAGGTGGACATGATGTCCATGCACCGCCAGCACGGCGAGCTCCTGGCGGCCCTGCTGGCGGAGGGCATCGACGAAGGCGCCATCCGCGCCGACGCCGATCCCCAGGACCTGGTCATGGCCCTGATCGGCGCCGCGAACATCTTCGCGATGGCCCGCATGTTCGGCGCCATCCCGTGCGCAGGCGACCACCCCGAGCGCCTGCTCGACCTCTACCTGAACGGAGCGGCACCCCGATGATCCGCTTGCTGACGTTGTCTTCGCTCCTGCTCGCCGCCTGTGGCCAGCCGGCGGCCTCCGAGACCGCCCAACAGCGCGCGGCCGTGACCCCACCCCCGGACGCCTCGGTCCGGGTCGAGCTGGCCACCCTGACCCCGACCGCGGCCGAGACCCTGGTCACCCTGCCTGGGGAGATCGAAGCTGTGCGCGACGCCGACGTGGCCTCGGCCATGGGCGGGCTGGTCCAGGCGGTGCTGGTCGACGAGGGTGATCGGGTCTCGACCGGCCAGACCCTGGCGCGCATCGACGTCGACCTCCACCAGGCGACCCTGGAGCAGGCCTTGGCCCAGCGCGAGGGCGCCCAGGCCGAGGTCGAGCGAACCAGCCGCCTCGGCGACCTGGCCACCCAGACCCAGATCGTGAACGCCGCGGTCCAGCTGAAGGTCGCCGAAGCCGGGGTGGCCCAGGCCCAGGCCCGCCTCGACCGGGCCACGGTCCGCGCCCCGTTCGCTGGCGTGGTCGCCCACGTGGGCCTGGAGAAGGGCGAAGTCGCCGGCCCCGGCAGCCTGGTCGCCCGCATCGTCAAGCTCGACCCGGCCCAGGTCTCCCTCGCCGTGCCCGACCGCGACGTGGTCACCTTGCGGGTTGGCGACCGGGCCCAGGTCACGACCCACGCCCGCTCTGGCGTGGTCGACGGCCGGGTCTCCCACATCTCGCCAGCGGCGAACCTCAAGACCCGGGCCTTCAGGGTGGTGGTCGACGTGCCGAACCCCGGCGTCGACCTGCTGCCGGGCATGATCGCTCAGGTCCAGGTCGCGCGGACCCTCGCCGACCACGCGCTGGTCATCCCCCAGGACTGGGTCGTCACCCGGCTGGCGGACCAGGGGGTCTTCATCGCCGAGGACGGCGTGGCCCGCTGGCGGGCCGTGACCCTGGGCGACGTGGTCCGGGACCAGGTCGTCGTGACCGGGGGGGTGGACGAGGGCGACCAGCTGGTGGTCACCGGTCACCGGGACCTGGTCGACGGCGACCAGCTGCTCGTGGCCCGCGAGGGCGTGTGCTGCACCGCGGGCCGGGTGGTGTTCTGATGATCGCCAGGGTCGTCGGCGCCAGCACCACGGTGCTGCTCGCCGCCTTCTGCATCTTCGTCTTTGGCCTGTCGTCGTACGCGACCATGCCCCGGGAGTCCGCGCCGGACATCCCGATCCCCGTGGTGATGGTCACCACGCCGTACATCGGCGTGGCGCCCGCCGACATCGAAGGGCTGATCGCCATCCCCCTGGAGAACGAGCTCGCCTCCCTCCAGGACGTGAAGGCGATGCGCTCGACCTCGGCCGAGGGCGTCTCGATCATCTCCATCGAGTTCGAGCCCGACGTGGACATCGACTCCGCGATGCAGTCGGTCCGGGACAAGGTCAACAAGGGCAAGCCCAAGCTGCCGGCCGACGCCGAGGAGCCCGAGGTCCGGGAGATCAGCTTCTCGGACTTCCCCATCTTGATCGTCACGGTCGCCGGCGGGCTGGACGAAGAGGGCCTCAAGGCGATCGCCGAGCCGCTCCAGGACCGCATCACCCGCATCCCCGGCGTGCTCGACGTCAACCTGACCGGCGGCCTGACCCGGGAGATCCAGGTCCAGGTCGACCCGATCCGTCTCTCCCACTACGCCCTGGGCCTCCAGGACGTGGTCAACGCGATCTCGGCGGAGAACGTGAACATCCCCGGGGGCGAGGTCGCCGCGACCGACGCGTCGATCCTGCTGCGAGTGCCCGGTGACTTCACCGACCCGGTCCAGCTGGAAGAGGTCGCCATCAAGCGGCGGGGCGACCGCCCGGTGTTCATCCGCGACGTCGCCACGGTGGTCGACACCTACGCCGATCGGGGCTCCTACGCCCGCATGGACGGCGAGCCCGCGGTGAGCCTGTCGATCACGAAGCGCACGGGCGCGAACATCATCGAGGTGGTCGAGGCCGCCAAGCAGGCCACCACCGAGCTGAGCGCCGGGTGGCCCGACGGCGTGCGCCACGCCTTCCTGAGCGACCAGTCGGTGGCGATCAAGGACATGGTCTCGGAGCTGGAGAACAACATCATCACCGGCCTGATCCTGGTGGTCGCGGTGGTGCTGTTCGCCATGGGCGTGCGCAACAGCCTGTTCGTGGCCCTGGCCATCCCCCTGTCGATGCTCGCGGCGATGATCGTGCTCCAGGCCCTGGGCTTCACCCTGAACATGGTGGTGCTCTTCAGCCTGATCCTGGCGCTCGGCATGCTGGTCGACAACGCCATCGTGGTCGTGGAGAACATCTACCGACACGCGGAGCTGGGTAAGACCACGGTGGCTGCGTCCATCGACGGCACGAAGGAGGTCGCGGTGGCGGTCGCCGCCTCCACCGCCACCACCGTCGCCGCCTTCCTGCCCCTGGCCTTCTGGACCGGGATCATGGGCGGCTTCATGGGGTACCTGCCGAAGACCCTGATCGCCGTGCTCGTGGCGAGCCTGGGCGTGGCGGTGTTCATCCTGCCGGTCTTCACGGCGGTGTTCATGAAGGTGGCCCCAGGCAAGGTGCGCAGCGGCGAGGCCCCCGCCGAAGACGGCCCGATCATGGCGCCCTATCGGCGGGTGCTCGCCTGGAGCATCGACCACCGCTACGTCTCCGCCCTTGCCGGCGCCGGGGTGCTCATCGGCTCCTTCGTGGCCTACGGGGCCCTGAACCACGGCACCGAGTTCTTCCCTGCGACCCAGCCGGAGCGCGGCTTCATCACTGTCCGGGCGCCGGACGGCACGGACCTGGAGACCACCGACCGCATCACCCGGCGCATCGAGGCCGCCCTGGCCCAGGAGCGCAACATCGAGGTCGCGGTGGCGGAGTCTGGCGTGGCCGGTGGCGGCCAGGACTTCGGCGGCGCCCAGTCGGCGCCCAACCAGGCGACCATCTCCCTGGACTTCCTGCCCGACCGCAACGCGGCCGAGGAGGGCCAGCTGATCCGCGACGAGTCGAGCCTGATCACCATCGAGCGCCTGAGGGAGATGGTCTCGGGCATCCCCGGCGCGGAGCTGGCGGTGGACAAGGAGAACATGGGCCCGCCGGTCGGGGCGCCGATCTCGGTCGAGGTCTCCGGCGAGGAATTCCACGAGGTCGGCCAGCTGGCGATGCAGGTCCGCCGCTCGCTGAAGGAGATCCCGGGGGTCACCGAGCTGTCCGACGACTACCGCATCGGCCGCCCCGAGCTGCGGCTGCGGGTGGACCGCGGCGCCGCCAAGCGGGTGGGGCTCGACACCCGCACCGTCGGCAACACGGTCCGCACCGCGGTCGCGGGCCAGGTCGCGAGCACCCTGCGGGAGGGCGAGGACGAGCACGACATCGTGGTGAACCTGGCGCCGAGACACCGGGGCGACGTCCAGTCCGTGCTGGACCTGCGCCTGCCCGGCTCCGAGATGACCAGCCCCGACAAGTTCCCGGTGCCGATGTCCAGCGTGGCGAGCTTCGAGCTCGCCGGCGGCTCCGGCAGCATCCGCCACCTGGACCAGGACCTGGTCGTCACCATCACCGGTGACATCCTCGAAGGCTTCAACGAGAACGCGGTCCGGGCCGACGTGCAGGCCGCCCTCGACACCTACCCCACCCCGGCGGGCTTCCACCTGCGCATGGGCGGCGCCGACGACGAGCAGCGCAATGCCCAGGAGTTCCTCAGCCGGGCGTTCATGATCGCCCTGGCGCTGATCCTGTTGGTGCTGGTGACCCAGTTCGACAGCCTGTTCATGCCGGGCATCATCCTGGCGAGCGTGGTGCTGTCCCTGGTCGGGGTGCTGTGGGGGCTGATCATCACCGGCACGCCCTTCGGCATCATGATGACCGGCATCGGGGTGATCTCCCTGGCCGGGGTGGTGGTCAACAACGCGATCGTGTTGCTGGACTACGTCGAGCAGCTGCGAGACCGCGGGCTCGACGTGCGGGATGCGCTGATCGAAGGCGGCATGACCCGCTTCCGCCCGGTCGTGCTCACCGCCATCACCACCGTGCTCGGGCTGGTGCCGATGGCCACGGGCATCTCCTACGACTTCACCCGCATGCGGCTCATCGTCGGCGGCTCGTCGGCGGGCTTCTGGGGGCCGATGGCCGTGGCGGTGATCTTCGGTCTCATCTTCGCGACCATCCTGACCCTGGTGATGGTGCCGACGCTGTATGGCATCGTCGAGGACCTGCGGGCACTGCGACGGCGCATCACCCGGCGCTCGGTGGTGGCGGCGGCCAAGGTGGGCCTGGCGTCGCTGCTGGTCGCCGGGACTTCCTGGCCAGTCCAGGCCATGACCCTGGATGAGGCCCTGGCCGCTGCCGAGGCCAACAACCTGGATCTCGCTCTGGCCAAGGCCCAGGCGGACCAGGTGTCCACCCTGAAGGGTCAGGCCTGGTCGGCCCTGGCGCCCCGGGTGGTGCTCCAGGGGTCCTGGACCCGGAACGAGTACGCCATCGAGCTGGACAGCTCGGCGATGATCCCCGAGGAGTTCCAGGACTTCGTCGACGAGCCCGCCGAGCCCATCGTGATCCAGGAGCAGCAGTACTTCTCGGGCAACGCCAGCGTGGTCCAGCCCCTGTTCTCCGGCGAGGCGCTGCCGACCCTGCGCGGCACCTACTCGCTGACCCGGGCCGCACAGGCCGACGTGGCGGGGGCGCGGCTGCAGATCCGGGCCGGCGCGGCCCAGGCCTTCTACTTCCTGGCGAGTGCCCGGGAGGGCGTGCGCCTGTCCGAGGCCGCGGTGAAGAACGCCGAGCACCAGCTGGCGCTGGCCGAGCGCCAGGTCGCGGCGGGGGTGGCGCCGGAGCGGGCGGCGCTCCAGGGGCGCCTCGGGGTCTCGATGGCCGAGCGCCAGGTGGCGCTGTCCCGGGAGCAGGTCGCCCAGGCCGAGGCGACCTTCGAGCGGCTCACCGGCCTGCCGGCGCCCGACGCCCTGGAGCTGCCGGACCTGCCCGCGGTCCCCGCCTCCCTCGACGACGCCATCCAGCAGGCCCTGACCCACCGGCCCGAGCTCACCGCGGCCGACGAGCGGCTGCGGGTGGCGGAGCTCCAGCGGCAGGTCGAGCTCGGCTCGTTCATGCCCGACCTGAACGCCCGGTTCACCTACAACTACACCCAGAACACCGGGTTCTCCGACGACCCCACCATGTGGATGTTCGTGGCCAGCGGGGACTGGACGATCTTCGCCGGCGGCTACCGCAAGGCCAAGCTCCAGGAGGCCGCCTACGGCCTGCGGGTCGCCGAGCTGTCGGTCGAGCAGGCTCGGGTCCGCACCACGGAGGAGGTCAAGCTGGCCTGGGAGTGGCTCCAGCGGGCGGAGCGGTCCAGCGCTGCGGTCGCGCAGGAGCTCGAGCTGGCGAACGAGTCCTTGAAGCTCGCGGATCGGGCCTACTCCGCGGGCTCGAGCACCTGGCTCGAGGTCGAGGACGCCAGGCTGACGGTCGAACAGGCCCGCCTCAACGAGCTGTTGGACCGGGTCGAGCGAGACACGGCCACCGTGCAGCTGTTGACCGCCATGGGGGTCTTCTAGGAGGCCGCCGCGCTGATGGCGTCGGACGAGGTGATGCTCATCAAGACCCGGGGGTCCAGCTACCTGCTGTCGCCGGACGAGCCGCACTTCTACGCGGTGGTGTGGGTGCCGAGGGACCAGGAGACCCGACCAGTCGAGGTCGAATGTCCGCTTCCGCAGACCAGTCGCTGTTGAGTGTCCGGTCAGGCCCAGAATTCGAGCGCCAGAGGTCTCCCGGGGTCCTTGAGACGGCCCCTGAGGACCCCTTGCGGGCCCCGAGCGGACATTGAACCCGGACTGGTTCTCTCAGGCGGACACTCGACCCCAACTGGTCCTCGGACGAACCTGGGTGGGTGGCCCCCAAGTCCCTACGAGCTCCTATGGCCTCGCGACGAACGTCAGCCGGTAGGTCACCGGGTTGTCGAGCTTGTCGCTCGTGACCTTGTAGGAGACGACGAGCTTCTCGTTGACCCGCTCGAAGGACGAGTAGAGGTTGCCGCTCTCGCCGAAGACCACGCTCACGAGGGCGTCGCCCTCGACGGTCCGCTGGATGCGCACCGGGTCGTCCTTGCCGTCGGGCACGTAGCTGCTGGGCGGGGCCCCGATGACGGTGACCGCTGGGGTCTGGCCGCCCATGGAGATGCCGATCCGCTGGCCGTCCAGAGTGATGACGTAGCCGCTGGGCCGGGGAGCGCTGTCCTGGAGCTTGGGCTCGGCGATGCCCCGGATGAGCGGGTTGAACTCCTCGGCCGCCCGGGCGACGGCCTTGTCGCGCAGGGCGAGCTCGGCGGCGTTGCCAGAGTGGACCCAGGCGCCCTGGAGGCCCTGGAGGTCGGCGGCGAGGGCGGTGGCGCTGAGGAGGAGGAGCATGGGGGGGAGTGTAGCGCCGCCCCTCAGTTGATCAGGTCGGAGACCGCCTGGCCGAAGTCGCTCTTCTGGACCTTGATGGTGACGCCCTTCCCACTGAAGTTGATGAAGATCGCCGTGACCCCGGGGAGGTAGCGGATGCCCTTGTTCATCGCGGTCTGGACCTTGCCGAGCTGGGTCTGGAGCAGGCCCGTGAGGGTGGCCTTGAGGCTCTGGTCCTTGAAGTGCCGGACCTCCTTGAGCACGTCGTTGACGTCGCTGGCCACGCCGGCCAGGTAGTCGGCCACCCAGGCGGCGGCGGCCTTGGGCGAGACGATGGACACCCCAGCTGCGAGCAGGACCTTGGGCCAGTCCACGGTGCCGACGCTCCAGCTGCTGAAGTCGTCGGGAATCTCGATGGGCAGGGTCTTCTCGATGCGGAACGCCAGCTTGCCCAGCCTGCGACGGGCCTTGTCCACGGCAGAGCGGTCCCTGTCGTCCTGGTGCCTGCCGACGGTGATGGTCTCGTCGTCGGCGTCGAGGCCCACCGAGCCGTCCCGGTTGTCCTTGAACATCCACTTCGTGTGGGCCTCGACGGCCTGACCCTTGGAGGCCAGGTCATTGGTCTGGAGGCGCACGTGGGTGCCCGGCAGGGCGGCCTGACCGGCGCGACTGACGGCGTCCTCTGCCCGGGTGTAGTGGGTGACCTCGGTCTCTCCGCCCTTGCGCTTCGAGCGCTCGTACTGGTCGACCAGTGTCTTCGGGATGCCAGGCGCGTTGAAGGTCACGACCTCGGCGATGGCCATGCTCTTTGGCTTGAAGAAGGCCGCCGCCGCCTGGGCGAGACAGCCGCCCAGGCTGTGACCGGTGAAGATGGCGGCGCCGGCGATGGGCGCCGAGAGCATGTCGAGGACGTTCGCCTTGACGTCTTCGAATTGGGAGTCTCCAGTCTCGCCGTTCGGGTCCAGGTCGGACTTGACGCCCAGCCAGCCGGCCGTGCCGCGGAAGGCGATGACGGGGGGGTAGCCCGCCGCCTTGCCCGCTTCGTTGGTGCCCTTCGGGATGGCGTAGATGCAGGAGAACCCGGTCTCGCTGACGTCGCCCTTGGCGACGATGTGGTACTGCTCGCCCAGGCCGAATTCCTTGGCCTTGGGCCCGAGCTTGGCCCCATAGGCGACCTCGTGAGCCAGGATCTCCACGATCTGGTGTCGCGTCAGGGTGGTCTGGTGGAGGGCCCGGTCCTTGTCGGACAGGCCCGGCGGCGTTCCGCCGAGCTTGGTGTAGCCGTAGTCGATGACAGCGCTGGTGCAGGTCCCCATCCAGCCGACCAGCCCGTCGTAGTCCTTCGGCGCCGACCGCGTCTCTCCCCAGGCCTTCTCGCCCGGGTGGAAGCCGTCCCCGCTCCCGCAGGCGGCGACCCACCCCTGCCAGAGGTCCTTGCCGAGCTGGCGGAAGGCGCCCTCCATCTCCGTCTTGCCGGCCGCGTCGCCGGCCTTGTGCCGTCGGGCCAGCTCGTCGCCCATCGTGAACACCATGCCCCGGGCCAGGGCCGAGGCGATGCGGGCTCGGGCCAGCAGGGCGCCGGGGTCGGCCTCCTGGGTCGCGCCGGTGAAGTCGCTCCAGCGCATGCGCACGTAGCTGGCGCTCTCGGCGTCGACACCGTAGGCCGTGATCGCGTCGAGGTCGGCCTTGTGCTCGGCCATCGTGGCGTCTTCCTGCTTCGTGGTGTGGCCCTTGGCCTTGCGCACGCTCTCCGCGGTCTTGGGATCGATCAGGACGGGCTTGCTGGTCGCGACCACCTGGCCGTCGTCGAGCAGGTGGTAGATGTGGCCCGGGTCGTCGCTGGTCACCTGCTCCGAGGCCACGGAGGCGACCTCGCGGCCCTGCCAGTCCTGCGGAGCGGGGCCGGCCTCCTTCTTGGAGACCTGGTCGTCCTTCACGAACACGGGCTGCTTGTCCGGTCGGTCCAGGTTGACGGGGCCGTTCGGGTCGGGGACCCAGTCCTGGGGGATCGCCTTGGGCGCCTCCCACATGTCCCGGGGCTCCTCCGCCTTGCTGCCCTCGCCGACGTACCACTCGAAGTAGAAGTCCTTGACCGTCTCCAGCCGGTCGGCCCGGCCCCGCTGGGTGAGGCCGGCGACCACCTTGGGCTCCATGGACTTCCACCAGCCGGGCCAGGCGGCGGTGCGGCCGGCGACGACCGCGTCGTCGCCCAGCTGGATCGCCCGGGCCTTGACCCCGGGCTCGTCCTGCTTGAAGTCCACCCACCAGAGTCGGTACTGGTCCTTGGTCGCCGCCAGGTCGGTCGCGCCCCGGGCCCGCAGGCGACGCGCGATGTTGCGGTCCCACTCGGCCTCGAATTGGGTCGCTGCGGTCTCGTTGCGCTCGGCCCGGTCCTGGTTCTCCTGGGTCTGGCCCGGCCGATCCACGCCGACCTCCCAGTCCTCGCTGCCCTTGGGCCGGTCGATGGCGACCTCGCGGCCCAGCGCGACCTCTTCCGGGGTCGCGTTCTCGGGCAGCTGGACCTCCTTGCCGTCCACCACCAGGGTGGCCTGGTCCTTGGAGAGCTCCGGCAGGTGCCACTCGAAGCGCCCGGCCTGGGAGAACTCGACGTTGGCGATCGGCGCCGAAGCGCCCTGCACGCTGAAGCCCACCTTGAGGCTGGCGCCCTCCCAGGTCGCGATGTCCACCGAGGCGAAGTCCCACTCGTAGACGTCGTCCCAGATGCCCTCGGCGTAGGCGCGCAGGGTGCCGGTCAGGGTCAGGGCGCCGCCCAGCTGGGCCTCGAGGGCGTTGACCTCGAGCGACGGGTCCTCGCCGGCCTTGAAGGTGGTCTGGAAGCCCTTGCCGCCTGAGATGCCGCCGCTCAGCTCCAGGGACCCGCGCAGGCCGACGCCCACCTCCTGGATGTAGGCGGCGTCCATCGAGGCGCCGATGCCGATGAAGCCCGCGGCGGAGACGCCACCGCCGATGCTGAAGCTGCCGGAGAGCGAGGCGTTCTGGCCCTCCTTGTCCCAGGCCCACCCGGCGGCGATGGACCCTTCGGCCTTGGCCTCGGTGGACAGCCCGGCCTCGAGGTTGGCCATCAGGCCGGGCACGCCGGCGATGGGCCAGCCCTGCTTCTCGGCGACCTCCTTGCCGGCGGACTTCTCGAAGAGCGTCTCGTCGACGGAGCCTTCGGCACCGGTCAGGGTGCCGCCTGCGAACTTGAAGGTCGGCAGGGTGACCTTCTTCGTCCCGGGCTCGCTGGACTCGGCGGTCCCGCCGCCCTCGGACTCGGAGAGGTGGATGCCGCTGGCCGTGGCCTGGATGGCGGGAGCAGGGCGACCGGCTGCGACGGCGCTGCCGGCCTGGCGGGCCTCGACCTCGGCGCCGGAGCTGCGCTGGGCCACGGCAGAGCTCGCCGGGGCGCTCGCGGAGAGCCCGCCACCGCCGTTGCGTGCCTGCAGCACGTGGGCCAGCTCGTGGGCCACGAGCTCGCGGTCCGGGTTGCCTTCGGCGAAGGCGATCCGGTCACCGACCGCGGCCGCGTCGGCGCCCAGCTCGTCGAGGTTGCCGCCCTGGTCGAAGAAGGCCTGGACGGCCTCGAAGTCCTCGCCGAAGAGCGCCTCCATCTCCTCCCGGAAGGGCACCTCGCCGCCGGCCCCTTCGGTGGCAGCACCGAAGGCCGCGGCCGGGTCCTCGGCCGGGGCGTCCTGCTTCAGCCGGTCCTTGCGAAAGGCGTTGCCCCGAGCGCCGCCTGCAGCGGCTCCGTGCCCCTGTGCGCGCGAGTCGGCGCCCTCCTCAGCGGGGAGGTCGTAGGTCTGCGCGGCCGCTCGGCTCTGGCTGGACATGTTCGCTCGGGCTGGAACCAGTGAGGAGACGTACCGAGTCCGGAGATCCTCTCAGTGGCTCGCACGCGGGATCGACCGAGAGGGGTGGGATCTGAAGGCTCTTCCGGGAAGTGAGGGCTTTACCGACCTGCCCGGGCTGCCGCTCGTCCGGCCCTTGTGCCAGGGCGGCATGTCCCAGGTCTGGACCGGGCTGCTCGGGCGATCGCGCCGGCCGGTCGCGGTGAAGCTGCTCACCCAGGTGAGCGCCGACGGCGCCGAGCGGCGGGTCTTCGAGCAGGAGGTGCGGCTGCTGCGCCTGTCCCGTCACCAGCGGGTGGTGCGGGTCACCGAGCTGGGCCAGGTGCCGGGAGACTCGGTGCTCGTCCGCCGAGGCACCTGCCCCCGCGACGCCCTCTGGTACGCGCCTGGGCTGCACCGTGTGGCGCCTGATGACCGGCGCCTGGGCCTTCAAGCGGGCCAGCCAGGTCGCGACCCGGGTGGCCCAGCTGCGGGACCCGCTGCCGCCGTTCCAGAGCCGCTACGAGGTGCCCTGGGGCCTGCTGGCCTGGCTCCGACGCCTGCTGTCCAAGGACCCGACCGGCCGCTCCAGGTCCGCGGCCCACGCCGTCGAAGGGCTCGTCAGGGCTGGCCTCGCGGACCCCACGGACAGGGTCGTGGCGCGGATTTGCTGAAGTTCTGGGGCGCACCGGCCGACTCGGATCAGCATCGGACCCGGGGGTTTCCTGCCATGCCACCGCCTCATCAGGACGAAGACCCGATGCACAGCGCACCGGATCGCACGATCCCGGACTTCAACGAACACCTCCAGGACTTCATCCGCCGCTTCGTGGATCCGCTCGCCGAGCACCCGAACGCGCCGCGAGTCCCCGACGCCCTGCTCGGCGATCCCGCGGCCATGCCCGAAGGCGGCCGCTGCTGGCTCGCCGCCGGCACCAAGGGCTGCTCGGTGATGGGCGACACCCCGCCGGAGAGCCGCTCCTGCTTCGACTGCGGCATCCTGCGCCAGGCCCTGGCGGACCCGGTCCAGGCCCTGCGCGAGAACGCCCTGATCCTGGCCCACCAGCTCTCCACGACCACCCACGGGCTGCGGGAGCAGGCGATCCGGGATCCCCTCACCGGGCTGCACAACCGTCGCTTCCTGGCCGAAGTCTTCCCTCCCACCGCGTCCCTGGCGCGTCGGCAGGGCCAGACCTTGTGGCTGCTGGCCGCCGACCTGGACGGCCTCAAGCGCATCAACGACGACCTGGGCCACCACGCCGGCGACGCCGCGTTGGTGAAGTGCGCCCGGCTCCTCCGCCAGACCGTGCGGGCCTCGGATCACGTCTTCCGCATGGGCGGCGACGAGTTCCTGGTGGTGCTCGTGAACTGCGATCGGGAGTCCGCGGAGCTGGTGATCGGCCGCATCCAGGACTGCGTCGCCCTCTCCAACGCGAGCAGCCCGACCCCTCCCGAGTACCCCCTGGCGGTCAGCATCGGGGCAGCGGCCTACGACCCATCGCGGGGCCTCGATGCGTCGATCGACGCGGCGGACGCCCGGATGTACGCCGAGAAGCGCTCCCGCAAGGCGGGCTGAACGGGATAGGCGGCCCTCCCGCTCTCCTGGAGGTCCCCCATGTCCATCTCTGACGACCAGCTCCTGCTCCAGCGCTTCTACAAGCACTGCGCCGAGCGCCCGAACGACATCTACATGCACCAGCCGCACAGCGGTGGTCAGGTCGACACCTACACCTACGCCGACGTGCTCGACCAGGCGCGTCGCCTGGCGACCTACCTCCAGGCCCAGGGCTGGGAGCCCCAGTCCAAGGTGGCGATGATCTCCAAGAACTGCGCCCAGTTCATCATCACCGACCTGGCCATCTGGATGGCCGGCCACGTCTCCGTCGCGCTCTACCCGACCCTGAACGCCGAGACGGTCAACTACATCCTCACCCACTCCGACGCCAAGCTCGTCTTCGTCGGCAAGCTCGACAGCGTCGACGAGATCAACAAGGGCATGCCCGAGGGCCTGCCCCAGGTGCGCTTCCCGAACAGCCCGTCCGAGGTCTCGAGCCTGCCGAACTGGGCCGACCTGGTCGCGGACAACGAGCCCATCGAGGGCAACCCCACCCGCGGCGTCGACGACCAGGCGCTGATCATCTACACCAGCGGCTCCACCGGTCAGCCCAAGGGCGTGCTCCACAGCTTCCGCACCATCTCGACCCCCACGGTCGGCCTGGTGAAGATGCTCAGCGTCACCCCCCAGGACCGGGCCCTCAGCTACCTGCCCCTGGCCCACGGCATGGACCGCTGGCTCAGCGAGTGCGTGTCGCTGTACGCCGGCAGCCAGCTCTACTTCGCCGAGTCCCTCAACACCTTCGTGCAGGACCTGGGCCGGGCCAAGCCGACCATCTTCGTGTCCGTGCCGCGCCTGTGGCTCAAGTTCCAGCTCGGCGTCTTCACCAAGATGCCCAAGAAGAAGCTCGAGACCTTCCTCAAGATCCCGATCCTCTCCGGCATCGTGAAGAAGAAGATCCTCGGCAACCTGGGTCTCGACCACGTGCGCTTCGCCGGCTCGGGCTCCGCGCCGATCCCCGCCGAGCTGCTCACCTGGTACCGCAACCTCGGCCTGGAGCTCCTCGAGGGCTACGGCATGAGCGAGAACTTCAACTACAGCCACATCACGGTGCCCGGCAAGGGCCGCGCCGGCTACATCGGCCACGCCTACGCCGACGTCGACTGCAAGCTCTCCGACAGCGGCGAGATCCTGGTCAAGAGCCCCGGCACGATGGTCGGCTACTACAAGGCCCCCGAGAAGACCGCCGAGGTCATGACCGAGGACGGCTACCTGCGCACTGGCGACCGCGGTGAGATCGACGAGACCGGCCGCCTGCGCATCACCGGTCGGGTCAAGGAGCTCTTCAAGACCTCCAAGGGCAAGTACGTCGCGCCCGCGCCCATCGAGAACATCATCAACAACGACACCCACGTCGAGCTCTCCCTGGTGGCCGGCTCCGGCCAGGTCGCGACCCACGCGGTCGTGCAGCTCGCCGAGGACCTGCTGCCCAAGCTCGCCGACAGCAACGTCAAGGACCAGGTCACCGCGGCCATGGAGTCCCTGCTCGACGAGGTGAACGGTAAGATCGAGGCCTACGAGAAGCTCGGCTTCATCGTGATCGCCAAGGACCGCTGGTCCATCGAGGCCGGTCAGCTCACCCCGACCATGAAGATCCGCCGCACGGCCATCGAGAGCCTGTACACGGACAACATGTCCGACTGGTACGGCAAGGGCTCCAAGGTCATCTGGGAGTAGACCGCCGCCTCGGTCGGCTGGGGCGCCGTGCGGCGCCAGCCTCCCTCGGCGCCGGCCGCCCTGCGGCCCGTCCGGCCTGCGGCCGCGTGCCTACGGGCTGAGCCTGGTGGGTCTCAGTGCTCCCGGGCTTCGCAGACCACGGGGTTGTGATCGAAGTACCGGGCCTCTTGGACGTCGGCGCGGCCCTCGGTCACCCCCGCGATCCAGCAGTCGCCAGCGAAGGCATCGCTGGCGACGTGGTCGATGTCCGCGAGCCCGCCGTAGCTGCCCGGCGCGTCCGGTCCGACCTCGGTGAGCCAGGCGAAGTCCTGGTCCTCGCCGACGAAGTCGTTCCACCGGGCCGCGCTGTCGTCGGTGCCGGTGAAGCGGCCGGGGTCGGTGTTGAGGTCGCCCAGGACCAGGTTGCGCGCACCGCTGGCGGCGGGCTCGCCGTCGCCCAGGTCCAGGAAGACCTGCTCCACCTGGGCCACCCGGCAGGCCTCGTCGTCGCTGGAGAAGCCCGAGGTGCCGTGCACGTTGACCACGGTGAGCGCTGAGCCGTCGGCCAGGGTGAGGGTGCCGCGGGCGACCCGGGCGCCGTTGCCGCAGCCGTCGGTGGCGAAGCCGTCCAGCGCGTCGTCCAGGGTGGCGAAGGCCGTGCGCACGCCCAGGCACTTGTCGGTGTGCCCCGGGTGGCAGGCGACCTGGTAGCCGTCGCCGAGCACCGACTCGGCGACGGTCGGATCCCCTTCGGTCCAGGTCTCGCAGACGAAGTCCGGGTGGTGCTCCGCCGGGATGTCGGCGCACTCGGGGGCGTGGAAGATCTCCTGGAAGCCGATGACGTCGGGCTGGACCTCGGCGAGCCAGGCGCGGGTGGCCTCGACGGCGGGGAGCCAGGCCAGGCCGTCGCCGTACCAGGTGTCGCTCGTGGCGGCGTGGGCCTCGGTGTAGCCGTCGTCGGGCGGGTCGTCGTGGCCCATGCCTTCGCTGGTGCCGGTGTTGAAGGTGACGGCGCGGACGGCGAGACCGGGGTCGCCGGTGTCGTCGGACGGGCCGGTGCACGCGAGCAGGGCCAGTGAGAACATCGGCATGATCGGACCGTATCCCAGGGGTCCTGACCACCCGGAGTCTCCATGCGGCGTGCCCTGATCGCGCTCGGCGCCGGCCTGGTCACCGGACCTGACCTGGCAGGACCGGCTCCCGTGGTTGCGGGAGGCGGCGGTGGAGAGGGCCGGGTGGGCGGTGCCGGGCGGTACCTGCGGAGCTGGCGCGGGGCTGCGGCGGTGATGTTGGTGGGGCCCGAAGGATGAAACCCCCGCCTGCTCGTCCGTGAGCGGCGGGGGTTTCTCAGGCTTGTTGCCCGTCCTTCCAACCCCAAGGTAGGCGCCCGGCGCGTCGGGGGGTGTCGGAGGACGTCAGCGGTTGTCACCGGGCGGTGGCGCGGCTCCACAGGCAGATCCAGGCGACTGCGTAGCAGGCGGCTGCGACCAGGCCCACCAGGCGGTAGCCCCAGGCCATCGACAGGGCCAGGGACAGGACCGCGGCGAGCACCCCGAAGAAGCCGTTCACCGCCCAGTGCCAGGCCTTGCGGCGCTCGCCGAAGTGCACCATGCCGCCGGGGAACCACAGGCCCAGCGCGGCACCCAGGGGCACCAGCAGGACCAGGCTCCCGGCGATGCGTGCGGCCAGCGGGGTGGCGAGGGTCGCCTGGAACAACCAGGGCAGGGCGAAGGCCGCTGCGGCGACCAGGGCGGGGACGGCCAGTCCGAACCGCCGCAGGGCGGCCGGGCCGACCCGAGGGGAGAGCGCGGCGCCGAGCCCCATGCCCGCCAGCAGCGCCGCCAGGACCACACTCACCGCCCGCGACGGGTGCCCCAGGTACAGCACGAAGTGCTGGATCAGCACCGCCTCCCACAGCATGAAGCCCGCGCCGATGGCGGCGAAGTAGGCCGAGCCGGGCAGGGCCGGGGTGCCGTCGTCCAGGGCCCGCCGGACCTGGGGCAGCACGAAGGGCAGGCCGAACAGGAAGAGCGCCGCCAGGGTCACCCGGCGGATCAGCTGCCGCAGCACCTCGGTGGACTCGGTGTTCATGGGCAGGCCCGCCAGGGCCGGGTCGTCCAGGGGCGGCGCGAAGGGGGACTGGACCTGGAAGAAGTAGGGGCTGTCGTCGGTGGGCGGTCGCACGTTGAGCCCGGCGGCGGCCAGCGCCTCGGTGCGGCCCTCGGCCAGCTCGGCGATCCGGCCGCCCTCGCCGGGGTAGCGCAGCTGGAAGCCACGCTCGGCGGCGATCTCCGCGAGGGCCGCGTGGTCCGCCTTCATCCAGGGGCTGGGCGAGGCCAGGAGCGTCACGACCTCGCCAGCGGAGACCACCAGCAGGTGGTCCTCGGGCCGCTTGGCGCCGTGCTCGGCCAGCGCCGCCCGCGCCAGGATCAGCAGGCGCGGCAGCTCGCTCTCCCAGCGGCTCGTGCTCAGCACACCGAAGGGCGTGAGCCGGTCCAGGTACAGGCCGAAGGCCTCGACGGTGTAGAGGCTGTTCTCGGCCAGGGCGTAGGCCCCGGCGGTGCTCGCGGCCCAGGAGTCGATCAGCGAGATCTGCAGCAGGTCCACCGGCCGGTCGCTGTGGGTCAGGTGGCTGCGGCCCTCGCTGGCCACCGCCGTGACCCCGGGCCGGTGGTAGATGTCGCCGGAGAGCGCCGCGAAGTCCTCGCTGACCAGGGCGATGGTCGCCGGGTTCAGCTCCACCGCCTCGATGTCCGTCGCCCCCCGGAGCAGGGCGCTGAGGATGTCTCGCCCTCCGCCGGCCCCGATGATCGTGACCGCTTGGGGGGGGCGGAGCTGGTAGCCGACCGTCGTGACGTCGTAGAGCAGGTGCTGGACCGGGGCGAGGTCGCCGTCGAAGCGGGTGATGGGCGTGCCCGCGTGGCCGTCCTGCTCGAGCCAGAGCTGCTCGGGGGCGGCGTCGGTCGGGGCCTCGGTGCCGCGGCCCCAGGCGAAGCCGTCCCCGAATTGATCCAGGAAGGCGTAGCCCTCGCCGTAGACGGTCAGGCGTGCGGTTGGGGTCCAGAGCTCGGCCAGCGGGGCGAGGGCGGTCTCGTCGTGGGACTTGGAGTGGGTGACGTCGAAGAGGTCGGTGACAGCGAGAGCCGCGACCAGTCCCGCCGCCAGGATCCCGGCGGGCAGGCGCCAGGGGCCTCCCAGGGCCGCGGCGCCCGCCAGGGGGAGCAGGCCGCAGGCGGCCGCCAGGGTGGGGGTCGGCAGGGCGTGCATCAGGGGAATCGCGAGCACCGCGCCCAGGCAGGCCCCGGCCAGGTCCCAGGCGTACATGCGACCGATGCGCGAGCCCTCGGCCCGCATCAGCAGCAGGCACACCGCCGAGCCCAGGGCGACCAGCCCCGGCAGGGTGGCGAGCACCATCAGGCCGGTGGCGTCGGTCAGGGCCAGCACCGTGCGACCCACCACCACCGCCGTCGCCACGGGGAGCAGCACGCCCCCTGCGAGCAGGGCCGGGCCCAGCCACCGCTGGGGCCGCTTGATGAAGCTGAACCAGATGCCCGGAGCGCCGAGCCCGAGCATCACCAGCGACAGGGTCAGGAAGGCGAAGTGGTACCAGGCGACCACGCTCAGCACGCGGGTCAGGGCGATCTGGAAGAGCAGCACCGCGGCCGAGACGCAGAAGATGGCGATCGCGGGGCCGCGGTCCGGCGTTGGATCGGGCACGGCTCCAGACGGTAGCAGCTCGTCCTCCGCTACCCTCGGGCGATGAACGGCCCCTTCCGCGACGACCCCACCCGCGTCCTGCCGCTGTCCCTGGATCCTCAGGCCGCGGATCGGGACGCCGCCTTGCTCCGCGTCGTCCGAGCCATCGTGCCCGCCTGGTCCGACGTGGGAGAGGCCGCGGTGCACGTCGTCCAGGGCGGCATCACGAACCTGCTCTTCCGACTCGAAGCGGCAGGGTGCGAGCCGGTGCTGGTGCGCATCTACGGGGACAACACCGAGGTCGTGATCGACCGGGAGGCGGAGAACCGGCTCTTCGCGTCCTTGAGCGCGGCGGACTTCGGCCCGACCTACCACGGCCGGTTCGCCAACGGCCGGGTCGAGGGCTGGCTCCAGGGCTTCCGTGCCCTGGAGCCTCCGGAGCTCGGGGCGCCGGGGCTCCGGCGACAGATCGCTCGGCACCTGCGCACCTTCCATGGCCTGGTCGACGTGGGGGAGCGCTCGGCCCTGTGGCAGACCCTGGGGTCCTGGATGGAGACGGCCCGGTCGGTCCGCTTCGACGGTGCCGATGGGGTGCGGTGGGCGGCGCTGCGGCTGGATTATTATGCGTCAGTCTTGAGTGGACTGCGTTCGGTCGAAGGAGTGCTCGTTCGGGCGAACGGAACCCGGTCAGGGTGGCTGGAGGGGTTCCGTTCGGTCATGGCGCACAACGATCTCCTGGCGGGGAACGTGCTGATGAACGCAGACCGAACACAGGTCCACTTCGTCGACTACGAGTACGGCGCGCCGGCACCGGCGGCCTTCGACGTGGCGAACCACTTCTGCGAGTACGCGGGCTTCGACTCGGACTTCGAGCAGGGCTTCCCCAGCCGCGCCGTGAGGGACGACTTCATCGCCGCCTATCTGGACCAGCCGGTGGACAGCCCCCAGGTCGCCGGCTTCTCCCGGGCCGTGGAGTTCTACGTGCTGCCGGACCACCTGTGGTGGGGCAGCTGGGCGGTGGTCCAGGCCCGCTACTCGCCCATCGACTTCGACTACCTGGAGTACGCTCGACTCCGCCTCGCCGGCCTGGACCTGCACCTCGGCGAGCTCGGCTTCACCCTCCCCTGATCGCCCGGTAGCCGGCGTCCTGGCTCACGCTGGGCCGCACCCGCCGGGCAGGGTCGTCAGGGCGACTCCACTTCGAGGGGCCCCGCCACGTTGTCCGTCTCGTCCGTCTCGTCGATGAAGTCGTAGCCGTCGACCAGGATCCAGGACCAGCAGTAGGAGCACCAGGTCTCGACCAGGAAGTCGGCGTACAGGGTCTCGCCGGCGCCCAGGCTGGTCACGGTGACGTACTCGTCGCCGTCGTCGTAGAGCTGTGGCTCGCTCACCGCGTCGATGAACAGGTCGACGTAGAATTCCGCCACACTCTCGGCGCCGGTGTTGGTGACGTCGACCGCGTAGTAGATGCTGGACTCGTCGGCGAGCCAGTCGAAGTAGGTGATCGCCAGGTTCGGGCCGTCGTTGGTGGCGTCGTCGACCGTGATGCTGCCCGACCAGGCGTTGTTCGACTCGTTGCTCTCCTCGACCTCGCCCACCAGGTCGACCGCGGCGTAGATCTCGTGGGCACCGACACTGGCGGGCAGGGAGAAGCTGCCGGTGACCGACTCGCCGGGACCGGTGTACTCCACCAGGCCGTAGGCGTCGCCGTAGTCCTCGGGGCCCGGGGTGCCGCTGGGGTCGAGGAAGACGTCCAGCCAGTACCAGGCCGCGCCCGCGGTGCCGTTGTTCTTCACGGTCACGGTCAGGGTCACCTCGTCGGTGCCCGCCACGCCCTCGACGCCGGTGATGGCCAGGTCCGGGGTCGCCGAGCTGAGCACCTCCACGGGCACGTCGTCCGATGCGACGCCGTCCCACTCGGCGTGGATGGTGGTGTTGCCCTGGCCGGCTGCCACCAGCAGGCCGCCGGACTCCAATTGTGCGACACCGCCGTCGCCGGTGATCCACCGGACCTGGGCCGCGGCGTCGCCTCGGCTGCCGTCGCTCCAGGCGGCCATGGCCTGGAGCTGGACCTCGCTGCCCTGCTCCACGGTGAGCTCCTCGGGCTGCACGGTCAGGCCGAGCAGCTCGGCGTCGGTCACCGTGACCCGGGCCGGCACGCTCTCCAGGCCGTCGACGCTCGCCACCACCGTGGCCTCACCGACGGACAGACCGCTCAGCACGCCCTCTTCGTCGAGGGCGTCGGACACGCTCGCCACCGAGCCCTGGTCCGAAGACCAGCTCACCACCGCGGTGATGTCGCGGCTGGTGCGGTCGTCGTAGAGGCCCTTGGCGGAGAGCTGGGTCTCCCCGCCCACCGGGACCACCACGGCCTCGGGCGTCACCAGGATGCCGACCAGGTCGCCCAGGTCGGCGGTGTCGTCGGTGCCGGGACCGGAGCACCCGGCCCACAGCGCGAGCGCGGCCAGGGACACTACTGGCGCTCGTAGTCGCTGCCGACCAGGGTCAGGAGCGAACCGTAGGGGAGATACGGGTTCTCGGAGCTGCCGTTGCTGGCGCTGCGCGGGTTGTTGTAGGGGACCCAGGCGAAGTCGGGGTGCTTGTCCTCGACGTCCCAGGTGCCGCGCAACACGGTGCCGTACTCGTCGGTGACGAGGGTGTAGCTCCAGGTCTCGGTGAAGCTCTGCGGCTCCGAGCCGCTGTCCACGTGGTCCTCGTCGACGCCGTCGGTGGTGAAGGTGACCTCGGCCACCACGTCAAAGGTGCGCTCCAGCGGGGTCACGGTCACGTATGGCCGCATGTCCTCGAGGGTGCTGCTGCCGATGCCCCAGACGTCGTCGAGCTCGTCGACGGTCTGGAAGGGCCCGTAGTACTCGCGGTGCTCGATGATCCGGTTGGCCTTGCTCGGGCCGATGCCCGGCAGCTCGTCGAGCTCCTCGGCGCTGGCGGTGTTCACGTTGATCAGGTCCTCGGCGCCGGCGGCGGTGGTCTCGTCGGTGACCAGCTCGACCTTCCAGGCCGGGAAGTTCCAGACCGGGTCCTTGGCGTCGGTGTCGAACACCAGCGGCACGCCCTGGTCGCGGATGTAGAAGGTCACGAGCTTGGTGAACGCCGCCGGGGTCAGGTCGGTGACGTCGTCGCCCTCCTTGTAGTAGCGCTTGCCGTAGAAGCGGCTGTAGGTCGAGTAGTGGGACTCGGTCATCAGGCCCTTGATGTCGGCCGTCGTGTAGTTGACGGTCTCGCCGTTCCACGTGGAACTCGAGGACTCGGTGGGCTCGTTGGTGAGGATCGCCGCCGCGGCCCAGCCGTTGCAGTGACCCCACCAGCTGCCGCCGACCGGGTTGTAGGAGTTCAGGATCTCCCAGGCCGGCAGGTAGAAGGGGTTCGGGCTGGTCTCGCCGGCCAGGTAGAGCTCGATGGCGAACTTGTCCATCGGGCTCAGCTCGTCGAGCTCGTAGCTCCAGCCGTCGGTGTGGGTCAGCTGGCCACCGGAGATGCTCAGCTGGCCGCCGTCCATGTCGGAGAGCATGCCGCCGTAGAAGTCGACCAGCTTGTCGATGAGCTCGCTGCGCTCGGTCTTGTACTCGTCGATCTTGGCGTCCTTGTCGGCGCCGTCCTCCATGTCGCGCATGTCTTCCTGGAGCTGGTCCATCTTCTCCTTGTGGGGGTCGATGTCGTCCTTGACGCGGCCGGAGTAGGTCTCCCGGTAGGTCTCGTAGCCGAAGACCAGGCTCGCCTTGGACAAGGGCCACCAGGAGCCGGCCCAGGGGCGGAAGCCGTCGGCCACGGCGGCGGTGTAGCCGCCGCCCATGGTCTCGGCGTCGAGGGTCATGGCCTGGTCGATGTCGATGCTGCTCGCCAGGGCGGCGCGGAAGTCGAAGTCCGCGGGCTCGGTGGGCATGAGCATGCCGCCGCGCTTCGCCCTGCGGGCCGCGACTTCGTCGCTGGTCAGCAGCGTGGACTCCACGTTCTCGCTGGCGGTGTAGGTCGGCCAGGGCTGGCCCTCTTCGTACCGACTCATGACCAGGCCGCCGCCGACCTCGTCGTCGTAGTAGGCGTCGACCGCGCCGTCGCCGGCGTCGATGGTGGTGAGCAGGCTGCCGTTCTCCAGGGTCTTCTCGCCGTCTTCGTAGGCGGTGGCGAATGGCGCCAGGTAGGTGGGCGCGGCGGTCAGCATGGACTGGGACAGCGCCGAGTAGCTGCGGCCGAGCTCCTGGGTGGACCAGGCCTGCTCGATGCGATCGCCGTCGCGGTTGATGAACTGGATGATCGCCGCGAGCCGGTCCCGCTCGGTGCGGAAGACCATGTACACGACCGGGTCGGCCTCGAGCATCTCCGGGTCGTCGTTCAGGGCGGGGTCGACCCAGGCGCGGACCACGTCGAGGGCGACCTCGCGGCCGTCCTCGGTCACGGCGTAGGGGTAGAGCTCGTCGCTGCTGTCGGGGGTCGTGCCCTCCTCGACGACCTGGAAGGTCCAGGTGATCTCCTCGGTCCAGGCCTCCTCGACATAGGGCTGCTCGGTGCCCTCGAGGTCCACCGGGACCTCCTCGGTCTTGACGTTGGCGATGCGGTAGGTCGCGCCCACGTGGAAGGTGTCGCCGGCAGCCCAGTCGAGCTGGACGTAGCTGCCGGGCACGGACGAGCCGCACGCCGCGAGGGTGAGGAGGAGGGACATGGTTGCTCCAGACGGAAGAAGGAAGCGGGCGATCTAACCGATCTGGCCCAGGGGTCGCGACCCCCTCGACCCCGGGGCTACGGTCCGGGTGCTCTCGCGTCCTTCCGCGCACTGTGCCCCGGGCAGGGTCGGTCCTGGAGGAGACATGCGTACAACCGTCGCCGCCCTGATCGGGCTGCTGTGGCCCGGCTCGGCCTGGGCCTTCTGTGGGACCTACGTCGGCGGGGTGGACAGCACCCCTTCGAACCGGGCGAGCCAGGTGGCCGTCGCCCGGGACGGCTCAGCGACCACCCTGACCCTGTTCAACGACTGGGAGGGCGACTTCGCCGACTTCGGCCTGCTGATCCCGGTGCCGCCGGGCTTCGACGGCGGCAACCTCCGGCTCGCCGACGCCACGCTGCTCGCCACCCTCGACGCCTACTCGGCCCCGCGCATGGTGGCCTACGACTGCGAGGCCTTCTACGACCTGGACCAGGACGGCCAGGTGGCCAACGTGGCGGTCCAGGACGTGACCGCCCGGAGCCTGAGCCTGGACACGCCGGACACCGGCGGCTGGGACACGGCTGGCAGCTCGTCCAGCGCCAGCAGCAGCTCTTCGTCGAGCGGCTGCGGCGGCGGCGTCTCCGGCAGTGGCGAGGCCTGGTTCGACGACGGCGACGACGACGACAGCTGGTGGAGCAGCGGCGACACCGGTGACACGGTGGTCGTCCAGGACGAGGTCGAGCTCGGCGAGTACACCGCCACGGTGCTGAGCGCCGAGGACGGAGGTGGCCTCCAGGCCTGGCTCAGCGAGCACGGCTTCGCGGCCAGCGAGGCCGCCGTGCCGATGCTCGACGAGTACATCGACGGCGGCAGCTGGTTCGTGGCGCTGGCCATCGACGTCCAGGACGCGCTGACGGCGCCGGGGTGGCTCACGCCCCTCCAGCTCGGCTACCACAGCGGCTCCTTCTCGCTGCCGCTGAAGCTCGGGACCACCAGCTCCGTCGGGGTCCAGGACCTGCTGGTCTACGCCCTGACCCGCTCCAGCTCGGTGGGGGTGAGCAATGTCACCGAGGCACCCGTGGCGGCCGCGGACTGCATGGTCGCCCTGGACGAGGGCCAGACCCTGACCGACTGGTGGGAGGGTGAGTACAGCGACCTGTCCGGCCTGCCGGCGGACCCGCTGGACCTGGACGAGGGCCAGCAAGGCTTCACCTGGTCCACCGAGTACTCCTGGGGCACGGGCAAGTGCGACCCCTGTCCCGACGACATGGCGGGCGGCCTGGACGACGAGACCGTCGAGTCCCTCGGCCTGACCTGGGCCTGGGCCGGCTACCACTTCACCCGCCTGCACCTGCGCCACACGCCGGGCGCGGTCACCGTGGACCCGTATTTCTACGAGACGGGTATCTCCGACCAGGTCCAGGTGAAGGTCGTGCAGCACGCCTGGGAGCTGGAGAGCGAGCTGCCGATGTGCGGCGACGTCCAGCCCGAAGAACCCGGCGCCTGCTACACCGCCGAGTACTGGGCCAAGCGCTCGCAGAGCGAGGCCCTCGACGAGGACCTGCCCACCGACGACTCGTACCGTCGCAGCCTGCTGCGCTTCGGCTGCGACTCGCCCGCTGGGCGCTCGGTGCTGCTGCTGCCCCTCCTGCTCGGCCTGCGGCGCCGGGAGCGGTCGTGATCGCCCTGGTCCTCGTGGCCTGCATGTCCGAAGCGGAATTCCGCGTGGAGGCCGACGCGGCGGTCTGCGACTGGAAGTCGGACTGCTACGGGGAGTCCTACGAGGTCTGCATCGACGAGGCCTCGGACAGCTGGGAGCCGGTGGATGAGTCCTGTGTCTACGACGCCCAGGAGGCCCGACGCTGTGTGGTCGGTCTCGAGGAGCTCGGCTGTCCGGACGCCCTGGACGACATGGACGAGGAGTTCGGCTTCCCGACGGCGTGCGACGCGGTCTGGGACTGCTGACCCGGTCGATGGGGCTCACTGCCTCCAGCGGGCGACGGTCTGCCAGCAGGTCACGGCGCCGTCGCCCGTCATGTCCGCACAGGCCGCCTCGAGCAGCGGCAGGGCCTCGCCGAGCCGGTCGCTCCTCCTCAGGGCCACGGCCAGGTTCGCGCGGCTCACGCCGCTGGCCAGGTCGCTGGACGCAGCGAGGGCCCCGTCGAGATCCCCCTGAGCCGTGAGGATCGTGACCCGACCGGTGTCCCGCAGGCGCTCCTCTTCGATGGTCGTCGGCACGGCCAGGGTGAACAGCGCCAGAGAGGCATCGAGGAGTCCGGCCCGTCGCATCAACTCCGCGTGGGCGAGCACCGCGTTGGGGTCGGCGAAGCCCACACCGCCGGCCCGTTCCAGCCAGGTGGCCGACAGGTCCAGCTCCCCGGCCAGGGTTGCACACTGGTGTCCGAGCCGCGCCAGCACGGGCTCCTCGGTGGGGCCCGCCAGGGCCTCGGCTTCGGCCACGTGCCCCAGGCAGCCCGGCCCGTCGCCCGCGTTCAGGCGCTGCACGCCGCGGTTGTAGGCCTCGCCGAAGCGGGCGGGGCGCGCCAGCAATTCCGCGACACGGGCCGGCACGTGATCGGGGTCCAGAGCGGCGAGCTCGCCGGCGGCCCGCAGGGTGTGCGGGTCCTGGGGCCAGCGGTCGATTGCGTCGTCGAGGACCCCCCAGCCCTCGTCGCCGCGACTGGCCAGCAGGACCGCCGTCGCCCGGGCTCGGGCCGGAGTGTCCTTCTCCATGCGCCGCACCACCCGCGAGGCCTCCTGGTGGCGGCCCGCCCTGGCCAGCAGGATCGCCTCCAGGACCTGGGCGTCGGGGCCACGCACGTCCAGCGCCTGGACGTCTTCGAGGGCCCAGGCCAGTCGCCCCACCTGGTAGCGGCAGTCCGCGCGATGCAGCCTGGCCTCGCTGTCCTGGGGGTTCGCTTCGAGCCGGGCGTCCAGCGCGGGGATGGCGTCGTCGCAGGCGTGCTTCTGCGCCGTCAGGGCATGGATCGCGGCCTCGGGATCCGCGGCGAGTGCCAGGCTCAGCCAGGCCAGCATCATCGCTGGGGCCGCGCTGCGTCTCCCACCATGAAGCGCTCCAGGGGGAACACGCAGAACCCCCAGCTGGTCGCCTCGGCCCAGGTGATCTTGAAGGTGTCGACCCCCCGGTCCATGTGCTCGGTGTCCAGGCTGTAGCCACAGCCGGTGAAGGTGCGACCGCCGGTCTGCAGGTGCTCCGCGCAGGCCGGCACGCCCGCGACCACCTCGCCGGGGGTGGCCAGGGCGATGGGCCGGCAGAGCATGGCCGCGTCCACGTCGAAGATCGTGACCTGCCAGGTGCGCTCGGCGCCGCGCTCGTTGCGCGGGATCAGCCCGAGCTCCTGGAGGAACTCCGCCTGGTCTGGCTTCTCGGCAGCCATGAAGGTCTTCAGGTCCGACACCCGGACCACCTCGAGCCACCGATCGGAGCCCACGCGGGTGCCGGCCTCGGAGACCCAGGCCACCTGCATGCGGTCCGGGACGGGGTTGAGGGTCAAGCAGGTGGGACCGGGGTCCTGGGCCTGCACCGCTGCAACGAGCCACAACGCCAGCATGTCTCACGCTCCTCCGCGGGCCCGGAGCATCAGCGCCAGGTCCTTGTGTCGCTGGCACCCCAACACGTCCAGGCCCGGGGGCCTGCCCCGCTCCTTCAGGAAGGCCTCGCGGGCGTGCAGCAGCCGCCGCTCGCTGTCCTCGGCCAGGGTGTCGTAGCGCTTGTCCTGTTCCTGGAGGCGCACCAGGCCCTCGTAGGCCGCCACCTGGAGCGCCTGGTCCTTGCAGAACAGGTAGATGTCCAGGCCGGCATCGGTCGACAGGGTCAGGGTCTGCTCCAGCTCGTAGCGACCGTGGATCGCCTTCATCTCCATGTCGTCGGAGACCACCAGGCCGGGGTGGCCCAGCTCCTGACGCAGCAATTGATGCAACAGTCGGTGCGACAACGTGGCCGGCTTGTCGTCGTAGTCGGGAAAGACCACGTGGCCCCCCATGACCATCGCCACGCCGGCCTGGATCGCGGCCTTGAAGGGCACCAGCTCGGTCTGCTCCACGTCCGGTCGCTCCTTCTCCACCACCGGCAGGTCGTGGTGGGAGTCCACGGTGGTGTCGCCGTGGCCCGGGAAGTGCTTCGCACAGGCCATCACGCCGCGGGCCTGCATGGCGTGGGTGAAGGTGACCACGTGCTGGGCCACCTCGCGGGGATCCCGTCCGAAGGAGCGATCCCCGATCACCGGGTTCGCCGGGTTGGAGTCCACGTCAGCCACCGGGGTCCAGTCCACGTTGAAGCCCAGGGCTGCGACCTCGTCGGCCAGGGCGGTGGCGAAGTCGTGGGTGAGCTGCAGGTCGCGGCAGTTGCCGATGTGCCGCGCCGGGGGCCACAGGGTGGCGCCGTCGCGGACCCGGGCCACGCGACCGCCCTCCTGATCCACGGTGAGCAGCGGCGGCAGCTCGGCCGGGAGCAGGGTCTCCAGCTCCCGATTCAGCTCCCGGACCTGGGCTGGTTCCTCGACATTGCGGGCGAAGAGGATGAAGCCCGCCGGCTGGATCAGCTGGATGATGCTTCGGGTCTCGGCGTCCAGCGAAGGTCCCGGGAAGCCGAGGATGATGCGCTGCCCGGCCCGGCGCTTCCGGTGGGCCAGGCTGGTGGTCTCGCCGACCGCGTCCACCCGCCACGTCACTCTGCGCTCTCCGGGTGCTGGGCCAGCTCGATGAGCACGCCGCCGGCGCTCTTCGGGTGGATGAAGGCGACCCGGGTGCCGTGGGCGCCGGGCTTGGGGCGCTCGCTGAGGAAGCGGTAGCCCCTGGCCGTGAGCCGGGCCATGTCCCCCTCGATGTCGTCGGTGCGGAAGCACAGGTGGTGGATGCCCGGGCCACGCTTGTCGAGGAAGCCCTGGATCGCGCCCTGGCCCTCCATCGGGTGCACCAGCTCGATGCGGGTGCCCGGCAGGGGGAAGAAGGCGGTCGAGGTCTGCTCGGTCGGCACGTCCTCGGAACCGGCGTGTGTCAGGCCGAAGTCCTCGGCGAACCGGGCGATGGCCTGCTGGAGGTCGGGCACCGCGATGGCGATGTGGTCCAGGTGGGTGATCACGGTTGGGCCTCCGTGCGGTGCACGTGCAGGTCGAGCTGGGGGTAGGCGATGGTGACGCCGTGCTGCTTCAGGGCGCGCCAGATGGCGCGGTTCAGCGCGGAGCGGGTCTCGGGCACCTGCCAGGGCTGGCGGGTCCAGACCGACACCTCCCAGACCACGGCGCTGTCGCCGAATTGGCGCATCAGGACGCGAGGATCCTGGCCGCCGGTCTGGCCGGGCACGGTGCGGGCGGCTTCGGCCAGCGCCTCGGCCACGGCCTCCATGTCGGAGTCGTAGTGCACGCCCACGGTGGTCCGGATGCGCACCAGGGGGTCGGCCAGGGTGAAGTTCTTCACCGTGGACTGGACCAGGGTGCCGTTGGGCACGATCAGCTCCTCGTCGTCCCAGGTGCGCACCACCGTGGACCGGATGCCGATGGACTGGACCACCACCACGCGGCCCTCGATCTCCAGCACGTCGTGGGTCGTGATCGACCGCTCGACCAGCAGGATCAGGCCGCTCACGAAGTTCTGGACGATGTTCTGGAGCGCGAAGCCGACCCCGACGGCGAACACGGCGCCGGCGGCGAAGAGCGCCCCCAGGTTCACGCCCATGGTCTGGAGGGCCACGCCCAGCCCCACGGTCATCACGCCGTAGTGGACCAGGCGGTTGACCGCGTGGACGGTGCCCTCCTCGGTCACGCCGCGCCGGCTGAAGGAGCCCCGCACGGCCTCTTGGACCAGGTGGGAGAACCACCAGCAGAGCCAGACGATGAGCCCGGCCGTGAGCAGGGTCATCAGCGTGAGCTCGGTGTCCCCGAGGGTGGTGAGCTTCTGCCCCAGGATGGCTCGGACCGGCAGCCCGGCGACCCCGAAGGCGACCACCCAGCCGAACCCCAGGGTGGAGCGGAGGGCCCAGCGCTCGAAGCGGGCCCGCTGGTCGGGCTCCCGGTCGGCGACCCTCCCGGACACCCAGGCCCGCGCCCGCTTCGCCGCCAGCACACTGCCGTAGGCCAGCAGCACTCCGAGCAGGGCCTGCAGCGGGTGGAGGCCGCCCCACACCTCGGTGTTCGCCAGGGTCCAGAGGTGGGTCAGGGTCTCCACGCGGGACACCTAACGACCGGCGGATCACTCGTCGCAGGTCCCGGGCAGCCGGTAGCTCACCTCGAACACCGTGTTGGGGTCCGGCCACAGGCCGGCGTCGAAGACCACGGCGTTCAGGCCGACGTCGAAGTGCCAGCCGCTCGCGAGCACCTCGCCTGCCACCGTGACCTCCAGGGAGTCCGGATCCGGCTCTCGTTCCAGGACGAACGTGTCGGTGTAGGGGTCGAGCACGACCTCGGCGATGAGGGCCAGGTGGCTGGACCAGTCCGCGTCGCAGATGGACTGCACGAGCCCGCCGGTGGCGAGGGCGGCTTCGCTGTAGCCGTAGCCGGGGCTGGCGCTGGGGCAGCCATCGGGCACGTCTCCGACCACGGCGTTGAGCGTCACCAGCGGCGCCGCCGCCAGGATGTCCGCCACCAGGCTGTCCCAGCTCCCGCTCGACTGCTCCGGCTCGTCGCTGACCATCACGACCATGGGCTTGCTCTCGTTCCGGAACAGGCCCGCGTTGCACCCGTCTGTTGCCTGGAGACCCGCCCGGGCGACCGTGAGCAGCGCCTCGGTGTAGCGGCCACCGCTCTGGAAGGCGGCGTCCTGGAGCGCCGCTGCGAGGTTGGGGGTGTCTTCGGTGATCACGCCGTTGTTGATGCAGCCGCTGTCCGCTGTGGCGATGCCCACCTGCCAGTCGATCTCGGCGTCCCCCAGGGTCTCGGCGAAGGCGGAGAAGTTCGCCACCAGGTTCGAGGTGTCGTCCCCCATGGAGCAGGAACGGTCCACCAGGAACATCACGTCGGCCAGCTCCCAGGGTCCGTCGCCCTGGCGCAGCTCCTCGACCAGCCGGTCGTCCCCGTTGCCCTGGCCCTCGACGATCCCGGTGCGCTGGCCCAGGGCTTCGTCGCTGCTCACCCAGATCAGGCCTTCGTGGTCGTCGAGGGATGGGGGCGTGAAGGTCACCGGCAGGTCCCGCTCGTCGCCCGCCGGCAGCACCCAGGGGAGGTCGTCGGGGGCGCTCACCGAGAAGCCGGCCCCGCTGGCCGCGACCCCGGTGACGGTCAGGTCGGCCACGCCCACGTTGCGCAGGGTCAGGTCCACGGAGCGCTCACAGCCCAGGTGGACCCGCCCCAGGTCCAGGGGGTCCGGGTCGAGCTCGAGGGTGGGCAGCGAACCCAGGCCCCACAGGTCCACCGCTTGCTCCGGGGCCCCTGGGGCGTCGCTCTCGACCACCAGCTCGGCCTGGTGTTCTTCGCTGCTCGGGGTGAAGGACAGCCCGACCCGCCAGGAGCCGTCGACGGCCAGCTCGGTGGGCTCCCAGGGCGTGGTCAGCGCGAAGGCCTCGGAGCCTTCGATGCGCACGTCGAGCACAGTGACAGGGGCGTTGCCGACGCTGGTCAGGACCACCTCGGACCGCTGGGACTCACCGACCGGGATGGGCCCGAAGGAGAGCTCGCCGGGGGAGACGTCGAGGGCGGGAACGGGGTCGCTGACGACGGGCTGGTCGTTCACGCCGTAGTCGACGCAGGCTGTCAGGAGGAGTCCGATCATGGCAGGTCTCCGCTGTAGAGGAGGGCGGCCGCGCCCGCAGAGGCGGCCTCGGTGTCGTCGCCGGGCAGGCCCAGCCAGATCTCTTCGGCCCCGTCGCCGTCCTGGTCGTCGACCAGGACCAGGCTCGTGCCGAGCTCGGCGGTGCTGCCGGACTCGGGGTGGAAGCCCAGGGGTGCGGAGTCGGCGCTGACTGAGCCCGCCAGTGGAACCTCGGTGACCAGCAGCGCGCCGTCCGCCTCTGCTCCTGGGGCTCCGACCAGCAGCAGGTCGGTCCCGTCGATCCGGACCAAGGCCAGACTGGTGCCCAGCATGTCACCTGTCTCGGCGCCGAGCAGGCCGGCGTCCGCGTCGGCCAGGTCACCGCCGGCGCCCGCCGGGTCGAGCAGGACCGCGACCACGCCCGCCTGGCTGACCATGCCGTCTGCCGGGGGCACACCGACGAGCACGTCCAGCTGGCCGTCCCCGTCTACGTCGGAGCGGGTCCAGAGCCCGGCCGGGTCCTCGCGTCCGGTGTCTGTCTCGGCGGTCCACCGCGTGTCGGCCTCGCTGTAGGTGGCGGCCTCGACGGGCCCCAGGTAGACATCCACGGAGCCGGCCTTCCCGTGGGAAGCCACCACCAGGTCCCCGACGCCGTCCCCGTCGAGGTCCGAGCCGGCATCCAGGCCTGCGCCGGCCCAGGTCCTCACCTCGCTGTCCTCGATCCAGTGCGCGGCATCCGACAGGAGGTGGTGGCCGGAGGGCGCCTCGAAGCGGGCGATCGTGCCGGTGGAGGCCGCCGCGACCCAGAGCTCCACGGCGCCGTCGCCGTCGGTGTCCCCCGTGGCCAGGCCGTAGCCCAGGTCCTCGCCGACCTGGTCCGCCTCGATGAGCGCCGCGCTGTCGCTCAGGTCGTGGGTGCTCGGGTCGAAGCCGTCGGACCAGAGGTAGACCATGCCCTCCGCCGCCCAGCTCGCGCTGCTGCTGGGCCCGGCCACGACGAGGCTGGCCACGCCATCGCCGTCGAGATCCCCGGAGGCGAGGGCCACGCCGGCGTACAGGCCGGAGTCGTGTCCCTCCAGGGCCAGGGCGCCCGTCGTGAGAGACCCGGATGCCGTCACGGGGCCCTGCCGGACGAACACCGCCCCGGACCACGAGCCGCTGCCCGGGGCCCAGGGCGCCCCGACCGCGAGCTCGGCGGTTCCGTCCCCGTCCAGATCGGCGGAGGCGAGGGCGGTGCCCGCCAGGCCGCCGGCTTCGGTGCCGGTCAGCACGGTGACGGCGAAGTCGGACAAGCGGTCTCGGGCGTCGCCGTCGCAGTCCTGGTCGATGCCGTCGCCCGCGATCTCGGCCGCGCCGGGGTGCACGCTGGCGTCGTCGTCGTCGCAGTCCCCGCCGACCGCGACGTAGCCGCTCTCGTCGCAGAACAGGGTGCCTCCGCCCTCGGCGCCGAAGCCATCTCCGTCTTGGTCCAGGTAGCCGCCCCGCGGCCTGATCGACGGGTCCAGGTCGTCGCAGTCCGGGCCACCCACGTCCTCTGCGGCGAAGCCGTCTCCGTCCTGGTCGCCGTCGTTGCCGTCGCAGTCCTGGTCGACGCCGTCGTACCAGACCTCCGTCGCGAAGGAGCTGATGGTGGGGTCCGAGTCGTCGCAGTCGCCAGAGGCCGAGGACAGCTCCCTCGGGTCGCAGGTCTGGGCCATCGCGGCGGTCTCGTCCCCGTCCCCGTCTTCATCCAGGTCGGGGAAGCCGCTGTAGAAGGTGACGGCGGGGTCGGTGTCGTCGCAGTCGGCGCCCCCGTGGTCTGCGTGCCCGAGGCCGTCACCGTCGGCGTCGTATTCGTTGTCCGGGAGGCAGTCCTGGTCGATGCCGTCGTACCAGATCTCGCTCGCGCTGGGGGAGATCGACGGGTCGGTGTCGTCGCAGTCACCTGGGCGCAGCACCTTGTCCGGGTCGACGGGACACATCCAGGTCCCAGTGCCGACCAGGCCGAAGCCATCGCCGTCCAGGTCGTCGAACTGGAGCACCGCCACCTGCTCCGGGTCCAGGTCATCGCAGTCCGTGCCCCCGACCTCCACCGCGTCCTGGCCGTCGCCGTCCTGGTCGCCGTCGTTGCCGTCGCAGTCCTGGTCGATGCCGTCGTACCAGACCTCGGTGCCGCCAGGGTGGGTCTGGAGATCGTCGTCGTCGCAGTCTGCACCCCGGCGGCCGCCGTCGTAGCCGTCGCCGTCCTTGTCGTCGTCGCAGCCGTCGCAGTCCGGGTCCACGTCGTCGTACCAGGTCT
>CAYFPX010000054.1:0-2294 GCA_964344945.1 uncultured Enterobacterales bacterium
GCTACGAGGTCATCGACCTGGGCGTGATGGTGCCCTGCGACACCATCCTGGCCCAGGCCCGGGAGCACCAGGTCGACCTGATCGGCCTGAGCGGCCTGATCACCCCGAGCCTGGACGAGATGGTCCACGTGGCCCGGGAGCTGAAGCGCACGGGCCTCGACGTCCCCCTGCTCATCGGCGGCGCCACCACCAGCGAGGTCCACACCGCGGTGAAGATCGAGCCGGTCCGGGACGAGCCCGTGGTCTACGTCACCGACGCCAGCCGGGCCGTCGGCACCGCCACCGCCTTGCTGAGCGACACCCGGCGCGACGACTTCGTCGCCACCACCCGGGCGAAGTACCAGCAGGTCCGCGAGCGCCGCGCGGCCCGGGGCACCGGCGACCGCCGCATCTCCCTGGCGGCTGCGCGAGACAACCCCCTGCGCATCGACTGGAGCGCCGAGGTGGTGGCCCCGCCCACCGCCCTCGGCCTGCACACCCTGGACGCGTCGCTGGCGGACCTGCGGGAGCTCATCGACTGGACCCCGTTCTTCCGGGCCTGGGAGCTGCCCGGCACGTTCCCCAACGTGCTGGCCCACCGGTCGGCCGGGGAGGAGGCCCGCAGGCTCTTCGACGCCGCGGCGGTCCTGCTCGACCGCATCGTGAGCGGCGGGCTGCTCGAGCCCCGGGGCGTGGTGGGGCTCTTCGCCGCCGCCTCGGACGGCGACGACGTCGTGCTCTACGGCGCCGACGGGGACCCGCTGCACCGCCTCCACACCCTGCGCCAGCAGAGCCGCAAGACGGACAACCGCCCGAACCTGGCCCTGGCGGACTTCGTGCCCCCGACGGGAGGCCACGTCGGCGCCTTCGCGGTGACCGCCGGCCACGGCCTGGACGCCCTGGTCGCCGAGTTCAAGGCCGACCACGACGACTTCTCGGCGCTCTTGGCCCAGGCCCTGGCCGACCGCCTGGCCGAGGCCTACGCCGAGTGGACCCACCGGGAGGTCCGGACCCGGATCTGGGGCTACGCCCCCGACGAGTCCCTGGACAACGACGCCCTCATCGACGAGCGCTACCAGGGCATCCGCCCGGCGCCCGGCTACCCGGCCTGCCCGGACCACACCGAGAAGGGCGGCCTGTTCCGGCTGCTCGACGCCCCGGGCAACGCGGGCATCACCCTGACCGAGCACTTCGCGATGGTGCCCGCCGCCGCCGTCAGCGGCTGGATCTTCGCGCACCCCCAGGCCCGGTACTTCGGCGTCGGCAAGCTCGGCCGGGACCAGGTCGCGGACTACGCGGCACGGAAAGGGTGGACGCTGGCGGAGGGCGAGCGGTGGCTGGGGCCGAACCTGGGGTACGACCCGGCGTAGGGCCTCTCAGCCGACAGCGCCGAAGCTCAGTGCGCCTTGCGCAGCACCGCCAGCGTCAGCGGATCCGCGTGGGCCGCCTCCACCAGCACCCGGTCCGGACCCACCCGCAGCACCTTCGCCGGCGCCTGCACGAAGGAGCCGTCGGGCAGCTGCAAGACCAGCTGGAGCGCCTGGTGGGCGTCCAGCCCCAGGGGGCGGCGGAGCACCAGGCGGAACCAGCTGTCGCCGATGTTCATCGCGCGCTCGAGCCGGTGGGCGAAGGCGAAGGTGGCCATCAGGCTGGTGTCGCTCAGGATGGGGGTCACGATGTCCGCCGGCTTCACCGGCTTGCGCAGGCCCTCGGTGGCCGAGCGGCGGGTGCCCGGACGGGCCGCCGGCGGGGCCGGCTGGGTGGCCCGGCGCTCCTGGCGGCCGGCCACGGTGGTGGGGGGCGGCTGCACGGCCTGGCGGGCCGCGGCCTTGCGCTCCGCCGCCATGCGCTCCCGGGCCCGTCGCATCGAGCGACGCACGCGGGCGCGGCCGCCAGAGGAGTCGGCGTGGGACTCCCGTGTCGAGGCCCCCTGGACGGCGCTGCGGCTGGTCGCGGTGACCTGGCTGACCTGGCTCGCCGGGCCGCCCAGGGTGGTCAGGGTCTGGCTGCCCAGCAGCGAGGTCGCCGACGGCGGCGCACTCCGCGAGACATCCGAGCGCTCGAGGAATTGCTCCACCGTGTCCCGGTCCGCCTCGTGGACCGGCTGCCAGGTCCCCGAGTGGAACCAGCCCTTGCGGTAGGGGGTCTCCGAGCCCCGCACGACCCGGACCAGGCGCACGCTCAGATCCGCGTTGCGGCCCAGGCCACCGAGGTCCACGCGGACCAGCTGCGAGATGGACTCGTCCAGGCGCTCGCGCACCAGGATGCGCAGGTCGCGCGCCAGGCCCTTGAGCGCGCGGGTGATCTCGGCGATC
>CAYFPX010000054.1:2304-11491 GCA_964344945.1 uncultured Enterobacterales bacterium
CACCAGGAAGTCCAAGCGGCCCTCGTCCAGGAAGACGGCGATGCCGTCGGTGAGCCCCAGCTCCCCCACGACGGTGATGTTCAGGGGTCGCCGCAGCCGCGGGAACGGCGCGGTCTCGGTGTGCACGTGCATGTCAAACTGGCCCAGGCAGGATCAGACGGGACGCATCTACACACGATCCTGGGGGGTTGCCAGCCAGGGGGCCAGAAAAAGCGGGGATTTTCCCCTCATGACACCAGAACCTTACAATTCCCCGATCACCCGGCCCGGATCTGGCCCTCCAGGTGCACCTTGCGGGCGTCCTTGGTGCGCAGGGCGAAGGTCCGGGTCTCGCCGTCGTGGCCCGCGGTGAAGAGCACCGGGGTGGGCAGCATCACCGGCTTGCGGAACGCGACGTCGATGGTGGTGCCCGAGGCCGGCACGTCGTCTTCGAGCTCGGCGATGCACCGGGCCAGGGACCACATGCCGTGCACGATCTGGCGCCTGAAGCCCAGGAGCTTCGCCGTCCACGGGGTGAGGTGGATGGGGTTGAAGTCGCCGGAGACCCGGGCGTAGGCCCGACCCTGGCCGCCCGGCAGGCGCCAGATGGTGGAGCGGTCGTGGCCTGGGGCCTCGCCAGGGGGCGGGGTCTGCTTGTTGGGCTTGTCCCCTCCCCCGCCGGAGCGCGTGCGCGCCAGGATGGTGGCCGTCGACGACCAGACCGTGCGGGCGTCGATCGCCGCCTCGGTCTCCAGGTCGAACTCGACCCCGAGCCGGTGCTGGCGGTGTCCCTCGACCCAGCAGCGCAGGCCGAGGCGGGCGTCGGACGGCAGGTCCTCGTGCACCGTGATGCGGTTGCGGGTGTGCACGATGCCCAGGGGCTTGAGGGGGAAGCTCGCGTCGGTCAGCAGGGCCATGTGGATCGGGGTGGCCAGGACCTGGGGCCAGGTGGCCGGCAGGGTCTCGGAGCCTGCGAAGCCGCAGACCTCGCGATAGGCCGCCAGGCGCACCGGATCGGGCGCCACCGGGGCGAGGGTCGCCTCGATGCGGGGGATGGTCTGGCCATCCTGGAGCCCGCCGCCCTTGGTCGCGGCCTTCAGGTACAGACCGATCATGGACGGCAGCGCGTCGAAGTGACGGCTCATGGCTTCACCTCCCACAGGACCTCGGTGGACCAGGCCCGGGGCCACTCCGAGCCGCGGTTGCCCGGGATCTCCCGGCCCGTGGCGTCGGTCACGAAATTGCCCTGGTCGGCGAAGGCGCGCTCGGCGTTGACCCGCCCGGACCGGCGGCGCATCGGCACCAGCCGGTCCCCCCGCCGGAGCGTGATCGCCTCGTGGGGGCCGCAGCGCAGGTCCACCAGGGCGCCCCTGCGGGCCTTGTTCAGCAGCTGCTCTTCGTTGCCGACCGGGTCGGCCACGGTCTTCGCCTTCAGGGTCCACACGAGCAGGGAGGTCGGGTCCCGGTCGCCGAAGGCCTTGCACAGCAGGTCGGCGTGTCCGAAGAACGCCTTGCCGATGTCGTTCTGGTTCACCGGCCCCGCCATCAGGCAGATCCCTCCGAGCAGATCGCAGCCTCCGGGCAGCTCGGTCACGCCCATGAGCTCCGCGACCAGGGCGCTCCGGGCCGCCGCGGCACCCACCGCCCGGACCGCCAGCTCCCAGGGCAGGCCCGCCTGGGCGATCTCCCGGCGGGACAGGCCCCCGATGTAGATGCGCTGACCGGCCAGGGCGAAGGCCTTGCGCCCTCGGTGGGCGTTCCGGGAGAACGCCCGGCCGGTGGGCAGGTCCACCCACAGGGGCAGGCTCTTCATGACCCGATCGGTGACCTCGCCCAGGCCGAGCCGGATCTCCCGCAGGCGCTCCTTGCCCCCCGAGGTCAGGACGTCCACCCGCTCCATCAGCAGCAGGCTCTTGCCAGCCTCGCGCTCGACGCCGGTCCAGTGCGCGAAGGCGTTGTAGGCGGCGCGGCCCGCCTGCTCGACCGTCTCGTCGGGCACCCGCATCGAGTGCTGGCGCTCCTGGTACGTGGCCGGCGCCTTGTCTTCCTGGTTCACACCGGGCTGGATGCGCTCGCTGCGAAAGGCCAGCAGGTTCGCCCCCACCCGCCGGCAGGTCTCGGCCGCGATCGCGACGGGCTCTGGTACCGCCCCGACCTGCGCCACCAGGCCGATGCGCCAGCCCTGGCTCCGCTCGGCCGGCGTCAGGCCGCACAGGTCTTCGAGCTCCTGGAGCGAGGCCCGGTTCCGATCCCTCAGGCCCTCGCAGAACGGCGCCTGGAAGACCTGGGCCTGCCGGGTGCCTCCGGAGGCCAGCACCGCCGCCCGCTCCATCGCATCGGCCAGGATGCCCAGGTGCAGGTGCTGGAGGTAGTTGATGGTCGGGATGTCGTCGATGTGCTGGAAGCGCTTGCGCAGCCCCCGCACGGGCACGGTCGCCAGGCTGGAGACCGGCCGGTGGCCGATGAAGGTCAGCAGCAGCGTGAACGGCGTGCGGTAGGGCCGGGTGAAGACCACGTGCAGGTGGCTGGCCCCCCGCAGGGCCCGAGCCTCGAGGCCCTCCAGCTGACCCAGGGTGACCGCGGCCCGCTCGGCGTCCTCGGGGCCCAGCACCACGGCACGGTGCCCCCGGAAATTCGTGGACTGACGGGCGCTCAGCACCCCCAGGCTGCACTCCTCGAACAGCGCCTGCTCGGTGACCGGGACCGGACCGGTGAAGGCCTCGGGCCGGTCCAGCTGGAGGAGCTGGAGGGCCTCGGTGGCCTGGTGCCGGGTCAGGGGCAGCCGCACCCGGAAGCCCACCGGGGAGCTGCTGTCCAGGTACTCGGGCAGGTGGTACCGCCCGCGCTTCTCGCCGGGCTCGGCGAAGGCCGCGCCTCGGCCCCGGCGCTCCGAGGCCTCCGGTGCCGGGATGGGCACGCACACCAGGGGCTTCTGCATGGTCTAGGAGCGGGCGGTCGGCCGGTCGGGCCGACGCCGGACGAGGTGGGGGTAGGAGGGGGTCAGCGGAAGGGAGGACGCCATCGGCCGGCGTTCCTAACCGGGATCAGTCCGCGGTCGCCTGCTCCACGATGTACTCGTCCTGTGCCTCGAACAGGTCGTCGATCCCGGCGGCCACCACCCCGCTCACCTGGTCCCAGGTCAGGCCCGGCATCTCGGTCTCCTGCCAGCTCACCTGGTAGCGCAAGGTGCCGCCCTCCCGGGGCAGCCAGAGGTCGATGCTGTAGCCCTGCCAGAGGCTGATCTTGCCCTCGTCGTGGGCGGACTCGGGCATCCAGGACCGGCCCACCATGGCGGCTTCGCTCTCGCCCTCCACGTCGACCCAGACCAGCTCCTTCTCCATGAGGTACTGGACCTCGTAGAGCACGTTCTCCCGCAGGATGTCGTTCTCGTAGCGCAGGATCTCGCAGCCGCGCTCGGCGAAGCAGCCCCCGCCCTCGACGATCGTGCGCTGGTAGTAGTTGGGGCTCGACGGCTCCATCGGGGTCTGGTCCAGGATGAACTGCAGGCCCAGGTGCTCGGCCACCGGGTTGGGCGACTGGTAGAGCACGCCCACCCCCAGGGCGATGCTCACGTCGCGACCGTGGTCGACCTTGTCCTCGAGCACCTCCGGGTCCAGAGCCGGCGCCTCGTAGGCCCGCTCGTCCCAGCGGGCGTCCAGGTCGACGGTGTCGGCGAAGTCCAGCAGGTTGGCGACGGCGTCCTCGAGCCCCACGGGGTCTTCGTTGTCCCACTCCTCGAAGAACCAGAGGGTCAGGTCCTGGACCTCCGTCGGCGCCGCCACGGGCTCGCTGCAGGCCAGCATCGTCCACACGCCGATCATGGAGCGAGGCTAACCTCCAGGGGTGCCGCTCCGCCGCTGGATTCCAGCCGTCCTGGTCGCCGCCGCCATCCTGGCGACCATCCCCTACGGCCCGGTCCTGCGGGAGCGGCTGTACCGGGTCGGCTCGCCGATCCTGCTCGCCGAGAGCCCCGTCGACGCGGTCCTGCCCCTGGCGGCGACCCCCGCCCGGGTGGCGGTCGGCAGCGACCCGGTCGAGACCTTTCGCACCGCAGACCTCGCCCCCCAGGGCACCTGGACCCCGCCGGCCCCCTGCGAGGGCCTGGCGGTGAGCGCCGACGGCCCCCGCTGTGCGCCCCCGGTCACCCCTTCGACCGGCACCCGGTCCCAGGCGAGCCAAGGCGGCCACCGGGTCCTCGGCTTCGACGACCAGGTCCTGGTGGACAGCCAGGCGGTGGCCCTCGACGGGCCGGCCCTGGACCTGCTGATCCAGCGCGACGTGGTCCACGTGGCGGCCGGCCAGGCGGGGCTCGTGACCCTGCGGCTGACGACGGGCGAGCCGGTGTACCGGGTGCCCGGGGAGGCCGTCGCCCTGGGCGGCACCGACCGCACGCTGGTCGTCGCCGGTGGCGGCCGGCTCCGGGTCTTCGACATGGTGCCCGGCAAGCGTCGGGTGGTGCCCGGGGTGGGCCTGGCGCTGCTGGCGCTGGTGCCCTGGGGCCTGCGGCGGGCCTGGCGCCAGGGTCCTCGGGCCGTGGCATGGCTGGCCCTGGTCGCGGTGGCCGTGGGCTGGAAGCTCCAGGCCCTGCAGGGCATCCCCATCGAGGCGGTGCACCTGCTCGAATTCACGGCCTTCGGAGCCCTGGTGTGTCGCGCGCTGGCCCCGGGCCGCGCACCGTGGGTCGCGGCCTGCGGGGCCGCACTGATCAGCCTGATCCTGGGGTGCTGCGACGAGACGGTGCAGTGGTGGCACCCCAGCCGCACGGGTGACATCCGCGACGTCTGGACCGACGCCATGGCCGGTGGCTTCGGGGCCCTGGCGGCCTGGAAGGCGCTCGGCTGGACCGCGCCCGGGACCAGCCTGACCGCCCTGCCCCGCCTGGCTGCGGTGGGTGTCCTGTCGCTGGCGGGCTTCCAGCACCTGGTGCACGGCTTCGGCGAGCTGCGGGTGGACCCCGTCCACGGGACCTGGATCAGCCGTGGCAGCGACGTCTCGGCCGCCCGGACCGCGCTCCAGCGAGACGGCGACCTCGCCTACAGCACCTTCCTGCGCAAGCACGGCAAGCACAGCAACCCCAGCGCGCACGAGGTCCGTGGCCGGGTCTACCGCCGGGACTTCTGGCTCGCTCGGGAGGACCTGGCCATCGTCTGCGGTGAGCAGGGCATCCTCGAAGGGGCCTTCCCCGGGGTCACCGCCGGCACGACCTTCGTGCTGGCGCCGGCCGAGGCCCTGCGGTGCGACGGGGTGGACTCCAGCGCCTACACGAGTCCCATCAGCGGCGCGGCGCTGACCGCGCTGAGCCCCCGGGGGCTCTGGCTCGCCGCGGGCCTGGCGGCGGTGGCGCTGCTCGGCCTTGCTCACCGGCTGCCGGACCCGGTCCGCGGGCGCTACGATGGCGTCCCTCGACGATGAGGACGGAGTCCATGACGGCCCAGGCCCTGCTTGTCGCCCCCGGTCACCCCCGCAGTGGTGCCCTGCGCGAGCTGCTCCAGGAGTGCGGCTACACCGTTCGCACCGGAGACGTGGCGGCCGCCGCCGCCGCAGCGGAGGCCCTCGACCTGGTGGTCCTGGCCCTGGACCCCGACGGTGTGGCCTCTGCGGCCCTGTGCGCCCAGCTGCCATGCCGCCAGGTCCCGGTCGCCATCGTGGTCGGCGACCCGGGGCCGGCGGACCTGCTCAGGCTGCTCTCCAGCGGGGCCGCGGCCTGCGTCTCCGAGCGGCTCTCGGACAAGGAGCTTCGCACCCACCTCAACGCCCTGAGCGACTGGCGCGTCGCCGACCCCATGCGCCTGGACGTGGCGGTCGACCTGCACGCCGACCGGCGGGAGCGGGTCCAGGAGCTGCTGGACTGGGTGGCCGACGGCGACGGCGACCTGGCCTCGGCGCGCTTCGTCGACCGGCTGGTCGAGGGCGACCGGCGCGCCGCCCTGGGGCGGGTCACCGAGGCCGTCGCCCACGACTTCAACAACCTCCTGACCGTCATCACGGGTCGGGCCCGCCTGGTGCTGGACCGCTACTGGGGAGACGACGCCACCCGGGCCCAGCTCACCGAGGTCCTCGCCGCGGCCGAGGCCGCCACGGCCCTCTCCCGCAAGCTGCTCGCCATCGGCCGCCCCTGGGACATGGGGCGTCGGTGCCTGGAGCTCGACATCTTCCTCGAGGAGCTGAGAGACGTCCTGGCCGAAGCGGCGCCCGACGGCGCCCGGGTCGCCCTGGCCGAGCTGCCCCCGGACTGCCGGGTCGACACCGACCCCAGCAAGCTCGAGCAGGTGGTGCTCAGCCTGGGGCTCAACGCCCTGGACGCGGTGTCCGAGGGGGGCACCGTGACCCTGGGCGCCTCCCTGTGCACCCTGCGCGGCACCAGCGCCGTGGCGATCTCCGTCGCCGACGATGGCCCGGGCATGGATCCCGAGGTGCTCGCCCGCGCCTGTGAGCCCTTCTTCTCGACCCGGGGCCGGACCGGCCTCGGCCTGGCGACCGCCCGGCAGGTCACCGCCAGCCTCGAGGGGGAGCTGGCGCTCCAGAGCCGCCCCGGGGCCGGCACCACGGTGCACGTGCGCCTGCCCGCCTCGGCCGAGGCCGCCGAGGATCCGGACTCCGTGCGACCGGCCACGGGAAGGGCCCGGGTGCTGGTCGTCGAGGACGAGGAGAGCGTGCGCAGCCTCATCGCAGCCGTGCTCGACCGGGCGGGCTTCCTGGTCCGCTCCGCCGCCACCGCCGAGGAAGCCCTGGCCCTGGAGGGCGAGGTCGACCTCCTCGTCACGGACCTGACCCTGGCGGGACTCAGCGGCTCGGCTCTGGCGGCCCGGCTCCGCCAGAGCCACCCGGGCCTGCGGGTGCTGACCATCAGCGGGCACACCGGCGCCGCGGTCACCGGCTCCGGGGTCGACGTCGAGGCCCGCGAATTCCTCCAGAAGCCGTTCACCCCGGACATCCTGCTGGAGCGGGTGCAGCGGCTGCTCTCGCGGCGGTGAACAGCCGGACGGACCTCAGCCGGGGCTGACCAGGCAGAGGCCCTCGCCGACGAAGTGCACGGAGTTCACGTTGCCGGAGTCGCAGGTGCCTCCGGGGTCGTCTTCGATGTGCAGGTCCGGGCAGGCGCCCTCTCGGACCAGGGGGCAGAAGTGGTGCATGCTCAGCGCGTTGTCCCCCTCGTCGAGCCAGAACGTGCCGACGTAGATGCGCTGGCCGACCGCCAACGCACCGTCGTTGTCGGCATCCTGGACCACCCACTCGTCTCGGCAATTGCTCAGCTCCGGGAAGCCCTCGGGGTTGGTGGCGTTGCTCACCCGGAAGAAGGCGCTCTCGTTGTGCTGGCTGCTGCCCGACTCGGCGATGGTGAAGTCGTAGACGTGGTAGAGCCCGGCGACCGCGGCGGTGAGCACGCCCGCGTCCTGGGTCCGATCCCAGGACTTCACGTAGATCTCCCCCGGACCGAAGGTCGCGTTCACGTCGTCCGGACAGGGGTCGTCCATCACCGTCTCCGGCGGCAGGTCCAGCCACGCCTCGCCGGTGGCCGAGTCCCCGTAGGGGTGGCCCACGTCGTTCGGGGAGCCGAGGTCGTAGTCCACGCAGGACAGCATCAGGATCGCGAGCACGGGGCCCTCCGGGGCGGCGGAACCCGCTGCCGGAGCAAGATCGGGGCCAGGTCACGGCTGCGGCCCCAGGCGGCTCCAGCCTGGGGCATCCCTGCCATGGGGCGCGGGGCCGGCGCGACGGCCCTGTCCCAGCAGCGCCCTACTCCACCGTCACCGTGACGCTGTCCTTGCCGGACTTTCCGGTGGTGTCGATCACGTCCAGGGTCAGCACGTGGGTGCCGGCCTCGAGCACGACCAGCGCCTCGGCGTGGCCGTCGGTCGCCGGCGCCGTCGAGCCGACCAGGGGCCCCTGGCGGCTGCTGGACCAGGTGTAGAGCAGCAGGTTGGCGGCGTCTTCGGAGTCGCCCACCGTGCCGGACATGTAGACCCCGGGGTCGTTGGTCACGCTGCTGTCGTCGGCGGGCTCGGCGATGGTCGCCGTCGGCGCCTGGGTCTCCAGGACCTCCACGGTCACGGTGGCCTGGGTGGTCTCGCCGTCCGGCGCCAGGGCCTCCAGCACCACCACCTGCTCGCCGGTCTGGTTCTCGTCGAAGGTCACGTCACAGCTGGTGCTGCCGTCGTCGGCCGCCGAGGTCTCGGGGCAGGCCTCGTCGCCGCCCACGTGCCAGGTCACGTTGACGTCGCTGTTCACCCCGTCCGGGTCGTTGACCATGCCTGCGAGGCCCACGCGGTAGCCTTCGAGCAGGGTGTCGCCGTCGGCGTGGGACGTGATCGAGGCAGCGAAGATGCCCGGGGGCAGGCCGGAGTCCTCGGTGGTGGTGTCGTCGGTGCAGCCGGCGAGCAAGAGCAGCGTTGCCATCATCATGGGCGCATGGTGCCCTGGATCAGCGCAGCCCCTGGCTCACCACGTTGCGGATCGGCTGCAGGGTGTTCTTGGGCAGGCCCTCGATCGTGATCTCCGGCTCGCTCTGGGGGCCCTCGATCCGCACCACGCCGACGGCCTTGGGGTGGTCCTTGCAGATCTCCTGGATCTCCCGCAGCACCTTGCCCGAGATGCGGCCTCGGGTGACCCAGGTGCGGCCTCCTTCGACCCGGATCTCGATCCGGGCGCGCGTGCCCCCGGTCATCTTGAACAGCCAGAGGCCGACGCCAGCGATGATGAGGAGGAGGACCAGGCCCTGCATGGGCCGATGCTACTCCGTCGCCGGACACGGGTTGGCGTCGTAGACCGCCTGGTTGTTGAGCAGGTCGCACTCCTGCACGGCCCAGTCTCCGGTGCCGTCGTCGTTGACCTCGATGCGGATGGGCTGCCCGTTCAGGGCGCGCACGTCGAAGTCGATCACCTGGCCTGCGGCCACCGAGCCGGCGGTCACGCCCCCGGTGTGGGAGAAGGTGTGGAGCGGCACATCTCCCGAGCCCGCAGAGGCGGCGCCGGCGTACACCGCGAGGGGCACGGTGCCGCTGACGTCGACCCCACCCTGGTTGCGCACCTGGACCGCCACGAACACCGGGGCGCCCTCCTCGCAGGAGGGGAAGCAGACATCGGTGATCTCGACCTTGAGGTCCGCCGCCAGGCCCGCGTCGCCGGTGCAGGTGTGGTCGACGGTGACCTCGGTGGAGGAGGCACCGGCGATGCCGCAGTCCTCCCACACGATCGGGCCGGAGTCCGT
>CAYFPX010000054.1:11501-16879 GCA_964344945.1 uncultured Enterobacterales bacterium
CCCCCACGTCGTTGTCGACGGAGAAGCTGTAGTCGCCCTGGCCACAGGCGAGCAGGAGCAGGGCGGTCAGGGCGGGGAGCTGGCGCATCGTCGCCTCCAGCCCGCGTTCTAGCCGACCTCGCGCTCCCCCTTCAACCGCCGTGGAACCAAGCTGACACACCTCTTTCGTTAGACGGCCCCCATGTTGCTCCCCACCGTCGCCGCCACCGCCGCCGCCGGCACCGCCGCCTGGATGGGCGTCCTGCACCGCCGCCACCCCGAGACCCGCTGGGACTGGGACCGCCTCGACGTGGGCGACGTGCGCTTCCCCGAGGGCTTCCTGTGGGGCACCGCCACCGCCGCTCACCAGATCGAAGGCGGCCTGGACCGCAACAACTGGGCCTGGTGGGAACAGCAGACGAAGCGCGGCAAGCCGACCATCTTCGAGGGCCAGAGGGTCGGCGACGCCTGCGACTCCTACGCCCGCTACGCCGAGGACATCCGGCTCATGCAGGAGCTGGGCATGGACAGCTACCGCCTGAGCCTCCCCTGGAGCCGCCTGGAGCCAGAGCCCGGGGTCTTCGACGAAGACGCCATCGAGCACTACCACGACCTGATCGACGCTCTGCTGGCCGCCGGCATCGAGCCGATGCTCACCCTGCACCACTTCACGCACCCCCAGTGGTTCGAGGAGCGGGGCGGGTTCCTCGAGCGCAGCAACATCCCGACCTTCGTGGCCTTCTGCGAGCGCATGTTCCAGGAGTACCGCCCCAAGGTCACCCTGTGGTGCACCCACAACGAGCTCTGCGTGGTCGCCATCATGGGCTACCTCGCCGGCATCTTCCCGCCCGGCCGGACCAGCCTGAAGGCCACGGCCACGGCGATGCGCAACATGCTCCTCAGCCACACGAGGGTCTATGTGGCGCTCAAGGCGCTGCCCGGCGGCGACACCGCCCGGATCGGCCTGGTGAAGAGCCTCTTCCAGTTCGACCCCTACCACCGGTGGAACCCGGTGGACTGGGTCGGCGCCCGGTCCTGCGACCGGGTCTGGAACGTGCGCATCCTGGAGTTCCTGAAGACCGGGCGCTGGCAGTTCAAGGTGCCCGGCCTGGTCTGGCAGGACGAGGCCTACCCGGACGCCGTGGGCGCCACGGACTTCATCGGCCTCAACTACTACAGCCACGTGCTCTTCCGCAGCCTGTTCGTCCCCGGCGTGCACCCCCAGCCGGCCCAGCGCCCGGGGGTGGCCTGGACGGACATGCCCTACGGGCTCTACCCCGAGGGCTTCTACCGGGCGCTCATGACACTGAGCGAGCTGGGTAAGCCGATCTACGTCACCGAGTGCGGGGTCAGCGACCGCGCGGACCAGGTCCGGGAGCGGTGGATCCGGACCTACCTCTACGCCATGTCCCGGGCCATCGCCGACGGCGCCGACGTGAAGGGCTTCTACTACTGGTCCCTGCTGGACAACTTCGAGTGGGCCGAGGGCTACAGCCAGACCTTCGGTCTCTACGAGGTCGACTTCGCCACCCAGGAGCGCACTCTGCGAGAGGGCAGCAAGGCCTACGTCGAGCTGGTCCGGGCCGCCCGTGAGGCCTGAGCGGGCCGCCCTGCACCCCCCGATGTAAGCGGTCAGTCATCGTGTCCGGGGCGATTCGGCCGTACCGTGTCCATGGGCACAGTGCAGGAGGACCTCTTGGTCTCTCGGTCCGCCGAAGGTGTCGCCCTGCCGCCGTGGCGGGTGATGCCCCTGATCGATCCGCGCCAGTCGCGCCTGCGCAGTCTGGTGGCCGCCCTCCTCTGTCTGCCCCTGGTGGCCGTGCCCCTGGGGCTGGGCCTGGTCGCCGCCGAGGCCGTGCCCGGGTCCCCGCTACTGAACGAGCTCAGCCGAGACCCGGAGCTGCTCATCGATCTCCTGCTGGGCTGCGTGGTGCTCGCCGGCGGGCTGATCATGCTCGGGGGCCACGCCTCCCGGGAGCTGCAGCTCCAGCAACAGGCTCTGCTGGCGGCTGTCGCCGCCCACGAGCAAGCCCGCGACGCGGCCTACGCCCGCCGGGACCGGCTGCTGCGACAGGTCCTGCCCGCTCGGGTCACCGAGACCCTGCTCACACGGCCGGGCCCCATCGCCGAGCTTCACGACCCGGTGACCGTGCTCTTCGCCGACGTCGTCGGGTTCTGCGGGCTCGCCTCCCGCTGGGATCCGGAGTGGGTGGTCGACCTGCTCAACCGCCTGTTCAGCCAGCTCGACGCCATCAGCGAGCGACACGGGCTGGAGAAGATCAAGACCATCGGCGACGCCTACATGGCCGCGGCGGGCCTGCCCGGCACCAACCCGGACCACGCCTGGGCCACCGTCCAGGCCGCCCGGGAGATGCTCGGGGCCGCCCGGGCCCTGCGCATGATCCCCGGCGGGGTCGAGCTGCGCATCGGCATCCACACCGGCCCGGTGGTGGCCGGTGTCATCGGCGAGGCCCGGCCGGCCTTCGACCTGTGGGGGGACACGGTGAACGTCGCGAGCCGGATGGAGAGCCTCGGCCGCGCGGGCCGGATCCACGTGACGGAGCCCACCCGGGCCCTGCTCGGTGACACCGTCCCGGTCATCGACGGGGGGACCTTCGCCGCGCCCGGGGGACCGCGCCTGCGGACCTGGCTGCTGGACCTGGATCCGCTGCCGGCGCGGACTACCTGACCCCGACCGCCTGCTCCGCCCGGAGCTTGACCCAGGCCGTGCCCTCGGTCAGGGCGTCGCGGCTGAGATAGCGCACGATGAAGTCCGGGGCCCAGCGGATGCGCATGTCGCTGGCGTACTCCAGCCGGGTGATCGGCGGGCTGTCCTGGACCTGGGTGACGAGCCAGTAGCCGGACATGTCGTCGACATCGGACTTGCGGTCGTAGTCCAGGGTCCAGGACATCCAGCCCTCGTCTCGGCGGATGAGGTTGTCGGTGAAGTAGTCCACGTTCATGCCGAAGAGCGACAGCTCGAACGCGATGAGCCAGTGGTCTCCGCGCTTGGCGTAGACCTCGGTCTCGTCGACGTGGGCGACCCAGTCCGGGTAGCGGTCGTAGGCGAGGATGGTGTTCCAGACCACGTGGGGCGGCGCCTGGATGTCCTGGATCGCCAGGGCTCGCCCGCCGCCCTCGTACCGGAGCTGCTTCTCGACCGGCTCGCCCCGCGCCAGCTGGGCCAGCTCCCCGGCGCTGAGCGAGGTCGCGGCCGGCCTGGTGGCGAAGGCGGGCAGCTTGCCCTGGTGAGGGTGGGGCTTGTCGGCGTCGGCGGCGAAGGCCGCTGCGAGGCCCAGGATCATCAGGTTGCGCATGCCCCCTGGTTATCTTCCGATCGGTCAGTGAACCACGGGTCGTTGCGCAGTCGGCGCGCCGCGGACCGCTGCGGGCAGCGCGATCACGAAGCGAGCGCCCCCGAGGTCCACCCCCTCGCCGATGGTGATGCGACCCTGGTGGACCTCGAGGATGCGGCGGCAGATGGCCAGCCCGGCCCCCACCCCCTCCTGGCCGCTGCGCAGCTGCTGGAAGAGGCCGAAGACCCGCTCGCGGTCCTCGGGCGGGATGCCTGGACCGTTGTCCTCGATCGCCACTCCGACCCAGCCCTCCTCGACCGCTGTGGCCTGCACCCGGACCCTGGGCTCGTCGGGGTCGCCGTACTTCACGGCGTTCTCCACCAGGTTCTGCAACAGCTCGCGGAGCAGCTCGGGGTTGCCCTGTGCGGCGGGCAGCGGCTGCACGATCTCCAGCCGAGCCCCGCTGGACCGGAGCCGCTCGGCCAGGTCCTCGGCGACCCACCCCATCGCCCGGTCCAGGGGCACGGGCTCCGAGAGGTCCAGGCGGTCCTGGAGGCGGGAGAGCTTGAGCAGCTCGTCGACCTGGCGGGCCATGCGGGCCGCGGCCGCGACCAGGGCGTCGGCGTCGCGCTGGGCGCGCTCCGGGCGCTGACCGACGTGGGCCCTCAGGAGCTCCGCCCGACCGATCAGGGTCTGCAGGGGCGAGCGCAGGTCGTGGCTGACCGCGGTGTTGAAGTCCCGCAGCCGCGCGTTGGTGCCCTGGAGCCTCAGGTTCGCCTCGGACAGCTCGTCGTGGGCCTCGGCGAGCTCCCGGGTCTTGGACGCCACCTGGTCCTCGAGCTGGGACTGGGAGTTCAGGATGTCCAGGCTCGCCCGACCGGCGAGCCAGGCCATGCCCCAGGTGACCAGCATGAAGCTCGACCAGGAGTCGACCACGAAGCCCAGGTCGGTCACCACCTCCCGCGGCACCATGTAGCCGTAGGGCAGCCAGTCGAATTGCCGGCAAGCCAGCAGCCCGGTGTAGAGCACCGACTGGATCAGCGCGACCCCCCACACGTGGCGACGCCCCGCATAGGTCGGCGCCATCACGATGCACAGGGCCAGGATGCCCATCGCCGGGGTCTCGAACTCCCCCGCGACGTAGAAGAAGATCAGCCCGAAGACGCTGTCGACATACAGCAGCTGGACCACCAGCGCGGTGGTCACGCCCCGGGTCATGAACAGCCACCACCCCAGCCCGGTGAGCAGGCTCGTGACCCCGCAGAACACCACGGACTGCCAGAAGATCAGCGAGCTGACAGCGCCCGACAGGATGGCGAAGCCCGCCAACGACGCACCGATGAGCAGCAGGGTGGTCTGGGCCAGCAGGAACTGGCGGGTCCGGACCCGCTCGATGCTCGCCCGCTCCCAGCGCAGGCGGTCCCGGGCCCGCCGGACCTCGGCCTCAGCGGAGGAGCGCATGGGACCCCAGGGCGAGCAGCGCCGGCAGGTAGGCGACGCCGTCGACCACGATGTCGTAGATCGCCGGCTCGGTGTCGGTCCGGAGGATCAGGACGTAGGCCACCGTGAAGCAGGTGGCGACCAGCACCTCCGGGTGGGCCGCCACGACCCCGGCCGACCAGCCCCAGGCCGCCAGGGCCAGCACCACCAGGTTCAGCAGCACCAGGGCGTGCCGCAGGCGCCGCACCCCCCAGCGGGTGGCCAGGGTGTGCTCGCCACGGTGGCGGTCTTCGAGCACGTCGCGCACGTCGCACATGTGCATGTTCGAGGCGCACAGGACCCAGAGCCAGAGGGCGACCTGGAGGGCCTGGGCGTCGGGGGCGACGCCGGCGTAGGCCAGGGGGACCCCGACGGCGCCGAACACCACCACGCTCGCGGTCAGGAAGGACTTCCCGGGGCCCATGTCCTTGAGCCGGGCCGCTCGGCCGGTCCGAGACGCGCGCCAGGGCAGCGCGGGCACGCCGTAGAGCAGGCCGTAGCAGGCGTAGACGGCGAAGACACCCTGGACCGCGGGCGGAGCGACGCCGACCATCACGCCGGTCCACAGGGCCGCCAGGGTCAGGAACACGATCCAGCCGACGATCCGCTTCACGAATCCCATGT
>CAYFPX010000054.1:16889-37926 GCA_964344945.1 uncultured Enterobacterales bacterium
AGGAACACGAGCAGGCCCGTGCTGCGGAAGTAGGCGGTGCTCACCCGCGGGGCCATGCCCCGGACCTGGGCGTCGGCCACGTGGTCGAGGTTGTAGACGAACAGGGCCGAGGCGAAGAGCAGGACGAAGGCCCGCGGGTCCGCCGGCAGGCCGAGGGCGTGCTGGGCGAAGAGCGCCAGGCTGGCGATCGCCCCAGAGACCCAGATGCTGGAGTGCACCAGCAGCGCCAGGACCATGTCCCAGGCCGCCTGGAGTCTTGCTTCGCCGGACGCGCGCCCAAGCTCGGGCGCCGCCCACGGGACGGTGTGCGCCTCCATCCAACAAGTCCTGCCTCTGGAGCGCCGATGCTACCGCGACCCGCCCCCGGGAGCGGGCGGCAGGACCCCAAGCGTGACGAACCGTGACGCGAGCCGCGCGGTGAATACCTCTGGCCGCCAGCCCGTAGCTGGAGCGGAGGACCTCCCATGACCCTCGACCGCCTGCGTCCCCTCGTCATCACCGCCCTGGCCTGGGTCGCGTCCACGCTCTACGCGGTGTCCCCCGCCGACCTCATCCCGGATCTCATCCCGATCATCGGCTGGGCCGACGACGCCGTGACCCTGTGCCTTGCGGTCGCGGTGTCGCTCTACAGCGCACGGCGGCGGGCGCTGCAGGTGGCGCCGGTGGAGACCAGTCAGCCCCGCTGACGCCCCTCCACCTCCAACAGCATCCTCACGCCCTCGGCGCCCTCGGTGCCGGGGGCGGTGTCGTACCAGGCCCCCAGGATCTCCTTGGCCATGTCCCCGCTCAGGGTGCGGTTGGACAGGCAGATGACGTTGGCGTGGTTCCAGACCCGGGCCCCGGCCGCCGTGCCCGGGTCGACGCACAGGGCCGCGCGGATGCCCGGGACCTTGTTCGCCGCGATGCTGATGCCGGTGCCGGTCCAGCAGCAGAACACGCCCTCGTCGCAGGCACCCGAGGTCACGGCCTGGGCTGCGGCCTCGGCGGTGGGCGCCCACGGGGCGTCCTCGCCAGTGACCACGCTGCCGAAGGGCACGACCGTGTGCCCCCGCTCCTCGAGCCAGGCCCGGATCAGGTCATGGACCGGGTAGGGCTCGTCCGAGCAGAAGGCGATCCGCATCAGCAGCCGGAGGTGTCCAGCTCGGGGTCGAAGCGGATGGGCACCTGGCGGCCCACCACCTCGTCGAGCGCGACGTCCACGCAGGTCTCCACGCCGTCGGCGCAGGGCTCGCAGGTGCCCTCCATGCCCTCGACCAGGGCACAGATGTCCGTGCCCTCCTTGAACAGCGGCTCCAGCTCCCGCACGTCGAGCACCGCGCTCAGGGTGCCCGAGAGCCACTCCTCGCCGTCGGTGGCGAAGAGCGTGGTCAGGCCCATGTAGTCGAGGGTGATCGGGTGGCCGCCCAGGGACATCGGCAGGGCCGCCCCGTGGATCTCCAGCCAGGGATTCCGGCTGAAGTCGGCGGGGGGCAGGATGTGGATGGGCTCGCACTCCGACTGGCGGCCGTCCGCGGCGCCGAGAGCGATGGCCAGCTCGATGATCTCTCCGTCCTCGCGCAGCACGTGGAACAGCGCCGGGCCCGCGTCGAGCTCGTCGAAGACCGTGGCCAGGCCGGGGGGCTCGACCACGGTGACCGCCGTGAGGTCGACGGCGTAGGTCGAGCCCTCGAGCACCACCTCGACGGGCGGCTCGAGCACCGCGTCGTCCTCCACGATCAGGCCGTCGAGGCCGTAGCCACAAGCGGTGAGCAACACAGGGAGCAGCATCACGTCGGACCTCCACCTGGAAGCGGGCGGCCCAATAGTCCAGGTTCCGCAGGACCTCAACCGGCGACCGGACCCGGTACGGATTCGTCACACACCCGGCGCGACCGGCTCGGCGACCACCACGTAGTCCGTGCCACAGCGCAGGCCGTCCAGGCGCGCCACCAGGGCCAGCCCCTCCTCCCTGCAGGCCTCGATCCGAGCGGTCAGGGCGGCGACGAGTGCCCGGTCCTTGACCAGCACCAGCTTGCGGCGGGCGACGTCGAGCTGGCCGTTGACGAAGCGCTCCCGGAAGACGATCGGCAGGGCCCAGGCCTCGGCGATGCGGTAGCCGCTGTGCGCCAGGGAGCGGTGCACCCAGGCCTGGGGGTACTCCCGGTAGGTCCGGTGGCCGGCGAGCAGGATGCAGGCGTCCCTCAGCTGCACCAGGCGCTGGAGCCAGGCCTCCTGCTCGCTGCCCTCCCCCCCCAGGATCGGGGCCATGCCCACCACGTAGAGCCGCTCACCCACGTGGCGGCGCAGCCGCGCGAAGAGACGGTCTTGGAAGTAGGGCGCGAAGCCGTCGACGGCGCCGAGCAGGTAGTCGGCGAAGACCGTGTCGAAGACCTGTCCGTGCAGCAAGGTCTCGTCGGCCCAGTCGCCCCGCACCAGCCCACCGCGAGCGTCCAGCCGGTCCCCCAGGGCGTCCCGGATCCGGGTCTCCATGTGCCGGTCCGCCGTGACCCCCAGCCAGCCGTCGTGGTCCAGCCCGGCGATCCACCCGGTGGAGTGCGGGCCCGCGCCGGCGTCGAGCACGCGCCCCCAGGCTCGCCGGCCCTGGTAGCGGGCGATGCTGTCGAACAGGTGATCACCCACCGGTCGGCCTGGGAGGCTCCTGGCGCCACCACCAGGTCAACACCCCCATCCACCCGCACACCAGCAGCATGCCCATCAGCTCCCGGCCCTGCTCGCTGTCCTGGAGCCCCAGTCCCACGGGGACCCCGGGAGCCACCGAGGCGGCGCCGACGGCCGCGAGCACCGACAGCAGGGCGGAGAGCCGCCAGCGAGGGCGGTCCAGCACCGCGGAGACACACAGGACCATCGCGACCCCGTAGGCGGCCATCCAATTCGCGGCGTCCGGGTCGTTGTGCTGGACGGCCATCGAGTAGCCGAACAGCACCGCCATGGCGGCGTTCACGACCCGGAAGAGCCGGGCCAGGTCGGGGCTGTCGCCGGCGCTCATCTCAGGGGTCGAAATTCCAGGCCTTGAGGCAGGCGAGCCGGGGCTTCAGGGTCTCGTCGACCAACGCCCGGTGGTCCGGGTGGTCCAGGTAGGCCTGCAGGTCGTCGAGGGAGGCCAGGGTGACCTGGAGTCCGATGTCCCAGGCCTTCTCGGCGTGCGCGTCGGCGCAGACCCCGACCCGAACGGCCTGGACCTGCGGGACCCCGGCGAGGGCCGTGCGGATCGCCTGCGCCGCAGCCTCGCGACCGGTTGGGTTGCTGTGGTCGTCGTCGAGCCGGAGGAACACGTAGCGGGTGGGCATGCCCGCGGGTCTAACGCAGCTCGACGGGGTCCAGCTGGAAGTACGGGTAGCCGGCGACCAGGCCCTGGGGCAGAGCGCCCTCGGCCTCGCTCAGGGGCATGGGGATCGGGTTGCCGGACAGGTCGTAGGACAGGGCGCCGTCGACCATCTTGTAGGCGAAGGCGTAGTCGACCTCGGTGCCGATGAGCTTGCCGCCGTCCTCGTCCCACAGGCCCATGACCATGGTGAACACATAGGGCTCCCAGTCCTGGGCCCAGCGCAGCCCGTTGTCCGAGACCTGGTTCTTGATCACCGCCTCGAAGTCCGCCGACATCGGGCGATAGCCCACCCCGAGGAAGGACCGCTCCAGCATGCTGGTGGGCGAGCGCTCGCCCCACACCCAGGGATCGAGGTTCGTGCAGTCGGTCTCCAGGAAGGACAGGCTGATGGCGTAGCCAGCCCACAGCTCCGGGTCGTCGAGCAGGTCCCAGCCCTCGACGTTCATCACGCCGAACCAGCTGCAGGTGTAGGCCTCGTTGCCGGTCTCCCAGAAGCGATCCTCGGCCAGGGTCAGCATCATCACCGGCGGCAGCGCCGAGGCGGGATCGTTCGGATCCAGGATGAACTGGTCCAGCCGCTCGCCGTCGAAGGCGGCGTAGGTCTCCACCCAGAACAGGGTCGGCTCGAAGTAGTCGCCGGTCTGGCCGGAGTCGGTCGGCCACCACTCGCCGGTGTCCCCCGAGCCGCCAGAGCAGCCCAGCGCCAACGCCCCCAGCACGGAGAGGGAGTAGAGGTGGAGGGGCGCCCGCATCACGATGTCCTTCCCGCCGACGACCCGGTCGGTGTCCAGCATTCCCCTCTTCGGCCCCCGACGCAAGCGGGGGAGGTGATTCGCCGCGCGCTGTGTCTTAGGATCCGCGACGTGATGATGACGACTGCTTTGATGCTGAGCTGGTTGGCTGTCGGACCCGCCGAGGCCGTCCGGTTCAAGAATATGTCCGACGACCAGGTCTTCCAGGTCCTGCGCGAGGACATCAAGCCCGAGAACCGCGTGGCGGCAGCCGAGGAGCTGGCCCTGCGCCAGTCCGCCCTGGGGGTGCCCTACCTGGGCGCCGTGTGCGAGCGCGACGACACCCTGTCGGTGTGCGTGGCCTCGGTCACGGCCCTGGAGCAGATCCGCACCGCGGACAGCAACGGGGAGCTCCAGCAGCTGATGGAGAAGGAGGGGCTGGACGAGGAGCAGCGCCGACGGGCCCTGCGCATCCTCGCCGACCGCGACGAGTCTCGCCTGGCCAACAGCCTTCCTCGGCTGGTCTCCCGGTACCGCCACCAGCCCGAGGGCCTGGGCAAGGACGTCTTCGATCACGTGAAGTCCCTGGACCTGCGGGACCTGAGCGACGCCGCGATGTTCGCGGCCGCCGACACCGATGCCCGCCGCGGCACCCGCATCGCTGCGATGTTCGCCGCCGAGCACTTCGGCCACACCAACCTCCACGACGCCTGGCTGGTGAATCTGCGCAAGGACCCGGACCGTGAGATCCGGGAGCACTGCGCCAGGTCCCTGGGCAAGCCGGGCCTGCCGGGCTCCCGGGTGGTGCCAGCGCTGGTGAGCGCCGTCGAGCGGGACAAGGAGGGCGCGGTCCGGGCGGCGGGGCTCACCTCGCTGCTCCAGTACGCCCACAAGGGGCTCTTGCCGATGCTGCACAAGCAGATCGTCGAGGAGCGCCACCCCTTCGCCTTCGCCGCGAGCCTCACCCTGCTGCTGCCCCTGGCGGACAGCACCAGCATCAAGCCCCTGTCCAAGCGCCTCGAGGACAGCGAGCGCATGAAGATGAAGGATCTGCAGCGCATCGTGCAGCTCTTCATCCGCCTCCAGGACCCGGCGGTCATCAGCCCCCTGCTCGCGCTGGAGCAGCGCCACCAGGGCACCCAGCTGGCCGAGGACATCCGCGACGCCCTGGCGATCTACGACGACGAGATGCGGCTGGAGCAGGCCGCGGCCGCCTGGCGGCCCGGGGTGGAGTTCAACCCCTGGGTGCCGGGGTCGACCGATCCGACCTTCTCGGAGCTGTCGGTCTCCCTGGGCGGCGGCCAGGTGCTCGAGGGCGTGCCCGGGAGCAGGTGACCCGGTCAACGAGGCTCCGTCAGCGAAGCAGCCGCGCCGCCTCTCGCCGCTGCCTGGCCACGGCCCGCCGCCGCAGGGGCCAGAACCGGTAGAAGGCGTTCATGCAGGCGCCCGACCAGGTCAGGCGCCACTCACCCCCCTGCTCCGCCAGGTGCACGAGCTTCAGGCCCTGCTGGTGCTCGAGCAGGTGGGCCCGGCGCAGGCGGACCTCTTCGGCGCCGCCGTGCTTCGCCCGGCGGGCCCTGGTCAGGTCGGCGCCGAGCTCGTCTCGCTTGCGCTCGAAGGCCGTCAGGACCCGGGCGAGGTCCGTCTCCCCCGCCAGCACCACCGTGACCAGCTCGACGGGCCAGAGGGCGTCGTCGACGTCGTCGCTGGTGGTCATCAGCAGCAGCCTGTCGCCCTGGACCTCGACCTGCAGGGACAGCTCCTGGCGCAGGGGGCGCGGGCCGTCCTCTCCGTCGAGGTACCAGGCACTCAGGGCCGCCCGGGTGCGATCCTTCTTGTGCCGCAGGTGTGCGCGCCACACCAGGGACGGCTTCAGCTCCCCCCGCACGCAGGTCTGATCGCCGAGGGCGAAGCCCCGGGCTTGGAGGTGGGCGATGGCGGGGGTCAGCCAGGCGGCGGCTTCGGCCGGTGGCGGCTCGGCCTCCCAGTCGCTCACCTGGGGCTCCGCCGCCAGCCGCACGCCCTTGAACAGCAGGGTCGGCAGCAGCCAGAGCTGCCAGGTCAGCGCCGCCATGGCCGCGGTGAGCAGCCCCACGAGCAGGAAGGGGCCCATCAGTCGGGCTGGTCCGCGAAGGTCCGGGACGTCGCCAGCCCGATGCCGCGCGAGGCCCCTGTCACCATCACGACCATCACTGCTCCTCCTCGTCCGGGCCGCGCCGCAGGATCAGCAGCAGCCCCGCCGTCACCACCAGGGCCCCTCCTAGCCAGCCGTTCCACGCCGGGACCAGTCCGAAGACCAACAGATCCCCGGCCAGGGCGAAGAGCGGCGAGGTGTACGAGGCCGCCGCGACCGTCGAGGCCCGGTCCAGGCCGTAGGCCTTCGTCATGGCGACCTGGCCCCCGGTGCCGACCAGGCCGATGGCGAAGAGCTGGGCCCACAGGTGCTGGGGTGGCAGCCGCACGCCGCCGTCGAGCAGGGCCACCGCCGTGAAGGCGTAGATCGTGACCACCCCCTGGAACCAGAACACGATCGTGGCCGGCCGATCGGTCTGGCCGAGGGAGCGCAGGAAGGTGTGGGCGAAGGCGGAGGCCACGGTCGCGCCGAGGGCCCACAGCCCGTAGACGTTGCCCACCGCGAGGCCGGGCCCCAGCAACACAGCGCAGCCGGCGAAGCCCAGCAGACAGATCCAGAGCAGCCCCGGGGCAGGCCGCTCGTCGGCGCCGAGCAGGAACGGCGCCAGGGCGACCACCATCAGGGGCTGCAGCTTGTGCACCAGGGCCAGGTCCACCAGCGGCAGCCCGAAGGTCGCCGTGTAGAAGCAGGTCATGGCGACCACGCCGGAGATCGACCGCCACAGGAAGGCACGGCGGCCGTGGAGCCGGAAGCCGGTGCGCCAGGCCAGCCAGGCCACCAGGGGCAGCGCGGACACGCTGCGCCAGGCGATCACCTCGTAGGCGGAGAGCTCGACCCGCACGATCTTCACGAGCCCCACCATCACCGTGAACAGGGCGGCGGCCAGCACCATGAGGGCGGGGCCGTGGCGGATGCGCCAGCGAGCGGCCGTCAGGACGGTCTGATGCGGGTGCCGTCGAACACGATCTGCTCGCCGAGGGTCAGGGAGTCTCCCGACGCCTGCAGGGTCGCCGTGACGGACACCGGGGTGGCTTCGCCGGCCAGGGTGATGAGCACGACCGGCAGCGGCGAGAGCTCGATGAGCTCGTCGAGCTCGGCGTCGTGCGGTTCCGCGGGGGCCGGGGCCTCCAGGGCGCGGGGGCCTGCGACGAGCACCAGGCCCTCGCCGAGCTGGCGGGCGCTCGCGGCGAGCCCCACCGCGGTGGCGCCGTCTCGGGCCGGGACCAGCACCGGGGAGAGGCCCGCCAGGGCCGCGGCCAGCGCGGGCCGGGAGCCCGGAGTCGGCAGGACCAGCACCGGGCCCGCCGCAGCGGCGTGGCGGGCCACGCCTGCGATGAGCCGGGTCCGCGCCGCCTCGTCAGGGGCCAGCCAGCAGGCGCCTTCCCCGGGGGCGGGGAGCGCCAGGCCCTTCGGCCAGGTCACGGCGGGGCGGGCAGCGAGCTCTGGGTCGCCGGAGCCACGCCGGCGCCGCCAGGCCGGGATCAACAGCCCGATCAGGATCCCGCTGGTCAGGCCCAGGACGATGGGCAGGCCCAGGCTCTCGACCAGGCTGACGAAGGGGGAAGCCGGGGGCCCGCCGTCAGACCCCGGGGCGGGCCCGGCGGGCTCGTCCACGGTCAGGCCGCCGGTGACCTGGCCGTCGATCACCTCGAGGCGCAGGCTGGGCTGGAGCATGTCCGGGGGGATGGTGAAGGAGGGCTCGGTCCACAGCACCTCGCCGTCCGGGGTGCGCAGGGTGGCGGGCCCTGCGGCGGCCGGGGTGCCCGTGACCGCCGCCGCCGAGCGCCCGTCTCCGGCGTCGACGTCCGGCGGCTCGCCGTCGTCGCGCAGGGTCACGGTGACCGCGGCGTCGCCGACGCCGACGGAGAACGCCAGCGCGGTGCCCTCGTGGACGCCGGACTCGTCCACCAGCACCACCAGGAAATTGCGACCCGCGCCCACCGCCACCGGCTCGCCGCCAGGGGTTCCTGCGGCCGCGGTCTCCGAGCCCTCGGCCCCTGCACCACCGGCCTCGGGGTCGCCGCCGGGCGCCCCGGGGGGCGCCTCCACGTGCTCGACCGGGTCTGGATCGGAGACGGGCTCGGCGGCTGGGGGCGCCGGGGTCTCCAGCGGGTTGTCGAGGCTCGCCGCGTCGGCCGGTGCCTCCTGGGGCTCCTGGGCGCCGACCCAGGGCGCGAAGCTCAGCCACAGCGGGATCCACGACACGGCGGGCATCATGTCACAGGGGCGTGGACGACCACGCAGCGCGCCCCGGCGGGCAGCTCCCGGGCGAGCACCTCGTGAGGGCGGACCCCCAGTCCCCCAGGGGACTGGAGCAGGTCCGGGCCCGCCACGAGCAGGCCCACCGCTCGCAGGGGATCCCGGCGGACGAGGTCGCGCACGGCATCGACGACGTCGAGCACGTCTGTGCTGCGACACCGCAGCACCGCACCGCTCCGCGGCGGCGGCTCCCCCTCCGGCGAGCCGACCACGACCACGGGCGCGGCGTCGCCGAGCCACCGCCAGGCCTCCTCGAAGGAGGCCAGCTCCTCCAGGACAGGTCCGCTCTCCGCCCGCTCCAGGCTGCCGTGGAGCGCGCGGTCGGGCCGGGGGCCGCGCCCGATGCGCCAGCCCACCAGGCCGGCGAGCAGCGCCAGCAGGCCGGCCCAGAGCGCGGTGTGCTCCGGGGCGTCCGGGGGCTTGACCGCCGGTCCCCCGCCACCGCTCTCGCCACCCCGCGGGGCGGGCAGGGCGTCGCCGCCCGGCAGGGCCTGGGCGGTGGAGCTCAGGGTCGCGAGCAGAGGCCGCGCCTCGGTCTGCAGCCCCTCCGCGGTCCAGCGACCCTGGACGACCGCCCGCGCCGGTCCGACGTCGAGGGTGGCGGTGTCCTCCTGGCTCGGCGTGCGCAGCCGCAGGGTCAGGCTGCCTGCGGCACCGGGCCCGGCGCAGACCGGCACGTCGTCGTTCCGGGCGGCGTCGGGGAAGTCGCCGTCGTCGTGGCAGGCGAGCTGGCCGCCGCCGGTGGCTGCGGAGACCTCGAGGATCCAGGCCTGGCGGCTCTCGCCGCGGTCCACGTCGATCACCAGCGCTGGCAGGGGCGGGCGCGGCTCCCCGGCCACTCCGGCCGGGGGGGCGCCCGGCCGCACCACCAGCCGGTCGCCCTCCACGGCCAGGGTCGCCTCGGCCCCGAGGCCTGGATCCACGGCCTGGGCACGCACCAGCTGCTGGCCGTCGAGCATCACGGCCAGGGCGTCCCGGGCGAGGTCGTGAGCCAGGGGCGGACAGGCCCACACGCCGTCTCCGGCCACCGGGTCTCCGACCTGGCCGTCGTCGCGGCAGAGGGCGGCGTCCCCGCCGCTGGTGAGCACGACCACCGAGCGGGCGGTGCCCACGCCGGTGACCCAGGTGGACAGGGGCGTCTGGGCGAGGGCGGCGGCAGCGGAGAGCAGCGTGAGCAGGGCGCCTCCGAGGGCACAGCCGCGGTGGGGGGACGCGCGTGAAGTAGGATAGCGCATCCCCCGGAGGTCCCCCATCCGCGCCCTGTCGGCCCTGCTGGTGGCGTCTCTGGGGCTCCTGGGCTGCGACACCGGGCTGCCAGTCGCCTCGGACGCGCCGACGGCCCTCCCGGAGCCGGCCCCCCTGCCCCTGGCCGAGGCGCTCTACGGGGGGGAGACCGGGGAGGCCCTGCGCCCCCTGGGGGACCGGGTGCGGCTGCTGCTCTGGCTGCGCGGCCTGGGCCCGACCCCGGACCAGCTGCGGGACCTGAGGGCCGCCAGCCTGGCCGTGCGGGGGGTCGGCCTGCGGGCACAAGCGGCCGCGGCGGCGGCCGGTCTCGCCGAGCGCGAGGCCCTGGGGCCGACCTACGAGGCCCTGGCCCGCGCCCTGGCCGCCGGCACGCCGGACCGGGCCTCCCTGGACACCCTCGCTCGTCGGGTCCAGGCCGGCCGGTCGACGGTCGCCACCGATCCACGGGATCTGCAGGCCCGGTGGACCGAGGCCGCCCTGGACGCCGCCGGCGACTTCGCCGAAGGCCTGCTCCCGGAGCAGCGGGTCGGCATGGTGCATGCGCTCTTCCTGGTCCGTCGGGAGCTCGGCCCGGGGGCCTCCCCCGCCGCCTACGAGGGTCTCCTGGGCCAGTCCTGGGAGGGCTCGGCCTACGCCACCCTGCGGCGGTCGGTCTCCCCGGAGCAGGACCACCTGGACCTGGCCGGCCTGTGGACCCTGGACGCCGGCGAGACCGACCTGGTCGGCGACGTGGCCGGTCTGCGGCTGCAGGCACTGCTCGCGGTCGCCCTGGCCCACCCGGATCTGGCCGGCGCCTGCGAGGTCCTGCTCGGCGAGCGAGACGCCCTCGACCTCACGCCGGTGCCGGTGGAGGCCCCTTGAGCCGAGCCAGGCCGTGGCTCCTGGCGACCCTGGCCTACGCCCTGGGGGCGGTCGCCTTCACCTGGCCCCTGGCCCCGAGCCTGGGGACCCACGTCTGGGGCGACCGCTTCGACGCCTGGACCACCATGTGGCTGATCTGGCACCTCCAGGACGCGCTGGCGAGCGGCCAGCTCACCGAGGTGACGGACCGGATCCTGTACCCGGTGGGCTACAACCTGTGGTCCTTCGGCCACCTGGGCATCCAGCTCATCGGCGTGCCGCTGATGTGGCTGGGGGTCGGCCTGGTGGCCACCTACAACCTGCTGGTCCTGGGCTCCTTCGTCTTCTCCGCCCTGTGCGCCCACCTCTTCGGGCGGCACCTGGGGGGCAGCCACGCGGCCGGTGCACTGGCCGCGGCCGCCTTCACCTGGACCCCGTACCTCTACGGCGAGATGAGCGCGGGCTGCGTGGAGCTGGTCGCCGCGGGGTTCATCCCGCTGTTCGCCTGGATGCTCCTGCGGCTGTGCGACCGGCCGGGGTGGTCCCGGGCCTGGCCGGCGATCCTGCTCTTCGCTGCCATCGGGCCCTTCAACTGGTACTACACGCTCTTCACGGGGCTGTTCACCGTCGCCTTCGCCGCCTGGCGGTGGCTCGCCGGCGGGGAGCGCCGGACCCGGACGGTGGCCTGGATCGCCCTGGTGTGCGTCGCCGCCGCCGCCCTGGACGCGCCGCTGATCCCGAAGGTTCGACGGGAGACCCCGAGCCGCACCGTGATCACGGCGGAGACCTTCTCCACCGAGAACTGGCAGCAGAGCTACGCGGTGTCCAATGCGCGGGTGCCCCTCGAGGCGCTCGACGTCGCGCTCCTGGAGCTGAACGACGCCATGCAGGTGGTGGTGAACAGCACCAGCCTGATCAACCTCACCCGGGCGCGGTTCACGGCGAACCCCCTGGACTCGACCCCGGGGGCGCTGGCCTATGTGCTCGGGCTGATCGGGCTCGTGGCGGCGGGCCGGCGCGGCCGGGGCTGGGCGGTGATGGCGGCGGGCTTCACGGTGCTGACCCTGGGGCCCTTCCTGCAGATCGACGCCACCCCTCCCCTGGCGGACTGGGCGGAGCAGACCCCCCTGCCCTACTACTGGCTCTACAACGAGGTCCCGTTCTTCTCGAAGGCCTACCGGCCCTACCGGCTGGGGGTGGTGGTCCTGGTCTGCCTGGGTGGTCTCGCGGCGGGCGGGGCACGGTCCCAGGCCTGGTCGCTGGCGGCGCTGGCCGGGGTGCTGGGTCCGCTGCAGCCGCACCTGAGCGGCGAGCGCCCGGCGGACCGCCCCCTGGCCGACGCCACGATCCCGCCGATCTACGACGAGCTCGCCGCCCTGCCCGACGGCGCGGTGATCGAGCTGCCGCTGCTCTATCAGCCGATCAGCCCGGCGAACGCCCGCTTCCAGTACCACCAGGTCGCCCACCGCAAGCCGGTGCTGAACTGCAACCAGCTCATCCGCCGGACCGACCTGCTGGCCTTCCAGGACTACGTCGGCGAGAACGCCTTCCTCCAGACCGTGCTCGACCTGGGCCGACGCAGCCCTCCCTACGCCTTCCGCAGCGACGACCTGCACGAGCTGGCAGACCAGGGCTTCCGCTACGTGATCGTGCACCCGGCCTTCGAGACCAGCCAGCTCCACCTGAGCGGCTTCCACGGCGAGGCGGACCGGCTGGGCCAGGTCGCGCTGCAGATGCTGGCGGAGACCTTCGGCGAGCCGGTGCTGCGGAGCGAGGACACCTGGGTCTACGCCTTCCCGGACCCGCTGCCGCCGCCCGGAACCCGGTTCGCCTGGTCCGGCGACGCGGTCCTGGACGTGCCCGTCCCCTGGTCGGAGCTCAAGCTGCCCGTGACCCTGCAGGCCGGCGAGGACCTGCTCCTGGACTGGCCCGAGGGGGCTTCGCAGGCCCGGGCCCTGTCGCTGTGGGTGCACCGTCCGGAGGCCTCCCCAGGGGACGGCCGGCTGGTGGTCGCAGGGGCCGGAGTGGTCGACACCACACCGGGCACCTGGACCCGGGTGGCCCTGCCGCTGACACCGGGCACGGTGCCGGTGCTCCGAGCCGAGGGGGGCTCGGTGACCGTCGAGCTGGACCGGCTCCAGCTGGTGCGGGAGGCCGGATGAGTCCCTGGATCGACCGGCGGCGGGTGGCCTGGACCTGGGGGGCGGCCCTGGTCGGCGTGATCTGGTTCGCCAGCCCGGCGCCCCGGGTGGCCCAGGCCCTCGAGCAGGCCAGGGCCCGCAGCGTGGCGGAGGTCCAGCTCCACGACATCATCCTGGCGGTGGCCCTGGCCGGCCAGCAGGACCCGGCCGGGCTCCCCCACGGCGCCGAGGCCGCCGAGGCCCGCCGGCTGCTGGAGCAGGCCCTGGCCCTGGACGCGGTCAAGTCCGGCTGGCCCCAGCGGGCGGCGGGGGCCATCGGTCCGGAGCTGCTGGCCCTGGCGGTGACCGGGGCGGAGCGGCCGCCGCTGCCCCGCTCCCGGTCCCATCCCAACGTGCCTTCGGAGCTGCTGGTGCTCGAGCAGACCCTGGCCGCCCGGTACGGCTCCTGGGGCGGTCCGCCCCCGCCGCCTCCCGGCCAGGACCTCTGGAGCGGCTTCCCGCCGGACGACCAGGCCAAGGGCCTGCTGGCCGTGGTCGAGACCACCGAGCTGAGCGAGGACCAGGCCCGGGGGCTGCAGGGGGCGGTGCTGCTCGGGCTCGAGGCGAACCACCGGCAGCCGGACCTGGTGGACAGCCTGGCGGCGCTGCTGGGCTCCGGGGTGCTCGCTCGGGCGCCTGCGAGCCGAGACGCGCCAGCGCCGGACCTGGTGCCCCGCTACGGCCCCGCGGCGGTCGAGATCCTGCGGCGTCGGCAGCAGGTCGCGGAGTGACCACCGAGGCCCTGTGGGTCTTCGGCTACGGCTCGCTGATCTGGCGACCGGGCATGCCGGTGCTCGACGAGCACCCCGCCTGGATCGAGGGCTGGGCCCGCCGCTTCTGGCAGGGCAGCCCGGACCACCGGGGCACGCCGGCAAGGCCTGGGCGGGTGGTGACCCTGGTGCCGGAGCCCGGCGCCCGCTGCGACGGACAGGTCCTCCGGGTCTCCGCGGGAGTGCTGGCGGACCTCGATCACCGGGAGCAGGCCGGCTACGCCCGGGTCACCGTGCGGCCGCGCCTGCTGGGAGGCCGACGGATCGAGGCCCTCACCTACATCGCCGGTCCGGGCAACCCGAGCTGGCTCGGGCCCGCCCCGGTCCCCGAGATGGCCCGCCACATCGCCACCAGCAAGGGCCCGAGCGGCACCAACCGCGACTACCTGCTGGCCCTGGACGAAGCGCTGCTGGCCCGGGGGGTGCGGGACCCGCACGTGGCCGGTCTGGCCTCAGCCGTGAGGGCCTTCGCCGAGTAGCCAGAGCACCTGGTCCCCCACCCGCTGCCCGGGACCGAGGGTCAGGTCCAGGTGCCGCCACAGCCGCTCCCTCACCGGCGGGGGGGCGTCGGCCAGGTGCAGCACGATCGCCGCGTAGCCGGCCTCGACCAGGGCCACCTCGCCCAGAGCCAGGTCCAGGGCGGGCAGCACCGGGGCGACGGTGTCGACCGCCGTGCGCTCCAGATCCACCGCGGACCGCGCGAGGCGATTCACGCGGAGCAGCGGGGGTGTGGGGTCGTTCAGCCCATAGGGGATCGGGCGCCCGTGGCCGACCTGGTAGAGGTTGTAGCGGCTGCGGGCCAGGACCTGGAGGCTCGCGGGAAGGTCCAGGACCGCGCCCGGGCGATCGATGGCGGCGTACACCGGCGGGAGCCGTGCGGGGGCCGTGGTCAGGGGGAACGGCGCCGGCGAGACCCAGGCGAGCTCGACCCCGATCAGCACGGTCGCCGCCGCGGCCACGGCGCGCTCGGACCGTCCCAGGCGGCTCGCCAGGTTGGCGACCCCCCAGGCCGCGAGCACCGCGACGCACAGCTGCAGCGGCACGGTGAAGCGGTAGGCGTGGCTCAGCGGGCTGAGCACCGGGAAGGGCTCGAAGAAGAAGAGGAAGGGCAGCGGCAGCCAGTCGCCCCCGGGCAGCGCCTGGTAGCGACCGCCCACGTAGAGGTAGGGGCCCAGAGCCATCACCCAGGCGGCGAAGGCCCCCGCCACCCAGGGCCGCGCGGCCCGACGGCGCCAGGCCCCCGCCCCGGCCAGGACCAGGGCAGCGAAGCCGATCCAGACCACCACGACCAGGTCCTCGTCGAAGAGCACCTTCAGGTCCGGGCTGCGCAGCGGCAGGGCAAAGGCCAGGGCGTCGACCATGTTGTGGGCCCACAGGGTGCGCTCGACGAAGGCGCTGTCCCGGGCCACCAGGCCGTCGCTGGCGACCAGGGTGTCCCGGAAGGCGGCCAGGGCAGGCAGCACCAGCACCCCCGCGGCCAGCACCGGCCACACCAGGTGCGGTCGCACCGCCCGGGCCCGCAGCCCGGGTCCCAGGGCCTGGACCACGAGGGGCAGGACCCCGAGCAGGGCGAACAGGCCGTAGTACCAGTTGGTCAGCGCGGTCACGCCCAGGAGCCCGCCGGCCACCAGGCCGCTGCGCAGGCCGGGGGCCTGGCGAAAGCCCAGGGCGGCCCAGAGGGTGAGCGGGAGCCACCCCAGGGCCACGGTCTCGGTGATGCCGTTGTGGACCTGGCCCAGGGCGTAGGGGGAGACACCGTAGATCAGCCCGGCGACCGCGGCCCCCGCCGCGCTGCCCGTGACCCTGTGGGCGAGCAGGCCGGCCCCGAACACCGCCAGGGCCAGGCGCAGGGTGACGACCAGGTTGAGGGCCACCACGGGCCCGGCCAGCGCCTGGATCGGGGCGGAGAGCACCGCACCGGCCATGTCGATGAACCAGAGCGCCCCGCCTTCCGGGAAGCGCATGAGCTCGGTGTGCAGGGGCGAGGCGCCGTCGGCCAGCGCACCGGCGACCTGCCAGTAGCCCCAGAGGTGGTTGTAGGTGTCCGCGCCCGGGTGGCCGAGCACCGTGCCCTGGGGGTCGCTCCAGACGGGTGCGGTGATCAGCACCGCCACGCCGAGAGAGGCCGCGGCGGCCCGCACCACGGGTCTCACTCAGGGGTTCCCAGGGCCGCGATGCGCAGCAGGCGGGTGTGCTCCTCGAAGCGCGGCCAGCCACTGCGGGCCAGTCCCTGGGGACCCTTGCCCGTGGGCGCCGCCTGGGCGCTCTGGCAGATGCGCTTCGCCGCGACCGCGACCCCCGGAAAGACCTGGTCCAGCTGCTCCACCACCCCGGCAAAGGACGCCCGACTGGACCCGGCGACCGCCCCGGGCAGGCCGGAGAGGTCGGTGATGCCCTCCACGACGCGCACGAAGGTGCCCGGGCCGTGCAGGTCCAGGACCCCCACCCGGGACTCACCGACCTCCCGGGTCCCGGCGTCGCGCTTGCGGGTCAGCCGCCCGCCCTCGCTTCCCTGTCGGTACCGCTGCACCACCACGTCGGCGGGCACGGCCAGGGTCACGTCGAGGGCCCCCAGGGCCTCTCCCGGCGGGGGGGCGCCGGGGTCGAAGGACGCCTCGGGCTGCCAGAGAGGCTGGGAGGTGGCGACCCAGGTGCCGCCCTCGTCGCGACGGAGCAGGACCCGGGGAGCGTCGATGGCTGCGAGGGTCGCTCGTTCCAGCACGGTCGTGGTCAGGCCGAGGTCCCGCACCCTGGCGGCCCGGGCCGCCAGGTCGTCGGGGTCGTCGGAGCGGGCGATGACCTGGGCGTAGGCGTGTCGGCCCTGCATGCGGAGGGTCGCCTGGTCCAGGCCCGACGCCGCCGACAGGGCCCCCAGGTCGAAGTCCGCTCCCCAGGGCGAGGCCAGCATCACCCACCGCTTGCGGAAGGCCGGCAGCACCACCGGCACCCGCTCCGCGGCGGCGGCTTCGTCGCCGACCTCGGCGATCAGCGCGTCGAGGAGCTGTGGTGCGTTGGCGAGCAGGTCCCGGGCTTCGGGGGCGGCCTCGGCCGCCCGCAGGCGCTCGACCTGGTCGAGCAGGTGGGCCAGGGCCTCGGCGGGCGGGATGGGTTCTGGCTCCGGCGTGGGCGCCAGGCCGGGGTCGGTCGGCGGCTCGTCGTCGTCTGTGGACGGCCTGGCCGCCTCGGCCGGCGCGTTGTGGAGCGCCGAGCTGAGATCCTGGATCCGGCCGGTCCGGAGCGCGGTGCGCACCAGGGCGTCCAGATCCTCGGGCACCGCCCGCTGCACCCGTGGGGGCGGCGGCGCCGTGGGGTTCGGCATCGCTTCGCCGCAGTAGAGGCACTTCACCTTGTGGAGCGCGTTGGGCCGCTTGCAGCGGGGACAGGGGACGGTCTCGGCCACGGGCCGAGGGTACGATGACCCATGGGCCTGCGGGACAGACTCAAGCGCCGCCTGGGCCGGTCCGGGGCCGCCTCGGAGAAGCCGGCACGCCCTGAGCCGCCACGGGAGCGGGGCCCGATCCGATCCCGGATCGACTTCGCCGAGGTGCGGGACGAGGCGGCCGCCCCAGCGGACCCGGCCCCGGGCGCAGGCGGGCTCGACGACGCCTCCTGGGAGGCGGGCGCGGACCCGGCCGGCGACGTCCCGGACGCACCCGCGCGCTTCGACGAGCACCCGGTCCAGCACCCGGTCGAGGTGCGGAATCCCGAGACCGACGAGCTGCTCCACTTCACCGTGGCGCCGGGGGAGACCGTGCTGGACGGCGCGGACCGGGCGGGGCTCGAGCTGCCTTCGTCCTGCCGGGCGGGGGGGTGTCTCTCTTGTTCCGGCAAGCGGCTCTCGGGCGAGGTGACCCTGGACGAGCAGTTCGTGCTCGACGAGGAGCACCTGGCAGCGGGCTTCGTGCTGCTGTGTGGGACCCGGGTCACAGGGCCGGCGTCCTTCATCAGCCACCAGCAGGACCACATCGACTGAGAGCCGGATACTCTCCGAGGGTGCTGCTCCCCGCGCTGGCGCTGATCGGTTGTATCGGGTCCGACGAGCCCCTCCACCCCAGCGTGCAGGACGACCCGCCCCCGGAGACCTCCTTCCTGCCGTACGAGGGCCCGACTCCCTCGAACCTCCTCTTCCTCTCCATCGACACCCTGCGCCGGGACCACCTGGACCGGTACGGCGACCTCGCCCTGGCGCCCTTCCTCGACCAGCTGATGGACGAAGGCGTGGCCCTGGACGACTTCCACGCCTGCTCCAACTGGACCTACGCCGGCGTGCTCTGCGCGCTGAGCGGCCAGGACAACGTCACCATGGGCTTCGTGCCCCGGCTGTCCAAGACCTACCGGGAGTCCCTGCCCGCAGGCACCGAGATGCTGCCCGACTGGCTCGGAGAGGTCGGCTTCGGGTCCACGGTGGTGAGCAGCAACAGCTACCTCTCCGAGAAGTGGAACACCACCCAGGGCTTCGACCGGACCGTCTACCCGGGCTTCGAGCGTGCGGAGACCATGATCGAGCTCGCCCTCGACGAGGTCGACGAGCTGATGGCGGAGAACAAGCGGTGGTTCCTCCACCTGCACCTGCGCGACGCCCACGCCCCCTACGACCCGCCCGAGGAGTACCTCACCGAGCTCGAGGGCCTGGACCCCATCGAGTACGACCTGTCCAGCTGGGACTCCCACTACACCCTGGCGGGCCAGTTCCTGACCCTGGATCCGGAGGAGCAGGCGCTCGCCACCGAGCACCTGCGCGTCCGCTACGAAGCGGCGGTCCGCTACACCGACGACCAGCTCCGGGGCCTGTGGGCCGAGCTGGACCAGCGGCGGGCCCTCGAGGACACCCTGGTCGTGGTCTGGACCGACCACGGCGAGCAGTTCTGGGAGCACGAGCGACAGACCCACGCCTGGTCCCTGCACTACGGCGAGAACGACGCGATGGCGCTGTTCTGGGCCAAGGACCTGGCCCACGCCACCTGGTCTGGCCCGACCATCCACGAAGACCTCGTGCCCTCGGTCCTCGAGGTCCTGGGCCTGCCTCAGCGGCCGGAGGTCACGGGCCTGCCCGTGGGCACCGCGCCCGAGGACCGGACCCTGCTGTTCTCCAGCGACGGCCGTCTGGGACCGGAGCAGGGCATCGAGATCAGCGACGCCAAGCTGGACTACTTCTGGAACGGCGACCGCAGCCTGTGGCGGCGAGACGTCGATCCCCTCGAGGAGCAGGACGTCTACGACCCCGAGGATCCCGAGGTCATCGCCCTCTGGGAGCAGCTCCTGCCCTATGTGGAGGAGGCGATGCCCCTGCTGGCCGAGGCGACGCCGCTCGAAGCCGGCCCCTGAGGCCACTCACCGCGGCCGCGCGATGTACCTCACCAGCAGGTTCGTCACCTCCTGGACGAAGCGCGGGTCCTGGACCCAGTCGGACCGCTCGCGCACCACCGCGTGGGTCAGGGCTTCGCCTGCCCGGGTGATCACCCAGGCCGCGATCTCCTGGTCCAGGTCCTCGCGCAGCTCCTCGCGGCGATCCGCCATGATCCCGTGCAGCAGTGCCAGGAAGCCCTCCTCCAGCCGCTGCACCGATGGCAGCTCGACCACGTCCGGGCACTGGGTCGTGAGCACCTGGTGCAGCTCCGGATTCACCCGGTGGGCGGCGACCATCGCCTCCACCGCGTTGTGCACCACCTCCTCCAAGGGGCAGTCCGACAGGTCCAGCAGGAGCTGCCCCACCGCCTCGATCATCTCCAGGGTGTGGCGCTCCGCCAGCGCCGCGATCAGCGCGTCCTTGCCCCCGAAGTACTGGTAGATCGACCCCACGGAGACCCCGGCCCGCTTGGCGATGCGGTTCGTGCTCGCCTTGGCGTACCCGTCCTCGGTCAAAACCTGAGCGGTCGCCTCCAGGATCACGTCCACCGTCTCCTGGCTCCGCCTCTGCTTCGGCCTGCGGCGGCCTCCTGCGGGATCGACGACCGGCACGGAGCACCTCCTGGGAACGCGACTTGTCGATGTGAGTAATCGCTCATATCTTCATGGCACACAACCTGAGCACTTGCTCACAAATCTCCACCATCCCAGAGGACGCCATGACCCTGCTGAAGAACGCCTGGACCGCCCTGACCCTGCTCCGCGCCTACACCGCCCTGGTCCGCGACCCCAATCAGCTGGACATGGTCTTCGACATCGTGACGGGCCTCTCGGACCCCGAGCACCTCCAGGAGATGCTCGACGACGTCATCACCACCGACCACGCCGCCCGGGCGCTCGAGGACAGGGTCCGGCTGCCTCCCATCGACCTGCAGGCTCTCGCCGCCCTGCCTCCCGGCACTCTGGGGCGCGTCTTCGCCGACCACATGCTGGGCGAGGGCCTCGATCCGAACTTCTTCCCCGAGCTCCCCAGCGACACCGCCCAGGAGTTCCTGCTCGCGCACCTCTACGAGGTCCACGACATCTGGCACGTCGTGACCGGCTTCGAGACCGACGTGGCGGGCGAGCTGGGTCTCCAGGCCTTCGGCGCCGCCCAGTTCCCCTCGAAGGTCGGCGTGATGTTGCTCTCGGCGGGCTTGCTCAACACCATGATCAAGAACTGGCAGGACAGGGACCGCATCCTTGCGGCCATCGCTCGCGGGTGGGTGCTGGGGCGGCAGACGAAGCTGCTGTTCGGGACCCGCTGGAACGCGCTGTGGGAGGTGCCGCTGCACGAGGTCCGCGCCGGGTTCGGGCTGCCGCTGCAACCGCAACAGGCGCGGCTGACGGCGGAGGGGCCGGTCGTGACTGAGATGGCGGTGGCTTGAGACGGCCGGGGTGGCGGCGACTCGAGCGTCGGTGCCTGCGCCGGCTTGGCGCGGCCTGATTCGGACGAGGCTCAGGGGTTCTGACCGGTCAGACCCCGAGGCCTCATGCCTCTGCGCAAGTATCAAGCACTGGGGTCTGACCCTTGATTCTCAGTTGTACGATCCACGCGAACGCCTACAGATAGGCGATGTAGACGGGGTCAGGTGTCCACACTTAGACTCGGAATCCCACCCGGGCAGCCCCGCTCGCGGCAAAGCGCGGTGCCGCCTCGGGGTTGGCGCCGCTCCTGACGAGGCTGCGCAGCCCCGGTGGGGGCTAAGTGTGGAGCTCTGACCCCATCTGAACGGAGTGGGGCTGCGGATCCAGGCCGTTCGCTCAAGTGTTTGGTGGGGGTTCCTGACCCCTTTGAGGACGTCGCGTCGAACATCGCCGACGCGCTCCGCAAGGTGGGCCTGAACCTCGACAGCGGTGACTGAGCGAGGGCCCCGACGGACCCGGCCCCGACACCAAGCCGGTAAGCTCCCAGATGCCTGCCGTCCGCCTCCTGGTCCTCCTCACCCTCCTCCTCCCCGCCTGTCGCAACAAGGACGACACCGGCGACAGCGCAGCCCTCTGCACCTGGTATGAGGACGCTGACGGGGATGGCTTTGGCGTGGGCGACCAGACCCTCGGCCTCTGCTCCGACATGCCGGCCGACTCCGCCGACACCGACGGAGACTGCGACGACGGCAACGGCGCCGTGTTCCCAGGCAACAGCGAGACCCCCTACAACGGCCTCG
>CAYFPX010000055.1:0-222 GCA_964344945.1 uncultured Enterobacterales bacterium
GGCCCGCGGAGCGGCCCCGGGAGCAGGCACGCTCCTCCGATCAGGCCGCGCCGAGCCCGCCCTGGCGTGAGCGCTCGAGTCGCCTCAGGTCCCCCGGTAGTTCGGCGCTTCCTTGGTCACCGTCACATCGTGCACGTGCGACTCCTTCAGACCCGCACTCGTCATCCGCACGAACCGCGCCCCGTCCTTCATCGCCTGGATGTTGGCCGAGCCGGTGTACCC
>CAYFPX010000055.1:322-6794 GCA_964344945.1 uncultured Enterobacterales bacterium
CGCCCGCAGACCGCCGCAGAGCTGGTACAGCACGTCCCCGATGGGCCCCTTGTACGGCACCCGACCCTCGATGCCCTCGGGCACGAGCTTGCGGGTCGACGCCTCGGGGTCCCCGAGCTCGTCGTTCTCCTGGAAGTAGCGGTCCGCGGACCCGGCCTTCATCGCGGCCATCGAGCCCATGCCCCGGTAGGACTTGTACCGGCGCCCACCGAGCAGGATGACCTCGCCCGGGCTCTCGTCCGTGCCCGCGAGCATCGAGCCGATCATGACCGTGTCCGCCCCCGCCGCGACCGCCTTGGCCGCATCGCCCGAGAACTTCACCCCGCCATCGGCGATGACCGGCACGCCGTACTTGCGAGCGACCGCCGAGACCTCGGCGATGGCCGTGAGCTGGGGCACGCCCACGCCAGCCACCACGCGCGTGGTGCAGATGGAGCCCGGGCCGATGCCGACCTTGACCGCGGAGGCGCCTGCGCGGATGCAGGCCTCGGCCGCTTCGGCGGTGGCGATGTTGCCGGCGATGATGCGCTCTTCGAGCTGGGGAAACTCGGCCTTGATGGCCGCCACGGCGTTGAGCACGCCCTTGGAGTGGCCGTGGGCGGTGTCGACCACGACGACGTCGACACCGGCGCTGACCACCGCCTGGACGCGGTCCATCTGGCCCGGACCGACGGCGGCACAACAGGCCAGGCGACCGAGCTTGTCGGTGACGGACAGGGGGTAGCGAGAGGCGTTCTCGATGTCCTTGATGGTGATGAGGCCCTGGAGCAGGCCGTCTTCGTCGACCACCAGGAGCTTCTCGATCTTGTGCTCCTGCATCAGGTCCTTGGCCTCGTCGAGCCCCGTGCCGGGGGCGACGGTGATCAGGCCCTGGCGGGTCATGACCTCGCGGATGGGCCGGTCGAGGCGCTTCTCGAAGCGAAGGTCCCGGTTGGTCAGGATGCCGACGGCGCGGCCCTCGACCACGATGGGCACGCCGCTGATGCCCTTGGCCCGCATGAGCTCTCGGGCCTCGCCGATGGGGTGGTCCGGACCCAGGGTGAAGGGATCGTCGATCACACCGGTGACGGCCTTCTTGACCCGGGCCACCTGGGCGGCCTGGCCGGCGGGGCTGAAGTTCTTGTGGATGACGCCGATGCCGCCGGCACGCGCCATGGCGATGGCGGCGTCGGCCTCGGTGACGGTGTCCATCGCCGCCGAGAGGAAGGGAATGTTCAGCTGCACCTTGGGTGTCAGCCACGTCGTCAGATCCACCTGGGCGGGAAGGACCTCGGACGCAGCCGGGACCAGGAGGACGTCGTCGAAGGTGAGGGCAAGACGCGGGCTGGCTTCGAGCACGGGGCCTCCTTGAACGCCGGGCCCGGCTCGCTGAGGCGGACCCCTCTGCGGGCGCTGCAGGTATGGCCTGTCAGGTGGCCGAGCAAGCGGATCGGGAACCGGTCACACCCTCGTCACGGAGCCCGGCGATCACGTTGCCGGAAGCTGGAAGACCGCCTATAGGGCGCTGTCCCTCCCCCCCCGATTTTCCCCACCCCCGGACTCCCCGGAGGACCCGATGAAGCGCTTCGCCCTGTTCACCGCCGCCGTGCTGGTGACGACTGCCTGTGGCTCCAAGCACAAGGGCACCTACGAGACCACTGCCGAGGCCGCGCCGGCCGAAGCCGCCTACGACGCCGCCGCCGACCTGGCCAAGGCCGCCGACCTGTGGGCCCTGCGGGCCGACGCCACCAAGCTCCAGGAGAGCCTGGACACGTTCGCCAACGTGGTGGCCAACGACGCCAGCAACACCGAGGCCCTGCTGCACCTGGTGCGCGGCTACTACTTCCTCGGCGACGCCCACAACAGCGAGCTGGACGCCAAGCTCGCCGCCTGGGACCAGGCCATCGGCTACGGCAAGCAGTGCATGGGCGCCAACGCCACCTTCGCCAGCCTGATCGAGAAGGGCGAGGGCGAGGACGAGGCCGCCCGGGCCCTCGAAGCCGGCGACGTCCCGTGCACCTACTGGACCGCCGCCGCGCTGGGCAAGTGGGCCAAGGCCCAGGGGCTGGGCACCACGCTCAAGAACATCCCCATCGCCAAGGCGTGGATGACCCGCATCAACGAGCTGGACGGCAGCTACTTCTACAACGGCGCCGACCGCTACTGGGGCGCCTACTACGCCGCCATCCCCTCCTTCGCCGGCCAGGACCTGGCCCTGAGCAAGGAGTACTTCGAGAAGGCGATCGCCGCGCACCCGAACCACTTCGGCAACCGCGTCCTGCTGGCCGACTACTGGGCCACCCGGACCCAGGACATCGCCACCTTCGACGAGCAGCTGAAGTACGTGCTGTCCCAGCCCGTCGACGTCATCCCCGATCTCATCCCCGAGCAGGAGGCCGAGGTGCGCAAGGCACGCGAGCTGATCGCCAAGCGGGACGAGCTCTTCCTCCAGTAGAGGCGACACATGAAGCTCCGCACCGTCCTCGCGGCCTCGGCCCTCGCTCTGGCCGCCCTGACCCTCCCGACCGACGCGGTCGACGCCGAGCCCCAGTTCGTCATGAACTTCGGCACGGTGGCCCCGGAGGGCACGCCCTGGGCCGACCAGGTCAAGGACACCAAGGCGCGCATCGAGCGGGACAGCAACGGCGCCATCCAGGTCAAGACCTTCCTCAACGGGGTCCTGGGCGGCGAGATCGAGATGACCCGCGACATCCGCCGCGGCGAGCGCCTGCAGGCCGGCGGCATGTCCACGGCGGCCGTGGCCTCGGCGGTCAAGGTGCCGATCCTGGAGCTGCCCGAGCTGCCCTACCTGTTCCGGACCGACGCCGAGGCCGACACCGTCCTCGACGAGATCCTGTACGAGCCCACCAGCAAGGACCTGGCGTCCAAGGGCCTGGTGCTGGGGTTCTGGGCCATCAACGGCTGGCGGTCCTTCGCCACCAAGGGCGGTCCGGCCACGAACCTGGCCGAGCTGAAGCAGTACAAGATGCGCTCCCAGGAGGCCCCGGTCCACATCAGCATGTGGAAGGCCCTGGGCGTGCAGGCGGTGACCAAGCCCACCAGCGAGGTCCTCAGCGCCATCAACACCGGCATCGTCGACGGCTTCGACAACACACCGCTGTTCTCCCTGGCGTCGGGCTGGATCGAGCCGATGAGCCACTACACGCTGTCGCGGCACATCCACCAGCCGGCGGCGATCGTCTACAGCAAGCGGTTCAAGGACAAGCTCCCGGCCGACCTGCAGGCGGTGATGATGGGCGACCCGAAGGTCGAGGCGGACAAGGGCCGCACGGGCGTGCGGGCCCTGGAGCAGGAGATGCTCGAGACCATCGCCGCCATGGGCACCACCGTCGTCCCCCTCAACGACGCCCAGCGAAAGGCCTTCGAGGACGCCACCCGGCCGGTGCACGCCGAGTTCCTGGCGACCAACCCCGAGCTGAAGCCGGTCTACAACCAGGTCCAGACGCGCCTGAAGGCGATGCGCTGAGTCCTCCCCGGACCGCGCACACGGTCGCCGCCGTAGGTCCGTGACCTGCGGCGGCGTCGTTCGAGGAGCCCATGTACAAGGTCCTGTCGTCCCTCTTCGACGTCGTCGACGCCGGCCTCGATGGCCTGACCGGCGGCGTGCGCAGGGCCTGGCGGACCGCCTGGGACGGCCCCCTCCAGAGCCTGGTGTTCTGGCTCATCCTGGGCCTGACCGGCCTGCGCCTGCTGCTGGAGAGGGCGCTCGACGGCCTGGACCGCATCGTGGCCTGGCTGGAGAAGGCCTTCCTGGCCGTGGCCATGATGCTCATGGTCTTCCTGTCGTTCTTCGACTACCTCCAGCGCGAAGGCCCGGAGATGTCGTTCGACATCCCTGGCGGCCCGAACATGGCCATGGTGCTGATGGTGTGGGTGGGCTTCCTGGGCGCGTCGCTGGCGACGCGACAGGGCAAGCACCTCGCCGTCGACGCCACCGAGCGCCTGCTGTCCCCCGGCGCCGCCCGGCTCGCCCAGCGCTTCTCCGCGCTCGTGGCCGCCGGGCTCTGCTGGAAGCTGATGACCTTCAGCTGGACCATGACCACCGAGGCCCTCGAATTCGAGGACGAGATGGAGGGCCTGGTCGTCTGGGAGTGGCTGGTCACTCCCATCAATTGGTTCATCGAGCGGCTGCCGGCGGAAGGCGCCGACGTGGCCTGGGGCACCGTCATCGGCATGGCGGCCCTGGCGATGCTGGCCCTCGCCGCCCACGGCAAGGTCACCGAGCGCGAGGACCGGGCCGGCGAGTGGGGCGGCTGGGCCCTGGACGCCGTGGCGGGCGCTGCGGGCCTGATCGGCCTCTTGGCCGTCCTGCCCTCGTTCTGGCAGCCCACCCTCGAATTCGGCGACCCGGTGCACTGGACCACGGTCGAGGCCGGCCAGGGCTTCCCCCTGTGGCTCTGCCAGATCGTGCTGCCGGTGAGCTTCGGCCTGATGGCCATCCGCTTCGGGGCCAACGGCCTCCTGGGCCGGGTGGGCACCACCGTCGGCCGGGGCGAGCTCGCCCCGCCGGCCCACCAGGGCGGTGCGCGGACCGGCCGGGACCTGTTCTTCGCCGGGCTGCTGCCGGGCGTGCTCATCGGCCTGTGCGCGGGCCTGGTGACCGGCACGGGCTGGCTCATCGCGGTCGCTGGCATCTCCCTGGTGCTGGTGGGCGCCCCGCTCTTCACCGCCATCGGCATCGCCGCCGCCGGCTCGGTGATGCTCATCGCGGACCTGAGCGGCGTGGCGGTCGCCACAGACATGTTCGAGGCGACCAAGAAGCAGGAGCTGCTGGCCATCCCGTTCTTCGTGCTGGCCGGCGCCATCATGACCCAGGGGTCCATCGCCGACCGGCTGATCGGCGTCGCGCGGGCCATCCTGGGGCCGGTGCCCGGCGGGCTCGGCCTGGCGACCATCTTCGCCTGCTGCATCTTCGCGGCGATCTCCGGCTCCTCGCCGGTCACGGTCATCGCCATCGGGACCATCCTGTTCCCGATGCTCACCCGGGAGCGCTACCCCGAGGACTACAGCCTGGGCGTGCTCACCAGCGCGGGCTCGCTGGGCATCATCATCCCGCCGTCGGTCCCGATGATCGTCTACGCGATCATGGTCTCCACGCCGCAGAACATCATCTCGCCGGCGGAGCTGTTCAAGGCGGGCATCCTGCCGGGGCTGTTCATCGCCGCCGTGCTGGCGCTGTACACGCTGTACCGCACCCGGCCCGGCGCCTCGGGCATCGCCCTGGCCCCCTGGACGCCCGAGGGCGGCTACGTCAAGAACCTGGTCCGGGAGACTCGCCGCGGCATCCTGGCGCTCATGCTGCCGGTGCTCATCCTGGGCGGCATCTACGGCTGGCTCGGGCCCCTGCGGTTCACGGTCACCGAGGCCGCGGCGGTCGCAGTGGTCTATGCGCTGTTCGTGGAGCTGGTCATCCACCGGGAGCTCAAGCTGCACCAGCTGCCGAAGGTGCTCGCCGACTCCGGCGTGATGATGGGCTCGCTCTTCCTGATCATCGTGCTGGCCATCGCCTTCAACAAGTTCCTCACCTTCCAGCAGATCCCCCAGGACGCCGCCGCCTGGCTCGCCAGCCAGATCGACTCCCAGTGGAAGTTCCTGATCCTGGTGAACCTCTTCCTGCTGGTGCTCGGCTGCATCATGGAGATCCTCTCGGCGATCCTCATCGTGGCCCCGCTGCTCGCCCCCATCGCCGTCAACTACGGCATGGACCCGGTGCACTTCGGCATCATGTTCATCGTGAACCTGGAGCTCGGGTACCTGACCCCTCCCATGGGCATCAACCTGTTCGTGGCGTCCACGGTGTTCGACAGACCGATCGTGAAGGTCATCCGGGCGACCCTGCCCTTCCTGTTGTTGATGCTGTTCTGCCTGGCTGTGATCGCCTGGTTCCCGTCGCTCTCCCTGGCCTTGTTGGACCGATGAAGAAGATCCCCACCACCTCCCGCGACGGCACCACCCTGAACCTGGTGCAGTGGTCCCCCGACGGCTCGCCGCGGGCGGACATCCTGCTCGTGCACGGCCTGGCCGAGCACATGGGCCGCTACACCCACGTCGCCGAGGCGCTGACCGCCGCGGGGTACCAGGTGACCGGCGTCGAGCTGCGCGGCCACGGCGAGAGCGAAGGCAAGCGGGGCCACGTGGACGAGTGGCGCCAGTACGTCGACGACTTCCGCGCGGCTTCGTACAAGATCGGCCGCTCCCACTACGTCGTGGCGCACTCGATGGGCACGCTGGTGACCCTCGACGCCATGCGCAAGCCCATCGGACCCGATGTGCTGGGCGTGTGTCTCTCCAACCCGCTGCTGGGTGTGGCGGTCAAGGCCCCCGCGATCAAGGTCTGGGGCGCCGGACTGCTCTCCAAGATCATGCCGACCCTGTCCCTTGGGAACGAGCTGGACACCAACCACCTCAGCCGGGACATGGCCGTCATCAAGAGGTACGAGGAGGACCCCCTCGTCTACGGCACCATCACCCC
>CAYFPX010000055.1:6927-29915 GCA_964344945.1 uncultured Enterobacterales bacterium
TGCTCGGCGACGGCGACCGCATCACCTCGATCGACGCGTCCAACGAGTTCTTCCAGCGCTACGGGGCCGCCGACAAGGACCTGATCAACTACCCCGGCCTGTACCACGAGATCTTCAACGAGCCGGAGAAGGACCAGGTCTTCCACGACGTCGTCGAGTGGCTCAAGCGCGAGGCGAGCTTCACCCCGCTGGTCTGAGGACCGGGCGTTAGACGCCCTGCATGTCCGACGATCGCCAGCGCCTGCTCGCCGTGCTCCAGGAGCGCTCCGTGCGCTTCGGGGAGTTCACCCTCGCCTCCGGCCGCACCTCCGACTTCTACGTGGACGGCCGGCAGACCACCCTCAACGCCGAGGGCGCCGCCCTGTCGGCGAAGCTCATCCTCGACCAGCTCGCGCCGGGAGTCGAAGGCGTGGGCGGCTTGAGCGTCGGGGCGGACCCCATCGCCGGAGCGGTCGCCGCGGTCTCGGCCCTGCAAGGGCGGCCCGTGCACGGCTTCATCGTGCGCAAGCAGGCCAAGAAGCACGGCACCGGGAACCGGGTCGAGGGCCGGGTGAACCTGCCGGACGGCAGCCGGGTCTGCGTGGTCGAGGACACCACCACCACCGGGGGCTCCCTGCTCGACGCGGCAGCGCGCTGCGTCGCCGAGGGGCTGCAGGTCGTCCAGACCCTGACCATCGTGGACCGGGAAGAAGGCGCTGCCGCCGCCCTGGCCGACGCCGGCTACACCCTCGAGGCACTGTTCACCCGCAGCCAGCTGGAGGCGGCGCGATGAGTGGGGTCACCGGGCCGGGCCTGGACCCGCGGGTCTACCAGCAGCGTCGCGTCGCCCTGACCGCGGCGGCCGGCGGGCCTGTGCTGCTGATGGGCAACGGCAACCAGCCCAGGAACCTGCCCCTGAACCACCTGCCCTTCCGACAGGACTCGACCTTCCTGCACTTCACCGGCTGCACCCTGCCTGGCGCCGCCGCCCTCCTGGACGGCGACCGCTGTGAGCTCTTCCTGCCCCTGCCCGCGCCCGACGACGGCCTGTGGCACGGCGACCAGCCCGGGGCCGAGGCGCTGCGCGGCACCTTCGGCGTGGACGCGGTCCGATCCGCCGGAGAGCTCGAAGGGGCCTGCGCCGGGCGGGACTGGCTCTCGATGGCCGTGTCGGACCCCGCCGCCACGGCCCGTGGCGCCGCCATCACCGGTCGCCTGTGGACCTGGGCCGGCACCCACGGCGACGAGGCCCTGATCGACGCGGTCATCCGCCTCCGCCTGACCCGGGACGCGGCGGACGTGGCCGCCCACCGCGAGAGTGCGCGGGTCTCCACCCTCGCCCACCGAGCCGCCATGGCGGCCACCCGGCCCGGCGGCCACGAGCGGGAGATCGCCGCGCTCTTCGACGCGGTGGTCGCCAGCCAGGGCTGCGTGACGGCCTACGACAGCATCGTGACCGTGCGGGGGGAGATCCTCCACAACCCCCACCACGACAACCCCCTGGCCGCCGGGGACCTCCTGCTCCTGGACGGTGGCGCCGAGCTGCCGAGCGGCCACTGCACCGACGTGACCCGGACCTGGCCCGTCGACGGCCGCTTCTCCGGGCGGCAGCGATCGGCCTACGAGGCGGTGCTCGCGGCTCAGCTCGCCGCCATCGACGCCGCCAGAGCGGGTGTTCGCTACCGCGAGGTCCACCTGACCTCGGCCCGGGTCCTGACCCGCTGGCTGGTGGACGAGGGCCTGGTGCGGGGCTCGGTCGACGACGCGGTCGCCGCCGGGGCCCACGCGGTCTTCTACCCCCACGGCTGCGGCCACCTGCTGGGCCTCGACGTGCACGATCTGGAGCAGTTCGGGGACCGGGTCGCCTACCCTCCCGGCGTCGCACGGTCCGAGCAGTTCGGCCTGAGCTACCTGCGGCTGGACCTGCCGCTGGCGCCGAGCCTGCTCGTGACCATCGAGCCTGGCTTCTACGTGGCCCCGGCCATCCTGGGCGACACGGCCCTGCGGGAGCGCCTGGGGAGCTGGGTCGACTTCGACGCGGCCCAGGCCTGGGTGGGCTTCGGGGGCATTCGCATCGAAGACGACGTGCTCATCACCGACGGCGCCGCCGAGGTGCTCACCGACCGGATCCCGAAGACCGTGGCCGACGTCGAGGCCCTGGTGGGCAGCGGTGCCACCCCCGCCGAGCGCTTCGGCCTGTAGATGACCTGGCTGGCATGGCTCGGGCTGGCCCAGGCCACCCCCCCTGCGGTGGTGCCCCACCGGACCGCCCGCACGGTGGCGGTCGACGGCGTGCTGGACGAGCCGGCCTGGGCCGAGGCCCCGGTGCTCACGGACCTGGTCCAGCTCAATCCCCAGGCCGGCGGCCCGGAGTTCGGCACCACCGTCCGGGTCCTGGTCGACGACCAGGCGCTGATCTTCGGCTTCGAGGTGGCCACGGTCCCCGAGACGCCGCTGAACGCGCCGCTGGTGCCCCGAGACTCGTCGACCTTCCACAACTGGATCGGCGTGGTGCTCGACACCTACGGCGACGGCCAGCGGGGCTTCGTGTTCCGGACCTCGGCCAGCGGGGTCCAGGCCGACGCCATCATGTCCGCCAACAACAGCGGGCTGTGGATGATGGACATGGCCTGGGACGGCGTCTACCAGTCCGCCGCCCAGCCCCTGGAGAGCGGCGACGGCTACACCGCCGAGCTGCGCATCCCCTTCCGCAGCCTGCGCTATGCCCCTGGGGAGGGCCAGACCTGGGGCCTGTTGGTCGTGCACTTCACGCCCACCCCCTGGGCGCTGTTCACCTGGCCAGCCATGAACAAGGAGGAGGCGGGGCTGCTGGAGCAGGGCGCGCGGCTCGGGCCCTTCGACCCGCCGAGGCCGCGCATGCCCTTCGAGGTGCTGCCGACCCTGACGGGCAAGGTGGAGCGCTTGCCGGAGCAGCACACGTCGCTGGATCCGGGCCTGAACCTCAAGGCGGGGCTGACCAGCGGCCTCACCCTGGACCTGGCCCTCAACCAGGACTTCTCAGAGGTCGAAGCCGACTTCTCCCAGCTTCAGCGCAACCGGAAGTACCTGATCTACCTCGAAGAGAAGCGCCCCTTCTTCTTGGAGGGGGTCGACTACTTCGAGACGCCCATCGACATCTTCTACAGCCGCTCGGTGGTGGACCCGCTGGTGTCGTTGCGGCTGACGGGTCGGGTTGGGCCGGTGCCGGTCGGGGTCCTGGCCGCCTGGGACCAGGCCCCGGCGCCGTCGACCCTGAGCTGGGACCGGGCCACCGGCGACGAGCGAGAGGCGGTGTGGACCCCGGCGGACGTCGCAGACGCCCGCAGCCTGGTCCTCTTGGGCCGCACCGGCCTCGAGCTCGACAATGGCACCCGGGTCGGGCTCCTGGCAGCGGACAAGACCCTGGTGACCGACGGCGGGGAGCGCCTCCAGAACACGGTGAGCGGGGTGGACGCGACCGCACAGGTCGCCGAGCGCTGGACCCTCACCGGGCAGGCGCTCACCAGCCACACGACGACCGCCGAGGACGACGTGCTCACCGGCACCGCCTGGATCGGACGGATCCAGCGATCCAGCGAGACCTTCTACCTGGGCGCTCGCCAGAGCTTCCTGGGCCCGGACTTCCGGGCCGAGACCGGCTTCCTCACCGAGGTGGACCGGGTCGGGGCCAGCGTCTGGGGCGGCCACACCCTGTTCACGCCCCCCTTCCGCTTCCTGACGATGGGGATCGATGCCGACGCCACCTTCACCACCGCGGGCGAGCCGGTGGAGCTCCAGGTCGAGACCAGCGCCGAGGCTCTGATCGGCGAGCGCACCTACATCGAAGCCGAGGTCGGGATCCGCCAGGAGCGCTTCAAGAGCCAGGACTTCCGGCTGGTGACCAGTCGCGGCTTCGGAGGCCTCAACCCCACCGCCCGGTCCTTCGTCGGGGTGAGCTGGAAGCTGGGCCAGGGCATCGACTACGAGGCCCCTGTCCCCTACCGCGGGTTCGAGACCGAGGGCGGCGTGTTCCTCGAGGGCTCGCTCTTCGGGCGGCTGCGCCTGGACTACGACGGCATCGCCTGGGCGTTCTGGGGCGGCCACGCCGAGCCGGTCTACAGCACCCTCATCAACCGCCTCGACATCACGCTCTTCCTGACACCGGAGCTGTCCGTGCGCTGGCTGGTCCAGCACGACTCCGACGAGGCCGAGCTGCAGTCCAGCGCCCTGATCACCTGGCAGCTCAACTACGGCACTGCGGCGTACCTGGGCTACCAGGAGGTGGTGGACACCGCGGCCTTCGCGTCGACCGAGCGGCTGATCTTCGCCAAGGTCGGGGTGCTCTATCGGCCGGGTGAGCCGATCTTCCCGGGCCTTCAGCGCGTCGAGCGCTGAGGGCGACCCTGGATCGCGCCGCGATCCGCCCGCCTGCTGGCGGGACCGACTCGAGGTCGTGGCCGAGTCACCCCGAGAGGAGGGCGCGTCGGCAGGCGGACGGAGGGCAAGCGAGGCGGGGTCGAACTCGGCGCTCGACGCGCTCAGCGCCCCGGGGTCGAGGCCAGGGCCCACGCCCGCTCGCCGCAGTCGCTCGCCAGGGCGGAGTAGCGGTCTCGTAGGGTCTCGTTCTCCAGCCCGACCACCGCGCGAGCGACCTCGGCTGCGCCGGGCACGCTGGCGGGCAGGAGTGGCGAGACACAGGCGAGGCGGTCCCGCCAGCGGCTGACCTGGTCCTCGTCGAGCAGCGTGGCGTCGAGGTGCACGAAGGCCTCGACCGCGTCGTCTCCGGTGCGCACGCCCCAGTCCATGACCCGCAGGGACAGGGTCCAGGGGGCGTCGTCGTCCAGCGCCGGTCCGCTCCGGGCGCTCGCCGCCTCGGTACCGAGCTTCACGTGGCGCACGACCCGGGCGGCGCCGACAGCCCCCTGCAAGCGCCCCCGCAGGGCGTCTTCGAACCCCGCCAGGGCCTGGCCGATGACCGGCCCGTCCCAGGCGTCGGGGCCGGCGGCGACCCACAGCACCCGGGGCACTTCGTCGCCGACGGCGACCGCCAGCGCCAGGGCGTCCGGCAGGTCCGGGGCCCGGGCGACACAGGCCGCCAGCAGCGGGATCAGCGCCGTCGACGCAGCCAGGTGTCGCGCACCCACCGAGGGTCCGTCTCCGGGAAGTCGAGGGTGGTGTGCAGGCCGCGGCTCTCCCGCCGGCGCAGGGCGGCCTCGACCACCAGCCCCGCGACGGTCGCCAGGTTGCGCAGCTCGATGAGGTCCGAGGTGAGCCGGAAGTCCCAGTAGTAGGTCCGGATCTCCTCCTTCACCAGCTCCACCCGGTGCCGGGCTCGCTTGAGCCGGCGGGTCGTGCGCACGATGCCCACGTAGTCCCACATGAAGCGACGGATCTCGGCCCAGGTGTGCTGGATGACGACCAGCTCGTCGATGTCCGTCGCCAGGCCCGAGTCCCAGTCCGGCAGCTCCCGCAGCTGGATGTCGCCGATGCGGGCCGCGGCCGTCCGGGCGGCCCGGTGGCTGAAGACGGCGGCCTCGAGCAAGGAGTTCGACGCCAGGCGGTTGGCCCCGTGCAGGCCCGTGCAGGAGGCCTCGCCGACCGCGAAGAGGTTCTTCACCGTGGACTCGCCGACGAGGTCCACCCCGATGCCGCCACAGAAGTAGTGGGCGGCCGGGACCACCGGAATCGGGCGCTCGCTGATGTCGATGCCCAGCTCCAGCAGCCGCTCGAAGATGCCGGGGAAGCGGTCTGCCAGGTAGTCCCGGGGGTGGTGGGTCATGTCCAACAAGACGCACTCGGCGCCGAGGCGCTTGAGCTCGGCGTCGATGGCCCGGGCCACCACGTCGCGAGGGGCCAGCTCCAGCCGCGGATCGTAGCGCGCCATGAAGCGCTCGCCGTCGGCCAGGCGCAGGATGCCCCCCTCCCCCCGCATGGCCTCGGTGATCAGGAAGCTCTTGGCCGCGGGGTGGTAGAGGCAGGTCGGGTGGAACTGGACGAACTCCATGTTGAGCACGTCGGCCCCGGCCCGCCAGGCCATGGCGATGCCGTCGCCGGTCGCCACGTCGGGGTTGGTCGTGTAGGCGTAGACCTTGCCCGCCCCCCCGGTGCACAGGGCCGTGACCTTGGCGGAGACGACGTCGACGCGCTCCTCTCGGGTGTCCAGGGCGTAGCAGCCGATGACCCGATCCCGGCTGGGCGGGAGCTCCTGGCGCCGTCGGGCCAGCCAGCCCTCGGTGATGAGATCGACCACCACCACGTGCTCGCGCAGGGTGATGTTCGGTGCCGCCTTCACGGCCTCGAGCAGAGCCCGGATGATCTCCCGCCCGGTCATGTCCTTGGCGTGCAGGATGCGCCGCTTGCCGTGGCCGCCCTCGCGGCCCAGCTCGTAGGTGTCTGGATCCTCGTGGGAGCGGCTGAACGCGACGCCTCGCGCGATGAGCGCCCGGATGCGCTCGGGGCCCTCGCGGACGACCACGTCGACCACCTCGGGGCGGCACAGGCCAGCGCCAGCGACCAGGGTGTCCCGCCAGTGCTCCTCGAAGGTGTCGTCGTCGTCCCAGACCGCGGCCACGCCGCCCTGGGCGTAGCGGGTGTTGGACTCCCCGAGCTCGCGCTTGGTCAGCAGGAGCACGCTGCCGTGCTCGGCGGCCTCCAGCGCGAACAACAGCCCGGCGATGCCGGAGCCGACCACCAGGAAGTCGCACTGGATCTGCATGGCGGGCCCTCTATCCCGGACGAGGGCCGGGATAGGATGCCGGCGTGCGCTCCCTGTTCCCGGCCCTGCTGCTCGGTCTGACCGTGCCTGCCCAGGCCGGCGACATCTACATGATCGAGCACGCCGACGGCACGGTGAGCTTCACCGACACCCCCGCCCACAGCGGCTACGCCCTGTTCGACGTCGACGGCCCGGCACCGACCCCGAAGATGGTCAACCCCCGGGCCTTCCCGCTGCTGGACTCCTTCGACCACCTGCTGCTCGAGGCCGCGGGCCGCACCGGCCTGCACCCGGCTCTGCTCAAGGCGGTGTGCCTGGCCGAGTCCGGCATGAACCCCAACGCGGTCTCCCGAGCCGGCGCCCAGGGCCTGATGCAGCTGATGCCCGCGACCGCCGTGCACCTGGCGGTGACCGATCCCTTCGATCCGGAGCAGTCCATCGACGGCGGTGCCCGCTACCTGGCGACCCAGCTCGACACGTTCGACAGCATGCGCCTGGCCCTGGCGGCCTACAACGCGGGCCCGGGCAACGTGCGCAAGTACAACGGCGTCCCCCCGTTCGACGAGACCCGGGACTATGTGGTCAAGGTCATGGACCTGTACCGCTACTTCCGCTACGAGAGACCGCTAGCGGAGAAGGTGGAGAAGGTCACGCCGTGAAGGGCCCCGGGTTCTGGAACCTGCCGAACATCCTGACCGTCATCCGCATCTGCATGGTGCCGGTGATGGTGGTGCTGCTGCTCGAGGAGCCGAGCAAGTGGTTCGCCCGGCTGGCGATGGCCATCTTCGTGATCGCGATGATCACCGACATCGTCGACGGCTACCTGGCGCGGAAGTGGGGCCTGGTGAGCGTGGCCGGGGCCTTCCTGGACCCCCTCGCCGACAAGCTCATGGTCACCACCACCCTGGTGATGCTGGTGCCCCTGGGCTGGATTCCCGCCTGGCTGGTCGCCCTGCTGATCTGCCGGGAGCTGACCATCACCGCCCTGCGCACCATCGCGGTCAGCGAGGGCCTGGTCATCGCCGCGGGCACCCTGGGCAAGTTCAAGACCGCGTTCCAGGGCACGGCCCTGGGCTTCCTGCTGTGGCACTACCCCACCGAGGTCTGGTGGTGGCCGGTCACGATCGTCGACGCCCACAGCTGCGGGCTGGTGCTGCTCTACATCGCGACCTTCTTCAGCCTGGCCAGCGCCTGGGAGTACCTGAGCGACTTCTTCCGCCACACCGCCCACGCGGTCGACTCAGGCGCCTGACTGGGTGTTCTCGAGTCCTCCCGTCGGCGCCAGTCTCCCCGGTGGCCGGCCGCCTTTCAAGGCCCACGGCCTCCGGCGGGGCCGCTCCAGACCGATGAAGGCTCTGATCAGGTGCTGATGAGGATCTGGTAGGTCTGGGTGCAGCCCGAGGTGTCGCTCGGCCACGTCAGCGCGTAGATCCGGATCGCCCAGTCGTCTTCGCCGTCGTCGAAGATGTCCCCGGTGAAGCCCACGCTCATCGAGCTGTTCGAGGTGTAGGACTGCTCGATGGCCGGGGTGCCGTTCATGTCCCAGAGCTCGAGCACCCAGGTCCCCCCGGTCGGCAGGGACTGCACGGTCACCGAGAAGTTGGCGTTGTCGTACCAGTCGTCGTCGACGTCGAAGAGGAACCAGTCCTCGTCGTTGGGCTCGTTGATGCTCAGCCCGGAGATGGCCAGCTGGTCGCCGACCCACAGGAAGCCGTCGTCGACCTCGCCCAGGTCATAGGGCGTGGTCTCGGTGTCGTTGGGCTCGTAGGTGTCGGCCCAGTCCTCGTTGATCTCGGTGTCGCAGTCGTTGTCGATGGTGTCGCAGAGCTCCGCCAGCCCCGGGTGCACGGAGCTGTCTGTGTCGTCGCAGTCGCCGTCGTTCTCGGTCCAGCCGTCGCCGTCGCCGTCGTGGTTGAGGGGGTCGATGACCTCGATGACCACGGACTCGGAGCCCTCGTCGATGGCGGTGAGGGTGACGACGTGCACGCCTTCGCTCAGGGTGGCGCTGCCCGCGGTGAGGCCCGAGGAGTCCGGGTTGCCGCCGAGCAGGGCGCCGTCCCGGTCCGAGCTCCAGCTGACCACGAGGTCGCCGCTGGCGGTGGTGTCATCGCTCACCAGGCCCTCGAGCACCACGATGTCCGAGGTCCAGAAGCTGCTGCCGTCCAGGGGCGAGACCACGCTGACCGCGGGGATGGCGTTCTCCAGGATGGTGACCTGGACGCTCTCCGAGGCGGTGTTGCCGTCGTCGTCGGTGGCCGTGACGGTGATCTGGTGCTGGCCGATGTCCAGGTCGTAGAGGTCGGTGGTGATGGCGCAGTTGGCGGCGGGGGTCCCCGTCCAGGCGCTGCCGACGCTGGAGACCAGCACCTCGATCGACAGGGTGCTGCAGTCCTGCTCGTCGTCGGTGGCCGAGGCCACGATGGGCACCACCGCGCCCTGCTCGAACTCCTCGCCGTCGTAGGGGCCGATCAAGGTCAGGGCGGGGGCGCCGTAGACGCCGGTGGTCTGGACCGTGATGGTGTCGTACGCGGACTTGTTCTCGATGTCGAAGGCGGTCAGGGTGATGGCGTGGGTCAGGCCCTCGGAGAGGCCGGTCCAGGGGAAGTACACGAAGCCGTCGGTGTCGGCGATGGAGGTCCCGAGCTCGCCGTCCACCGACGAGGTCCACACGATCGACAGCGACTCGGCCGACTGCTGGTCGTCCCACACCACGCCCTCGAATTCGATCTGTTGACTCGGGCCGAACTCCAGGCCGTCCTCGGGGGCCGTGATGCTGACCTCTGGGGCGGTGTTGTAGGTGTTGAGCTCGTTCTCAGAGCAGGCCATCAGGCTCAGGGCGAAGAGCAGCATCCGTCGATCCGGGAAGGGCGCCAGACGCGGAGGATACGTCAGTTTCCGCCGTTGCCCAAGATCCAGCTCCGGAAGCGCTCGAGCCCCGTGATCAGCGGCACCTCCGGGGTGTAGCCCAGCTCGTCGCGGGCCCGGTCCACAGCGGCCCAGGTCAGGGGCACGTCGCCGGGCTGGTCCGGCAGTGGCTCGCGCTCGATCCGCGCCCCGAAGACCCGCTCGACCCCCTGCAGCAGCTCGGCGAGGGTCACCGGGGCCCCGTTGCCGAGGTTGTAGACCCGGAAGGGGCGGGGCCGGTCCAGGGCGGCCACGAGGCCCCCGACGATGTCCCCGACGTAGGTGTAGTCCCGCCTGGAAGAGCCGTCGCCGAACTGGGACACCGGCTCACCGGCCAGGGCCTTGCGGGCGAAGAGGTGGATCGCCATCTCCGGGCGCTGGCGCGGACCGTAGACCGTGAACAGGCGCATGCAGCTCACCTGCAGACCCTGGCTGTGGCTCGCCGCCTGGCAGAGGTGCTCGCCGGCCAGCTTGGTCGCCGCGTACGGAGACACGGGCCGCAGCACCGGGTCGGACTCCCGGAAGGGGCCGTCGCTGCGGGCGCCGTAGACGGAGGAGCTGGAGGCGTAGACCAGGCGCTGGATGCCGGCCTCGCGCAGCTCGTCGAGCAGGACCTGGGTGCCGGTGACGTTGACGTCGATGTAGCGGGAAGGCTCCGCCAGGGACGCCCGGACCCCAGCCCGGGCCGCCAGGTGAGCCACGGCGTCGACCCCAGCGAGGGCCGAGCGCAGGGACGCGGGATCCCGCAGGTCGCCTTCGACCACCCGTGCGGCGCCCTGCCAGGCGGCGACGTTGGCCCGCTTGCGGGCCGGGTCGTAGTAGTCGTCGAAGCAGTCCAGCACCGTGACCTGGTCGCCGCGAGCCAGCAGGGCCTCGACGAGGTGGGAGCCGATGAAGCCCGCGCCGCCGGTCACCAGGACGTGCATGGCCCCATCATCCCGCAGGCGTGGTGAGCAGCCGGTCCAGCAGCACCGTGGGCTGGCTGGGAAGCCCGTTCCCCCGGTAGATGATGCGCCCCGTCGCGTCCAGGACCAGCACCAGCGGGATGGAGCGCACGCCGAAGCGGGAAGACAGCGACTTGTCCAGATCCAGGGCGATGGTCCAGGTCATCGCCCGCGACTCGACGACGCTGGCGACCAGGCGCGGGTCCTCGCCGACGTTCACACCCAGGATGCCGACCCGGTCGCCGTAGCTCCCGGTGAGGTCCTGCAGGTGGGGCACCTCGGCCATGCAGGGGCCGCACCACGAGGCCCAGAACACGACCACGGCGGGCTTGCCGGCGAGCTGGGCCAGCCCTTGACTGCTCCCGTCGAGGCCCAGGGCGGCGAAGCGGGGGGCCTGCTGCCCCTCCTGCACGCCGATCTCGGAGTCGCCGCAGCCCGCGAGAGCCAGCAGCAGCAGGGGTGAGAGGGCGGACATCCGGCCTCAGGCTAACCGGGCTTGCCTCGGGGCCCGGCCGGGCATACCCGGCCGCCGTGCTCGACGCGCTCTACCGCCTGACCCGCCCCTGGCTCTTCCGCATGGACCCGGAGGACGCCCACCACAGGGTCCTCGCCGGCGCAGCGGCCTGTCCGGCCTGGCTGGCCCGCGCCCTGGCGCCCTCGGTTCCCCCAGGACTCGAGACGGACCTCGCCGGTCTGCGCCTGCCCACACCCATCGGTCTCGCCGCGGGCCTGGACAAGGAAGCCCAGGCCATCCCGCTGTGGGCCGCGCTGGGCTTCGGCTTCGTCGAGGTCGGCACGGTGACGCCGCTCCCCCAGCCGGGCAACCCGCGCCCGCGCATCCACCGCCTGCCGGAACACCAGGCCCTGGTGAACTCGATGGGCTTTCCCTCCGACGGCGCCGACGTGGTGGTCCAGCGGCTGCGCGGGCTCCGGGACAGCGGGCGCTGGCCCGGCACGCCGGTCGGCGTGAACCTGGGCAAGAACAAGGCCACGGCGGCGGACCAGGCCCACACCGACTACCGGATCCTCGCCCGACGCTTCCGGGACCTGGCGGACTACCTCGCCGTCAACGTGAGCTCCCCGAACACGCCGGGCCTTCGAGACCTGCAGGCCCCCGAGGCCCTGGCCCGCATCGCCGGCACGGTGGTCGAAGAGGCACCAGACCTGCCGGTGTTCGTGAAGCTCTCGCCGGACCTCACCCCAGAGGCGGCCGCGCAGGCGGTCGAGACCGTCCTGGGGGTGGGGGCCCGCGGCCTCATCGCGACCAACACCACCATCACCCGACCCGTGCCGGCCGAGCAGACCGGTGGGCTGTCGGGAGCGCCGCTGCACTCGCTGGCCCTGGAGCGCGTCGCCGCGGTGGTCGAGGCGGTCGGTGGCCGGGTTCCCGTGGTGGGCGTGGGGGGCATCGACTCCCCGGAGACCGCCGCTGCGATGCTGGGCCTCGGCTGTACCGCGGTCCAGGTCTACACGGGCTTCATCTACCAGGGGCCCGCGCTGCCGGCGCGGATCGCCCGGGGTCTCTCTAGCTCTCCCCCTTGAACGCCGCCTCGGAGGCCGCTTCGCGGTTCTTGCGCAGGAAGCGGGAGTTGGAGCGGGCGGTCTTCTTGGGACGGCGGGCCTCGCGCTCGCCCTCGCCGACGCCCTCGGCGGGCTGGAAGGCGTGGATCTCCAGGACCTTGCGAGGCTGGGGATTCGCCAGCCACTCGAGCATGGCCCGGGTCAGGCGCTCGCCGGTGGGCTCCTGCGGCGGCAGGTGGCCGACGTCGTCGAAGCGCCAGGTCACGGCGTTGTGGTAGTCGCCGACCAGGCGGCTCGTGGCCGACGGGACCATCTCGTCCTGCAGCCCGGTCAGGACCAGGGTGGCCACCCCGGTCGGGGTCACCGAGGGCCTGCGGAGGAGGCTGCGCACCAGGCCACCCGGCCAGGGGGCCAGCTGGCCGTGCACGCTCGCGCGGTCGCCTTCGGGCACCGCGCTCAGGATGGTGGTCGAGGCGGCGCCCAGGGACAGCTCGACCCCTCCGCCCAGCACGGAGGGCAGCGCCCCGATCAGGGCCTGAGCCCCGGCCGCGCCCGGCCGGTACTTCACGTCGCCCGAGGGCAGCGGGTTGATGAGGACCAGGGCCGACAGGCTGGTGCGCTCGGCGACGACCTGGGCCACCAGGGCCCCGCCCCCGAGACCGACCAGCACCGGCTGGTCCAGCTGGGACACCGCGCCGACCAGGCCCGCGACCAGGTCGTCGAAGGCCGCATCCCCGCCGGCGTCTGCGCCGTGACCGGGCAGGTCCACGGCCACAGAGGTCCAGCCGGCCTCCGCCAGCAGGGCCTGGTCGCGCCGCCAGATCCAGGCGCCCTGGCCGAAGCCATGCACCAGCACGACCGTGGGGTCGCCCTCCTTGCTGCCTGCGACCCGATGAGCCACCAGCGGTCCCAACCGCGACAAGAGCACTCCTCCGGCGAGGGCCCCCAGTACCCCGGCGCGGCTACTCTACGCAAGGCATCGGCGGGTCGGCCACCGCTGCCCCTCGCCCCCGGAGAGCCGTGATCGTTCCCTCCCAGCTGGCCCAGGAGGCCGAGCGTCTCCGGTTCCGCCTGGCCCACCACCTCGGCGGCGACCCGGAGCGGCTCGAAGGCCTGCTCCAGCAGCTCGAGCGGCGGGTGCCCCACCACCCGGTCGCCCGCACCGCCCGGGCCGAGGCCGCCCTGCCGGAGACCGCCCTGCCGGGTCCGCCACCCGAGCTGGCGGGGTCCGCCGAGGCGTGGCTGGCGGGGGACCCGCAGGCCGCACTGATCGCTGCGCGGCGGGCCCTGAGCGAGCGGGACCACCCCCGCACGCGCACCACCGTCGGCGACCTGTGCTGGTTCCTGGGCCGGGGAGAGGAGGCCCTGGGCTGTTGGGAGTCGGTGCGGGCCCGCCTCGGCCCGCTGCCCGCGCTCCTGGTCCGCCTGGGCCGGGCCGCGCTGAAGGGCGGCCGGGCCGGCGAGGCCCTGGAGCGGGCCGTGCAGGCGCTGCTGGCCAACCCCCTGCACGGGACCGCCACGATCCTGCTCGGACACGCCCACCGGGCCCGGGGCCGGGAGGTCCTGCCCGTGCCCCTGCCGCCCCAGGTCGCCCAGGTCGACGGGGAGCTACGCCTCGCCCGGGGCCTGGGCGCTCGGTCCCGGGCCGCCTGGCTCGCGGGCCTGGAGGCGGCCCGAGCTGCCGACCCCGGGGAGCTGCCTCCGGGTGCGACCGCGGTGCAGGTCCTGCTGGCCACCTGGCGAGCCTTGCCAGAGGGGGATCGCAAGGAGCAGCGAGCCAGCTGGCCGCTCCAGGCCCTGGAGCGCTGGGAGCGGGATCGGGTGCTGGAGACCTACCTGTGGGCCGTGGGCCTGTCCGCGGAGACCGCCCACGGCTTCCGGGCACGCCGAGACCGCGCGGCCGAGCGGGATCGCCGCTTCTGGACCGAGGGGGTGCTGGCGCCGAGCTGAGAGTGGATTCCCGGTCGACGCGGATCAGGCAGCGCCGCCCGGCGTGGGTTGGTGGCCCAAGCCGGCGCTACGTCCCAGTGCACTCGAAGGAGACCGTCACGGTGTCCGTGTGGGTCGCGCCCATGCAGTCGGTCACGGTGAGCTCGACCTCGACGTCCTCCGAGTTGGTCTCGCCGTACTCGGTGGAGGGGCCGCCCTGGGTCAGGGTCGGGGTGGCGGTGGTCTCGTCTGTCAAGGTGCCGTCGCCGCTCAGGACCACCCAGCTGTAGGTCAGCTCGTCGCCGTCCGGGTCGGAGGAGTCGCCGCCGTCCAGGGTGTGTTCGTAGTCCTCGCAGTCGTCACGGGTGTAGTACTCGCCGTAGCTGTACGCCTGGCAGGAGACCTCCTCGGAGTAGGTCTGGGCGTCCCCGGCCTCGGCGACGGGGTCGGTGTTGTCGGGCCGGGTGGCGATCGCGACGGTCAGGGAGTCCGGGTAGCTGTAGGCACCGCCGGAGTCGGTGACGGTCAGGGAGAAGACGTAGGCACCGTCGACGTCCGGGTAGAAGACCGGCTCCTCGTCGGTGGTCGCCTGGATGTCGCTGGTGGTGAGGGCCGAGGTGGGCGGTGCGCTGGTGAGCTCCCAGGCGTGGGTCATGCTGTCGCCGTTGGGCGTGGAGTCGCTGTCGTAGCTGGCGTCGGCGGTGGGCATGTGCTCCACGTCGCCGTCACAGTCGTTGTCCTTGTCGCCGTCCTTCTCCGGGGCGTTGGGGTAGGCGTCCGGGTCCAGATCGTCGCAGTCACCGTCGGAGGTGGTGTAGGTGTCCCCGTCGTGGTCCGTGTCGTGGCACAGGGGGTTCTCCTCGCCCGGCGATCCCATGTCCGTGCCGGTGCCCCAGGTCTCGATCGAGTCGCACCAGTAGTCGGCGTTGTCGTTCTCGGCGGCGGTCAGGAAGAAGGGATCGAGCTGGATGGAGGCGCCCTCGGGGTCCGGCATGGTGGCGCCGTCGTCCCAGGCCACCGAGTCGATCATGACCTCGCCGGCCCAGATCGTGACCTCGTCGACCTCGTTGCTCAGGCTGAAGCCTTCGTACTCGTAGCCGACGGTGACCAGTCCGTTCTGGGAGGAGTCGGCGTTGTTGCCGAGCACCAGGAGCTCCCCAGCGTTGAGGATGACCATGTCGTCCGAGGCGATGGTGTGGGAGTCGCCGTCGACGCTGGAGCTCAGCACCAGGCCGTTGAGGTAGAGCACGCGGGTGGTGGCGTTCTTGATCTCGATGTACTCGCCGTGGGCGTCGGAGGTAGCGCCGGGGTTGACCATCAGCTCGGTGATGACCAGGTCGCCTTCCGCCCACTCGTCTTCGTCGACCAGGCCGTCGCAGTCGTTGTCGACCAGATCGCCCGCGACCTCGAGAGCGTCGGGGTTGACGTCGGAGTCGGCGTCGTCGCAGTCGGTGGTGCACTCGGCGTGGCCGTCGCCGTCTCCGTCGAAGCCCTCGTCGACACTGCTGTCGCCGTCGTTGTCGACGCCGTCGCAGATCTCCTCCGACACGCAGTCGGCGTTGCCGTCGCCGTCGCTGTCCGGGAAGCCCTCGTCGATCTCGCCGTCGCCGTTGTTGTCCTGGCCGTCGCACTCCTCCTCGTCCACGCAGTCGGCCACGCCGTCGCCGTCGGTGTCGGCCTGGCCCTCGTCGACCTGGCCGTTGCAGTTGTCGTCGACGCCGTTGCAGTCCTCGCCACGGCCCGGGTAGATGGTCGGGTCGGCGTCGTTGCAGTCGCCGTCGGCCTCGGTGACGCCGTCGTCGTCGGCGTCGCCGTCGTCGGTGGTGCCGGAGTCGGTCGCGCCGGTCGTGCTGCCGCTGTCGGAGTCGGTGCCCGAGGTCGTGTCGTCCCCGCAGGCGCCCAGGGTGAGGGCAGCGAAGGCCACGACGGGAAGGATCTGGAGGCGCATGGGGCCGCCTTGTCTTGAAAGGAGGGTCAGGGGTGCGTGAAACCTACTCGCTCAGGGGGGGGCCTTGCAAGGGTTCCCCCTGTGTACGAAGCATGGACCGGATCGGCTCTGCAGGCGGCGACATGGGGTCCTTCCGCTGCCGAAGCGAGAAGACCCCGACGCGGCGCGCCGGGGTCTTCACCTGGATGGAGCGGGAGACCGGACTCGAACCGGCGACAACCAGCATGGCAAGCTGGCGCTCTACCAACTGAGCTACTCCCGCAGAGCGGCAGCCAACTATCGCGCGCGGTCGGGGTGTCAAGGGAGATCGGTACGTCCGCGCCGGGCGGAACGTGACCCGCCAGGGTCCCTCAGGATCGCGCCCGCCCGTCGACGTAGTCCCGCCTTCGCCAGCGGGTCTCCACCTGCAGCGTGCTCACCAGCAGCAGCCCGGCGAAGACCAGGGCCGAGACCGGCTGCAGCCAGGCCTGGTGACCACTCCGTCCGTCCAGGCGCTCGAGCTGGTAGCGGAAGGCCAGCACCAGGCCGCACACCAGGGCCAGCCACGCCAGCCAGCCCCAGCCCGCAACCGTCCAGCCCAGCAGCAGGCGGACGAACAGCCCGATCGCCAGGAGCGCGAACGGCGCGACCATGCCGATCAGGACGAACAGCACCACCCCCCCGGCCAGGACCGGGCTCCGCCCCAGCGCCTCGTAGAGTCGCCGCCGACCCCCGGCGAGGACCCCAGCCAGCCCCGCGCGCTGCGCCACCCGGTAGGCCCCGGGGGCATGGGCGAAGGCACAGGGCCGGGCGCGCTTCTTGAAGGCGCGGGCGAGGGCGACGTCGTCGAGCAGGTGGTCCCCCGCCGTGCTGTGCCCCCCGACCTCGTCGTAGGCGCTCTGGCGCACCATCAGGAAGCTGCCACGCGCGATGCCCTCGGGCCGACCGCGGTCGTTGGCCGCCTCGAGATCGACAGTGCCACGCAGGAACCAGTCCACCAGGGGCCCCACCGCCTTCGATCCGAGGTCCTCGAAGTCCGTGTCTCCGACCCAGGAGAGCAGGTCCAGGCCCTCTTCGTGCATGCGATGGGCGGCTTCGCCGAGGGTCCAGGGGGCCAGCCTCACGTCGGCGTCGACGAAGAGCACGAAGTCCCCGGCGGTCTCGCCGGCGCCGCGCTGGCAGGCCCAGGGCTTGCCAGCCCAGCCGGCTGGGGGCTCCGTGCCCTCGACCAACCGGACCCGGGAGTCGTCGTCGGCTCGGGCGGACACGACGTCCCAGGTCTCGTCCTCGCTGCCGTCGTCGACCACCACCACCTCCAGAGGCGGCGGCTCGGACGCCAACAGGGCGTCGAGGCAGGCCCCGATGGTGGTGGCCTCGTCGCGCACAGGCACGACCACGCTGACCCGCAGGTCCTCGCCCACCGGCTCCGCGGAGCGCTCCACCCGCCAGCGCCGAGCCCAGCCCTGCAGCCCGGTCGTCAACAGCGCCCAGACGGCCGTGACCAGCCCCAGGTAGCCCGCCGCGAGCAGGGCCGAGAATGCCGGGTCACCCCACCGCACGGGCTTGGACCTCCTGCTTGGCAGGATCGTCTAACCCCTGCCCCGAGGGCCCGAAGTTATCCACAGCTGTGGACAACTGCACCGACTCCCCGCAGACGCCCATGAGCAGGCTCAAGTCCTTGTAATCTGCAATGTTATCCAGTGTGCAATCACTGCGCACCGAGCCATAAGTCGTTGAATTCCCGGCAGATGCGCAGCAGTTGTCCACAGCCGCCTTCGGGGGGTTACGACTCGCCCAGGAGGAGTGTGATGACCCGCCCCGTTCTGCTCGCCAGCTGTGCCGCCCTGATCCTCGCCTGTGGCGAGAAGAAGGACCCCGCGTCCTCCGCCGACGCCGCCGAGGAGGCACCGGCAGAAGCCTCCGCGGAGACCAGCTCCGACCTGCCCCAGGACAAGGCGTCGAAGGACTTCACCAAGGCCCTCGCCGCCCTGGAGATCACGAGGTTCTCCCCCACCGACGACGGCGTGCTCAAGTACGACTCGATGTCCTTCGAGTCCGACGCCACCTGGTCGGCGGCGGCCGCCGTCGAGATCATGGACGAGCGCATGGAGTGCACCGAGAGCGGGTCCTGGAGCATGGACCCGGCCACCTCTGGCACGAACGCCGCCATCACCTGGTCCGTGGACGACACGAGCTGCGCCGGTCGCGAGCCGGGCGACGTCCAGCGGGCCCTGGTGGACCTCAGCGGCGGGTCCTTCGACGTCTCCTTCCGCTGATCAGCGCCGGTCGGACCTGGCGCCGACCTGGTGCTCGCTGAGCACGCTGTTGGCCGCCCGGAGCCCGTCCAGGGCCGCGGACACGATCCCGCCCGCGTAGCCGGCGCCCTCCCCGACCGGCAGGAGGTCCCGCACACTGCTGCTGTGGAGGTCGTCGGTCCGCAGGAAGCGGAGCGGGGCCGTGGTGCGGGTCTCCGGGGCGATCAAGACAGCCTCCGGCCCCGCGAAGCCGGGGAGGCGCTGATCGAAGAGCCGTACCGCGCGGATCAGACCTTCGACCAGGAAGTCCGGGAACAGCATCCGCAGGTCCGTGGACACCACCCCCTGGGGGTAGCTGGTGCGCGGCAGGTCCCCGCCCGCCCGCCCGGCCAGCAGGTCCTGAACGCGCTGTGACGGCGCGGCGTAGGTCTCACCCGCGAGCTCGAAGGCGCGGGTCTCCAGAGCGTCCTGGAAGCGCAGGCCGGCCTCGGGGTCCTCGCCGCCGAACTCGCTGGCCCGCACCTGGACGATGACGGCGGAATTCGCCCAGAACGCCCGCCGTGCGGCGAAGGACATGCCGTTCACCACCACGCGCCCCGCGTGGTTCGTCGCTGGCACGACCATGCCGCCCGGACACATGCAGAAGGTGTGTGCGGGGCGCCCGGTGCCCGCGTTGCGGCCCTTCTCGGTGGTGAAGCGGTAGCTGGCGGGCGGCAGGTCCCCCCGCTCGCCCCGGTAGCGAGAGCGGTCGATGAGGCTCTGGGGGTGCTCGATGCGGGCCCCGATGTGCACCGGTCGCTGGACCGCCTCTGCGCCCGCCGCCAACAGCGCCCGGTAGGTGTCGCGGGCGCTGTGCCCCGTGGCCACCAGCACCGGTCCGCCGCGCTCCTCGGAGCCGTCGACCAGGCCCACGCCGACACAGCGCTCGCCTTCCACGAGGAAGCGACTGACCGCGGCGCCGAAGCGCACCTCGACCCCCAGGGCCTCCAGCCGGGCTCGGATGCGGGGCAGCATGGCCCGGACCTTGTCCGTGCCCAGGTGGGCCCACGACTCCTGGAGGGCGGCCCGATCCGCCCCGAAGGCCACCAGGCGATGGAAGATGTAGCCGAGCTCGCCGTCGCGGCGACGGGTGTAGATCTTGCCGTCGGAGAAGGTGCCTGCGCCGCCCTCGCCGTAGACCACGTTGGACTCCGGGTCCAGTGCGCCACCCCGCCAGAAGCCACTGACCGACCTCACCCGGGCCTCCACCGGCCCGCCTCGCTCCAGCAAGAGCCCAGGCGCTCCGGCTTCTGCGAGGCGCAGGGCGGCGAAGAGCCCGGCGGGTCCGGCCCCGACGATGATGGGTCGCAGGGTCCGGGCGAAGCGCAGCGGGCGCGGGGGCAGCGGATCGACCAGGCCGTACCGGCCGTCGTCGCGGTCGGTCCAGGCCCGGACATTGGCGACCTCCCGGGCGAGCACGCCCTCCTGGCCTTCGGGCAGCACCACCTTGTAGTTCGCCGTCCAGCGCTTCACGCGCTGGCGAGCATCCAGGCTGCGCTTGACCAGGGTCACCTCGCCGAGAGCCTCGACGGTGACACCGAGGTGACGAGCGAGGGCCTCCAGCGGCAGGACCCCCTCCTGGGGGGCTTCGAACCCGGTGACCAGGACTGGCACGTGCGCGGCCTCCTGGCCCTTCGTACCGGGCCCGAGACCGCCTGCCAAGCGGCCTCGAAGGGCCTGGATCCGGGGGGGCGAGGCGGTTAGTCCGGGCCGCCGCGGTCCCCCAACAGAGGAAGGTCCATGTCCATCCGCGTCGCCATCAACGGGTTCGGTCGCATCGGCCGCAGTGTTCTCCGTGCCGCTTGGGACGATCCCGAGATCGAGTTCGTCCACATCAACGACCTGACCAGCGACGACACCCTGGCCTACCTGCTCAAGCACGACTCCGTGCACGGCCGCTTCGGCGAGTCGGTCGCTGCGGTCGACGGCGGGCTGGACATCGGCGGCACCGTCGTCGCTACCAGCGCCGAGCGCGACCCGGCCGCCCTTCCCTGGCGGGCGAAGCAGGTCGACGTGGTGCTCGAGTGCACGGGCATCTTCCGCGACCGGGACAAGGCCGAGCTCCACCGCCAGGCCGGCGCCCGCAAGGTCATCATCTCCGCCCCGGGCAAGGGCGAGCTCGACGCCACGGTCGTGGTCGGCGTGAACGACCACGAGTTCGACCTCACCGAAGCCGCCGTGGTCTCCAACGCCAGCTGCACCACGAACTGCCTGGCCCCCATCGCCAAGGTGCTGCACGACAGCTTCGGCGTGGAGCGCGGCCTGATGACCACCATCCACTCCTACACCATGGACCAGCGCCTGCTCGACGCCCCCCACCGCGACCTGCGGCGGGGCCGGGCCGCCGCCGTGAACATGGTGCCGACCACCACCGGCGCCGCCATCGCCGTGGGCAAGGTCCTGCCAGCCCTCAACGGCAAGCTCGACGGCATCTCCGTCCGCGTGCCCACGCCGAACGGCAGCCTGGTGGACCTGGTGGCCGAGCTGGGCACGAGCGCCAGCGCGGAGGCGGTCAACGCCGCGCTCTCCGAAGCCGCCGCCGGCCCCATGAAGGGCGTCCTCGACGCCCGCCACGCCCCCATCGTCTCCGGCGACATCGTGGGCGACCCCCACTCCAGCATCGCCGACCTGGCCATGACCAGCTCGCTGGAGGGCAACCTGGTCAAGGTCCTCAGCTGGTACGACAACGAGTGGGGCTTCTCCAGCCGCATGGTCGACCTGACCCGCCTGCTGTTCGGCAAGGAGCGGCGATGATCCGCGGCATCCGCGAGCTCGGGGACCTGGACCCGGCGGCTCTCGACGGCCAGCGGGTGCTGGTCCGCCTGGACCTGAACACGCCCCTGGCCGACGGCCGGGTGGCCGACGACACCCGCATCGTCGCCGCGCTGCCGGTCATCCGGCAGCTGCAGGAGGCCGGGGCCCGGACCGTGCTCTGCAGTCACCTGGGCCGGCCGAAGGGGCGGCGGGTGCCGGGGCTGAGCCTGCTGCCCGTGGGGGTCCGCCTGGCCGAGCTGCTCGGATCCGAGGTGCACTTCCACGACGACACCGTGGGCGACGACGTCGAGTACCTGACCCGGGAGATCCCCAAGGGCGGCGTGCTCCTCATCGAGAACCTCCGCTTCCACCCGGGCGAGAAGGCCAACGACGCCACCTTCGCGGCCCAGCTGGGCCGCCTCGGCGACCTCTACGTCAACGACGCCTTCGGCGCCCTCCATCGGGGCCACGCCTCGGTCGTCGGGGTGCTGGAGCACTTCGACTCCGCGTGCTGCGGTCCCCTGGTGGCCCGGGAGATCCGCGCCCTCGACAAGCTGCTCGAGGGCCCCGAGCGTCCCTACGTGGGCATCCTGGGTGGGGCCAAGGTCAGCGACAAGATCGCCGTGCTCGAAGCCCTGATGAACCGCGTGGACTCCCTGCTCATCGGCGGCGCCATGGCCTACACCTTCCTGCGGGCGCAGGGGGTCGAGGTGGGCGACTCGCTGGTCGAGGAGGACCGGCTGCTGCTGGCCCAGCGCCTGCTCGAGCGCTGCACCGCCAAGGGCGTCAGCGTGTTCCTGCCAACCGATCACGTGGCGAGCGAGGGCCCCGCCGGCGAGGCCCAGGTCCTCAAGGAGATCCCCGCCGGCCTCAAGGGCTTCGACGTGGGCCCGGCGAGCGTCGGTCGCTTCTCCGATCTCATCGCCCGCGCCGGCACCGTGTTCTGGAACGGCCCCATGGGCATGTTCGAGGTCGAAGCCTTCGCCGGCGCCACCCGCGGGGTGGCCGAGGCCGTCGCGGCCGCCGACGCCTACACGGTGGTGGGCGGGGGCGACAGCGCAGCCGCGGTGAACCAGCTGGGCATGGCCGAGCAGATCACCCACATCAGCACGGGCGGCGGCGCGGCCCTGGAATTCGTCCAGGGCGCCGACCTGCCGGGGCTGGCCGCGCTGCGCAGCAAGGGAGCCTGAGATGGCTCGGCGACTGCTCGTGGCGGGCAACTGGAAGATGAACCACGGCCCGCGGGCCGGCGAAGCCCTGGCCATGGCGCTCAAGAGCGCCCTGAGCGACCAGACCCGGGTCGACGTGGCCGTCTTTCCCCCCTTCGTGACCCTGCCCGGCGTGGCCCAGCGCCTGCAGCACACCGGCGTCCACGTGGGCGCCCAGGACCTGCACGCCCAGGTGTCGGGCGCCTTCACCGGTGCGGTCAGCGGCGAGATGATCCGCGAGCTGGGCTGTCACTACGTGCTCTGCGGCCACAGCGAGCGTCGCGCCATCTTCGGCGACACCGACGCCGACGTGAACAACAAGGTCCACGCCGCCCTCCGCGCCGGCCTGCTGCCGGTGCTGTGCATCGGCGAGACCCTCCAGGAGCGCGAGGCGGGGCGGGTCGAGGCCGTGGTCTCTGCCCAGCTCGAGGCGGGACTGGCGGGGCTGGCCGAGGACCAGGTCGTGGCCGCGGTCATCGCCTACGAGCCGGTCTGGGCCATCGGCACCGGCGTCACCGCCACCCCGGGCCAGGCCCAGGAAGTCCACGCCTTCATCCGGCGTTGGATCGGCGAGCGCCTTCCCACCTACGTCGCGGAGCAGATCCGCATCCTGTACGGGGGCTCCGTGAAGCCCGGCAACGCCGCCACCCTGTTCTCGCAGCCGGACATCGACGGCGGCCTGGTCGGGGGAGCGTCGCTGGACGCCGAGAGCTTCACGGCCATCGTCCAGGCCAGTTAGTCAGGCAGCACCATGTTTCTCTTCACGACCGTCCTGCACATCGTCCTGTGCTTCATCCTGATCCTCGTGATCCTGCTCCAGCCCGGCAAGGGCAG
>CAYFPX010000055.1:29955-34896 GCA_964344945.1 uncultured Enterobacterales bacterium
CCTGCAGCCCACTGACCCAGGCCACCACGGTGGTCGCGGTCCTGTTCATGTTCACCAGCATCACCCTGGCCATCTACTCGGACCAGCAGGCTGCGGGTGGCGGCAAGATCGAAGACGAGCTGCTGGAGAGCGGGCTGGACGAGATCGACTGGGGCATCCCCGCCGAGCCGGCCGCCGAGGAAGCGCCCGCGGCCCCGGACATCCCGAACATCGTCGAAGAGGCCGCCGAAGAGGTGCTGAACGCCTCCGACGAGCCGCCTGCCCCGGCCAGCGAGGGCGCTGAGTAGGTCCCGCCTCCCGGCGAAGGAAGAAGGCCGCTGTCCGTGAGGACAGCGGCCTTCTCGTCTCTGATGGTGCGCGAGGAGGGACTCGAACCCTCACAGCCTAGTGGCCACAAGGCCCTCAACCTTGCGCGTCTACCAATTCCGCCACCCGCGCTGATGCCGGGCCATCTAACGTGGGCCCAACCCCTGTCAATGAGCCCTGGCGGCCTTGTTCCGAGGGCAGGTGGCGGGCGCCAGACACTCGCCGTACATCTCGTGCACGTGCCGCACGATGCGCAGTCCGTGCGCCCCGGCGATCTCGTGCTGGCGCTGCTCGATGACCTCGTCCTCGTACTCGAAGATGTGGTCGCAGGTCGTGCAGATCAGGTGGTCGTGGTGTTCGCCGGAGACCTCGAGCTCATACAGCGCCTGGCCCTCGCCGAAGCGTCGCTCGTGGGCCACCCCGGCCTCGGTCAGCAGCTTCATGGTCCGGTAGACCGTGGCGAAGCCGACACCGGGCTCGGTCTCCTGGACCCTGTCGAGCAGGCCCTGGAGCGAGACGTGTCCGCCCACCTGGAGGAAGGTCTCCACGATGACAGCCCGCTGGCGGGTGTTCTTCTTGTTGTGCCGCTGCATCCAACGCCCGAGGCGCTCACGAGCTCGACGAATCGCAGCCTCCTGCTCCACGAGACCTCCGGGGACGTCCTATCGGGTTCACAGCCTCCGCGAAGGGCAATCCCCGAAGCAGCACGACCGGCACCCGAAGGTGCCGGCCGCACGGTCGGAACGCCGTCGGCTCAGCCGGCGGTGGGCTCGTCGCCCGTGTCCTCATCGGCAGCAGGCTCTTCAGCGGCAGGCTCTTCAGCGGCAGGCTCTTCAGCGGCAGGCTCTTCAGCGGCAGCGTCAGCGGAGGGCGCCTCGGGCTCCGCCGCGGCGACCTCGGCGACCGGGGACTGCTTGCCCTTGGGCTCGCAGGGCTCGGTCACGAGCTCGATGAGGTTCATCGCGGCGTTGTCACCGGCGCGGTAGCCCAGCTTGTAGATCCGGGTGTAGCCGCCGGGACGGGACTTGTAGCGCTCGCTGTACTCGTTGAAGACCTTGTCCAGGGCCTCACGGTCGTTGACCGTGTTGCGGGCCTGCCGGATGGCGTGCACGCGGGCCGCGGTGGCCTTCTGGAGCTCCGCGCCGCTCAGGCCCTCCAGAGAGCTGGGCGGGACGCGCTTGCCGAGGGTGATGATCTTCTCGGCGAGCCGGCGGACCTCCTTGGCCTTGGCCTCGGTGGTCTGGATGCGGCCGTGCAGCATGAGCGAGGTGACCATGTTGCGGAACATGGCCTCGCGGTGGGTGCTGTTGCGGCCGAGCTTGCGGTTGGCCTTGAGGTGTCGCATGAGGGACTCCAGGGTGGGCCGGCGAGCGCCGGCCCAGAGTCACGCCCCGCCTACTGGCGGTTGCGCGGGAAGTTCGGAGGCAGCTTGGTGCCCAGGGCGAGGCCGAGCTCGCCGAGGAGCTCCTTGATCTCGTTGAGGGACTTGCGGCCGAAGTTCTTGGTCTTGAGCATCTCGGCCTCGGTCTTCTCCACCAGCTGGTAGATGTACTCGATGCCGGCGTTCTGAAGGCAGTTGGCCGAGCGCACCGAGAGCTCGAGCTCGTCGACGCGGCGGAACAGGTTCTCGTTGATCTCCTCGTTCGGCTCGGAGCCCAGGACCTCGACAGGCTCGTCTTCCTCGGAGAAGTTGATGAAGATGTTGAGCTGCTCCTTGAGGATCTTGGCGCTGTAGGCGACCGCGTCCTCGGGAGCGACGGAGCCGTTGGTCCAGACCTCGAGGGTCAGGCGGTCGTAGTCGGTCCGGTTGCCGACACGGGCGTTGGTGACCGTGTACTTGACCTTGCGGATCGGGGTGTGGATGGAGTCCACCGCGATGACCCCCAGGGCCTGGCCCTCGACCTTGTTCACGGCGGCGGGCACGTAGCCCTTGCCCATCTTGATGGTGAGCTCGGCCCGGAAGGTGCCGCCGTCGGTCAGGGTGGCGATCGGGTGCTCGGGGTTGAGGACCTCGGCGCCCTCGCCCTCGAAGGAGATGTCGCCAGCGGTGACCACGATGGCCTTGCCGACCTCGCCCTTCTTCTCGATGGTGGCGGTGAGGGGCTCGATGGTGGTGGTCTTGAAGACCACGCCCTTGAGGTTCAGCACCACGTCGGTGACGTCTTCGACGACGCCGGGGATGCTGGAGAACTCGTGCAGCACGCCGTCGATGCGGACGCTGGTGATGGCCGCGCCCTGCAGGGATGAGAGCAGCACCCGGCGCACGCTGTTGCCGAGGGTCACGCCGAAGCCGCGCTCGAGCGGGCGGGCGATGAACTTGCCGTAGGTGTCGGTCGACTTGTTGTCGCGCTCGACGCGGCGGGGCTTGATGAGGTTGCGCCAGTTTGCGTAGACGAACGGATCCATGATGCTCAGTGCTCCAGGGCGGGTTTCCTCCTCCGAGTGACCGCTCGGAGGTCCTTCACCCGCCCGGAAGGTGTGCCCCCGACACCGCGAGGCGCCGGGGGGTGGTCAGCCAGGGGCGGACGCCCCCGCACGGGTTGTTGAGAGGTTGGTCTAGACCCGGCGCCGCTTGGGCGGCCGGCAGCCGTTGTGCGGGATCGGGGTCACGTCCTTGATGAGCGTGATCTTGAGCCCGCTGTTGGCGATGGCCCGCAGAGCGGACTCACGGCCACCACCGGGTCCCTTCACGAACACGCCCGCCGACTTCATGCCGTGGTCCATGGCCTTGCGGGCCGCGTCCTCGGCCACCAGCTGGGCGGCGAAGGGCGTGGACTTCCGGGAGCCCTTGAAGCCCCGGACGCCAGCGCTCGACCAGGCGACGGTGTTGCCGGCCGGGTCGGTGATGGTGACGATGGTGTTGTTGAAGGTGGCCTGGATGTGCACCACGCCGACCGGGATGTTCTTCTTGACGCGCTTGCTCTTGCGAGCCTTCTTTCCGGCGGCCATGGCTTACTTCCCCTTCCGCTTGGTGACGACGCGCTTCGGTCCCTTGCGGGTCCGGGCGTTGGTGTGGGTCCGCTGGCCGCGGACGGGCAGGCCACGCCGGTGGCGCAGGCCCCGGTAGGTGCCCAGGTCGATGAGCCGCTTGATGTTCATCGCGACCTGCTTCCGGAGCTCACCCTCGACCTTGTGGTCGCGCTGGATGACCTCGCGGATGCGGGCGATCTCGGACTCGCTGAGATCGGAGGTGCGGATGTGGTGCTCGACCTGGGCGACCTCGAGGATGTCCTTCGCGGTGGTCCGGCCGATGCCGTAGATGTAGGTGAGTGCGATGTCGATGCGCTTGTGGCGCGGGAGATCGACACCTTCGATGCGTGCCATGTGTGCTCCCTAGCCCTGGCGCTGCTTGTGCTTGGGGTTCTCGCAGATCACGCGCACGACGCCGCGCCGCTTGATGACGCGGCACTTGTCGCACATGCGCTTGACCGAGGCCTTGACCTTCATGTTCCGCTCCTCGCCCGCTCTCGCGGGTTCATCGGTGGATTGTCAGCTCTGTGGGGGTCAGGTGAGTCCGCCGTCCAGACTGGTCAGGACTTCGGGGTCACCGTCGGTGATGAGGACTGTCTGCTCGAAGTGGGCGGCCAGGCTGCCGTCCGCTGTCACGACGGTCCAGCCGTCGCCCAGCGTGCGGGTCTTGTGGGTCCCCAGGGTGATCATCGGCTCGATGGCGATGCACATGCCCGCCTTGAGGGGGACGCCGGTGCCCTTCTTCCCGAAATTCGGGACGGCGGGCTCCTCGTGCAGCTGTCGACCGATGCCGTGCCCGACGTAGTCCCTGACCACGCCGAGCCCTTGAGACTCGCAAAGAACCTGGACCCGGTTGCCCAGGTCACCCACTCTCTTGCCCGGACGGGCCAGAGCCACCGCCTCATATAAGCTCTTCAGGGTCACGTCAAGCAGCTTGGACACTGGCTCCGAGGCCTGTCCGAGCACCACCGTGAAGGCGGAGTCGGCGTGGTACCCCCCGTAGATGAGGCCGAAGTCCAGGGAGATGAGCTCGCCCTCCTCCAGCGGCCGGTCGTCCGGGATGCCGTGCACGACCTGCTCGTTCCGACTCGCACAGAGACTCGCCGGGAACACGTGCTGGCCGACCTGGTAGCCCTTGAACGCCGGCACGGCCTGGCGCTTGCGGATCTGCTCCTCGCAGATGCGGTCCAGGTCCGCGGTCGTCACGCCCACACGAACCTGTTCCCTCACCAGCGCCTTGACCTCGGCCAGCCGCTCGCCGGCCGACCGCATCATGGCGATCTCCCAGGGGGCCTTGATGTGGATCATGGCGGGTCAGGCGGCGATCAGGCGAGGCTGCGCTAGCCGATGGCCAGGCGGAGGCGCTGGCTCACGGCCTCGATGTCCCCCGTGCCGTCGATGTCGGCGACCATGTCGAAGCCCCGGAAGTAGGTCAGCACGGGCTCGGTCTGGCGCTTGTAGGTGGCCAGCCGGGCTCGAATGGTCTCTTCCTGGTCGTCTTCGCGCTGCACCACGTCGCCGTCGCAGCGGTCGCAGACGCCCTCGACGGAGGTGGGGTTGTGCTCCACGTGGTAGGTGGCGCCACAGCTCAGGCACGTGCGTCGGCCGGTGAGGCGGGCCACGATCAGGTCGTCGGGCACCTGGAGGGCCGTCACGATCCCCAGC
>CAYFPX010000055.1:34906-37776 GCA_964344945.1 uncultured Enterobacterales bacterium
GGAGCGCGGGAAGCCGTCCAGCAGGACCCCGTTGGCGCAGTCGTCCTGGGCGAGGCGCGTCTCGACGATGTCCCACACCACCTCGTCCGGAACCAGGTCTCCCTTGTTCATGTAGGACTTCGCGAGCTGCCCCAGCTCGGTGCCTTCCTTGAGATGCTTCCGGAAGATGTCGCCGGTCGCGACCTGGGGGATGCCGAGCTCGTCGGAGAGCACGGCCGCCTGGGTGCCCTTGCCAGCGCCCGGGGGGCCGAAGAGAACGAGGACCATGGTGGCTCCAGTGGCGCCAAGGGCGCCGGTGTGTGCGGCCTGCTAGCCCTTCTTGCGCTGCTGCTCGAGGGCCCGCCGGTGCCGGGCGCGACCACTCTTGGAGTTGGTGACGCCGTCGTAGTGGCGGGTGAGCAGGTGGGCCTCGACCTGGGCGACCGTGTCCAGGGAGACCGAGACCACGATGAGCAGCCCGGTGCCGCCGAAGTAGAACGGCACGTTGTACTCGCTGATCAGCAGCGTGGGCAGGATGCAGACGATCGACAGGTAGACCGCACCGCCGGCCGTGAGCCGGGTCAGCAGGTGGTCGATGTAGTCCGCCGTGGCACGGCCCGGTCGGATGCCCGGCACGTAGCCGCCGTGCTTCTTCAGGTTGTCCGCCACGTCCACCGGGTTGAAGGTGATGGCCGTGTAGAAGTACGCGAAGAACACGATCATCACGACGTAGGTGACGTTGTAGAGCCACTCCCCCGGGTAGAAGGCCGCGCCGATCTGGGTGACGATCTGGGAGTCGTAGAAGGTGCCGATGGTGGCCGGGAACATGAGCACCGAGCTGGCGAAGATCGGCGGGATGACACCCGCGGTGTTGACCTTCAGCGGCAGGAAGGTGTTCTGCCCGCCATAGACGCGGCGGCCCACCACGCGCTTCGCGTATTGGATGGGGATACGCCGCTGACCCCGCTCGAAGAAGACGATCGCCCAGATGGTGGCGAACATGAACAGCGCGAGCAGCACCAGGAACAGCAGGTTCTTGTCGCCCAGGCGGACCTGCTGGAACAGGGTCATCGCCGCGATGGGCATCCGCGCGATGATGCCGGCGGTGATGATCAGCGAGGCGCCGTTGCCGACGCCGCGCTCGGTGATCTGCTCACCGAGCCACATCACGAAGCAGCTGCCCGCGGTCATGGTGATCATGGTCATCAGCTTGAAGCTGAGGCCGGGATCGACGACCACGTCCTCCACACCGCCGGCCTTCATCTGCTCGAGCGAGGTGGAGATGGCAAAGGACTGCACCAGCGCGATGCCGATGGTCATGTAGCGGGTGTACTGGGTCAGCTTGTTCTGACCGGACTGGCCCTCCTTCGAGAGCCGCTCCCACTGAGGCACCGCGACCTTCAGCACCTGCATGATGATGCTGGCGGTGATGTACGGCATGATGCCCAGCACGAAGACGCTGAACTGCTCCAGCGCACCGCCGGTGAACATGTCGTACACGCTGAAGAGCGTGTTGCTGTTCTCGTTGAAGAAGCGGGACAGCGCCGCTCGGTTCACCCCCGGCGCGGGGATGAAGATGCCCAGTCGGTACACCGACAGGAGCGCCATCGTGAACAGGATCCGGTTCCGGAGATCCGGGATCTTGAAGATGTTGGCGATGGTCTCGAACACGCTGGCAGCTCCTGTCCGCCGTGGATCAGACGACCTCGGCGGTGCCGCCAGCAGCGGCGATCTTCTCGGCCGCGGACTTGCTGAACTTGGCGGCCTTCACGGTCAGCGCGACGCTCAGCTCGCCGTTGCCCAGGACCTTCACGCCGTCCTTCTCCAGCTTCGAGACCGCACCGCTGCTCTTGAGCAGCTCGGCGGTGACCTCGGTGCCGGCCTCGAACCGGTTCAGGTCACGGATGTTGATGACCGTGTACTTCTTCGAGAAGATGTTGTGGAAGCCACGCTTGGGCAGCCGCCGGTACAGCGGCATCTGGCCGCCCTCGAAGCCGAGGGCGATGCCAGCGCCGGAGCGGGCGCCCTGGCCCTTCTGGCCGCGACCAGCGGTCTTGCCGAGGCCGGAGCCTTCGCCGCGACCGCGACGGGTGCGCTTCCGGGTCGAGCCGGGGACCGGCTTCAGGTTTGCGAGTTCGTTCGCCATGACAGTCTCCTCGAGGCCTCAGGCCTCGATCTCCTCGACGTCGACCAGATGGATGACGCGCTTGACCATGCCCCGGACGGCGGGCGTGTTCTCCAACACCCGGGTGCTGTGCAGCTTCCGCAGACCGAGGCCCTTGACGCAGTTGCGCTGGACATCGGTGCTGCCGATGACGGACTTCTTCAGGGTGACCCTGAGCTTCTTCATGGTGTGCTCCAGAGCCGCGATCAGAGCGCGACGCCGCGGGAGGCCCAGTACTTCTCGCCGACCGTGTAGTCGTCGAGCAGGGACTCGACGTCCTGGCCGACGCGCAGGGCGTACTGCTCCGGCGACTCGAGGCGGCTCAGGGCGTTCTCGGTGGCGCGGACGACGTTGTGGTTGTTGGACGAGCCCAGCGACTTGGTCAGGACGTTCCGGATGCCGGCGACGTCCATGATGGCGCGGACGGCGGGGCCGGCGATGACGCCGGTACCCGGCGAGGCCGGCTTGAGCAGGATGCGCCCGGCACCGAACTCACCGATCACCTCGTGGGGGATGGTGCCGTCGATGATCGGGATGTTGGTCATCTGGGCCTTGGCCTTGACGGTGGCCTTGCGGATGGCCTCCGGGACCTCGTTGGCCTTGCCGAAGCCGATGCCGACCATGCCCTCGACGTTGCCGACGACGACGATGGCCGAGAAGCTGAAGCGACGACCGCCCTTCACGACCTTGGCGACGCGGTTGATGTTGATGACCTTGTCGGTCAGCC
>CAYFPX010000056.1:0-20261 GCA_964344945.1 uncultured Enterobacterales bacterium
AACGGGCTGACCTGCAAGGCTGGGCACTCGGACCTGGCCTTCGACCCTCAGGGCAACATCCGGCTCTGCTACTTCCTGGAGCCGATCGCGACGGTGTTCGACTGGGCGCCGCTGGCGGCGATCTGGGACCTGCCGAGGGCGCTGCGGCGGCGGTGGGAGGTGAGTCGGTGTGAGCGGGCTTGTAATTTGTTGAATTGCAACTTTGATCGGACGGATCTCTGAGCTGAGTGATCGCAGTTGGTTGTCTCGCCGGATGACCAAGGCAGGGTGCACCGAGGGTGCACCGCGGCACTACGGCGCCAGCGCCGGGGACTCACCTCGGGCCAGCGCAGCGGTCTGCTCCGATGCCCAGGTGAGGACGTGGTCCCAGGCCTCCGGGTTCCCGCGCGTGGGTGGGGGCGGCGTCAGCCCGATCTCCTGAGCCACGGGTCGGAGCTGCTCGGCGAGCTTGTGCGCCTCCACACGCCTCGTCGCCGTTGAGCGCTCGGCCAGCTCGGCCAGATCCAGCGCCGCAAGCACGACGTGGAGCACTGGCCTCCACCTGGGAAACACCAGACCGGTCGCGCCGACCAGTTCTCCGAGCCCCGAAGAGCGCGGCAGGCGGAACAGGTGTGTCTTGCCCCGGGCCCGCGCTTCCACCAGCCCCCCCTCCGACAACTCCGACAGGATGCGAGCGACATTGCGCTTCGAGTAGCCCTCGTCCTGCAGGTCGGAGGCGCGCGTCCAGGTTCCCGGACGCCCGAGCAGTTCGCTGAGTACATCGGCACGAGCGCCGACGCCCGCCAGCGCTCGAAGCCGCAGGCGCACCAGCCCGGGGCGCGCGGGGGCCACGTGCGTGGCACGTCGCTCAGGTGGGGTGGGCCATGGTGCAGCCTCCGAGGCGAGGGACCAGCGCACACCTTGCCGCTCGCGCAGCGTGGTGGCCATCGCCGCGAAGGCTTCCCGTGCCACGGGCGGGGCGAGCGCCTGCAGCCCCCGGAGCCTGCTCGCGGAGAGACGCTGCTCGTTGTCGGCGCACCAGCTGTAGACGAGACCGAGCAGCCGTGGATCCTCCGTGGCCAGTCGCGGGCTGGCGACGACCAGGGGCTCGGGATCGATGGCCACCTGTGTGTGCCGGCGCACCACCCCGGGCACGCCGAGCTCGGTCCACAGGCTCCACGCGAGCTCGAGGGCGTGCGCGGACAGCTCCTCGCTAGCCATCGTCCAGCTCCAGCCCCATCGCCGCCAACGCCTGGCGCAGCATCTCGTAGAAGCCCTCGGAGGGGTCGTGGGTGCGGCACCAGCGGGCACTTCGCAGGAGCTCGTCGGGCGTGGGCTGCAGCTTGCGCAGGTCCCCGAAGTGCCGACTCGTCGGTCCCTGATCGACCGCCGCGTAGAGCTTCAGCGCGACCTGGTCGACCCGGGCGGCGAGGTGGACCACGAGGCTCCCCCAGGTCCGACGCGATGTGCGGTCTGCGAAGCCCTCCGGGAGCCCGAAGCGCATGAGCAACGTCGGCCCGGCGTTGAGCCACTTGTCGGGCAGGTCGAGCGCGGCAGCGACCTCGGCGATGGCCTCCTGCAGGGGCTCGGGGAGGGGCTCGGCCTCGATCCAGGTGCCACCCTCGACCCTGGCGACCATGTCGAGGTCTTTGGTCGGCCGGTCCAACAGGCCTTGCAGCAGCAGCGCTCCACCCCCGATCAGCACGATCTCGTAGGTCTTCCGCCGGTCCTGGAGCAGTGCTCCCAGGACCGCGAGGGCATCGTCGAGATCGGCGTCGCTCATCGACATAACGAGAAGGTAAAATGCTCAAATCGAGAAGTCAACTGTCGCATTGACGCTCACCCTCTGCCCCAATTGGGGTAGCGACCTCGGAGAACGAGGTAACGAGGGCGCCTCGCTACCTCATTCTGGGCGGGACGCACCGAGGGTGCACGAGGGCGGACTACCCACGACTGGAGGGGACTCGCTGGTACTGCAGCCTGGCCGGGATCCCGCCCACCTACGCGATCTCAACCCCTTGCGCCCCGCCGACTGCCGAATGCAGCTTTGATCGGACGGATCTCTGAACCAAGTGATCGCAGTTGGTTGTTCCGCCTTCGTCAGCGGGCAGGACACACCGAGGACACACGGCGCCGTCAGCCCACGTCCAGGTCCGTCCCCACCTGGAGGTGCTCCAGGTACTCGCTGTAGCGGAAGGCCCGGTCTCGCTTGCGGCCGGTGGTCTCGGTCAGGATCCCTGCGGCCACGAGGGCATCCACGGCCCGAGCCGCCGTGGGTCGGCTCGCCTCCAACAGGGTCATCGCCGTGCCCACGGTGAGGATCGGGCGCTTGGGGAGCACCTTGAACAGGCGCAGCGCGGTGACGGTGGCCCGGGGGTGGGCCAACAGGCGATCGCCGTCGGCTGTCACCAGCGCGTGCAGCTCCTGCGCACTGCAAACAGCCTCCGCCGCGACGGTGCCGACGCCGTCCAGGAAGAAGTCCAGCCACCCCTCCCAGTCTCCTGTCGCCCGGACGCCGTCCAGGCGGCGGTAGTACTCGAACCGATGCCGCTTGAAGAAGAGGCTCAGGTAGAGCAGGGGACGAGAGAGCAGGCCCCAGTGCTCCAGCAGCAGGCCGACCAGCAGACGGCCGATGCGGCCGTTGCCGTCCAGGTACGGGTGGATGGTCTCGAACTGCACGTGCACCAGCCCGGCCCGGATCAGCGGGGGGAGCCCGTCGTCCTGGTGGATGTAGCGCTCGAGGTCCGACAGCAGGGGCGAGACCAGGTGAGGCGGCGGCGGGACGAAGGTCGCGTTGCCGGGCCGCGAGCCGCCGACCCAGTTCTGGCTGCGTCGGATCTCGCCCGGCTGCTTCGTGCCCCCCCGCACGCCCGACAGCAGGCGCCGATGGGTCTCGCCGAGCAGTCGGACCGAGAGCGGCAGGCCCGTCGGGCTCGCCAGCTCGGCGCGCGCGTGCGCGACCGCGTCGAGGTAGTTGCAGACCTCCTCCACGTCGGCGTCCGGCTCGGAGCCCTCCTCGGCTTCGAACGCGAGCAGGTCGGCCAGGGAGGCCTGGGTTCCCTCGATCTGGGACGAGAGCACGGCCTCCTTGCGGACGAAGGCGTAGATGAACCAGTCGAGCGACGGGACCATGGCGCCGGCCAGCTCCAGGCGGGCGAGGGCAGCCTCGGCGGCGTGCAGGCGCTCGCGCAGGCTGGTGTCCTGGTCGAGCGGCGGCTCCCGGGGTGGCAACGGCGCAGGCACGAAGGCTGCGACCTCTTCGCCAGCCACGCTGGTGCGCTCGTAGTGGCCGGTCGTGCGCATCAGCTCTTCCTGAGAATGCCCTCGTGCATAACTGACATAGATAGTAACGCCTCCGTTCTTATTGGTCGAGGGCACGCATGCAGTCGTTCTTGTCGTGCAGCCTCCGACGGGCTGCCTGCCCGACCTGGCGTGCGCGCTGGACAGGACACACCGAGGACACACGAGGGCGGGACTGCATGGGACTGCACCCGTCTCCCCACGACTACGCCCCCACAAGATCCCGCCCACCTACGCAATCTCAACCCCTTGCGCCCCGCCCACTGCCGAATGCAACTTCCGGCGTGAGGACTTGTAAGTCGCTGGTATCACGCGTATTCGTGTCGCGGCGTCTTGGGGGCACGGAGGGGGCATAGACGCGCCAGGCCCTCCCGGTACTGCAGCGTCAACTTCGTGATTGAGCGGGTCGAGTCCTCCCGTGGGCTTGCGTGGCCAAGAGCGATCCCGAAGCTATCCTGAGGTCGATCTGGAGCCTCCACGATGTCCACCGCCCTCGACACCAGCGGCCTGACGCCCGAGCAGGTGGGCTTGGTCGAGCAGTTCGTCCGCACCCTGCGCGGCCGCAACCTCGGCGTTGGCCGACAAGACCTGCTCCGCCGCTGGGATGAGCGCACCGCGAGCCTTCCCCCCCTGCCGGAGGCGGAGGTCGATGAGATGGTCGAGGAGGCCGTGCGCGAAGTCCGCAGCAAGCGTTGAAGGCTGCTCGACGCCGTCTTCGCGCTGGTGGAGTTCGTCGACCTGGAGGTGCCAGCCCGGAGCTGGCTCGAGGAAGATCCCGACCGGAGCGAGCTGTGTAGTGACGGGCGACGGACCGCTGCTGGGGTTGCGGCGGGTGGAGGGCGTAGACATCCTGGACGCGAGGACCTTCCTCGCGCTGCTTGGCGAAGCCGAGGAGTAGTCTTCGGACTCTGGAGCCTTGGCCAAGAAGGGTAGGTCGAGGACCGCCGCTCGCGAGCGACGGCGGCGAAGGGACCTCGGCCCCTCGGCCAGCAAGCGCACACGGATCGGGGATGACCTCACGCTCCCTGGTGCTCGTCCCAGCTCAACCTGCGCCGCACTTGGGGCACCAGGCCCCGCACTCCCTGGTTGTCCGTGGGGTTCAGCCACAGCATGCGCTCGAAGACGGCGGCCGCCTCTTCGGGCCTCCCACATCGCCAGAGGCAGAGCCCCAGGCCGTGCAAGCATCTGAAGAAGGGCCGGTTCGAGATGTAGCCCCACGGCAGCACACCGCTGAAGTCCTCCGGAAACGACAGCTCGGCGATCCCGACCCCCATGGCGTAGTGCCGGAGGGCGCGTGCCGGAGCCATGTCGAAGGCGAAGTTGCCCAGGTGGGCGTGGGCGTCCAGGCATCGCAAGTCGGTGGCCAGCATGCCGTGGAGGATCTTCTCGGCCTTCAGGCTGTCGCCCGAGTGGTGGTGCTCGATGGCCGCCAGGACCGGCCCGTCCGAGGTCGGGTCGTGGTCGCCCGGATCGATGCGCTCCATGCGGTACTCCGACCTCGGGCCGCCCCGGCGGACGGCCTCTAGGCAGGGCTCGATGGGCTCGTCGCCCCAGGAGTGCTCATCGGGGGACCACTCGCCGAGCAGCTCGAGGGCCAGGGGCGTCAGGCGCAGGCTCGCGAGGTCCACGCGGGCTCCATCGAGTTCGCCCGAGACATAGCGGTTGCGGCGGTAGGTCCAGTCCTTCCTCGGCTGCAGCGTGACGATCTCACCAGGGACGAGGCTGCCTGCCGAACCCGACCGGAGGGTGAGCAGTTCCTCGCCGCCGAGGATCCGGCAGCGAGCGTTGGTGGTTCCGGTGCCGAGAACGATGAGCTCCATGGCGGATGCCTCCTTGGGAAGGTCTGGTTCGGCGATGCCCCCCATCAAGCCGCGCATCCGGTCCAGATCTGCCTCGGCGGCGAGCACGACCACACCGTCTGGATGATGGATGGCGCGGGCGAGCGGGGCGTAGAGGGGATGGTCGACGGACAAGCCGTCGAGAAGCTCAGCGTGGGTCTGGTGGTCCATCACGAGGCCCGGCCAGGCAGGCAGCGAGTCGAGCGCCTCCGCATCCAGGTCCCAGCGCGAGCTACGCCAATTGGAGATGACACCATCGTCCTTGCAGCGCGTGCAGCCCCAGTGGATGCTCCGAGAGCTGGCCTCGGACACGAGGCGGATGTGGCCTGGACACGGCCGGCGGCCCGGCCTCCTGCGGCAACGGATAGCGCTGTCGAGCGGGACGCCGACAACCCAACAGGAGGCGGCCGAGACGACGCGACCCAGGTAGGCGGCGAGGCGCTTCGCCGCCGCGTACTCGCGGCCCTCGAGCTCGTCCACCTCGGCGTAGTGACTCATGTCGGTGACCCAGGTGTCGCCGATGGCCAGGCGCTGCTCATCCGGGATCTCTCGCTCCACGCGGGCGAACATGTCCGCGAGGGGTGTGCCGGGTTCGACCTCCAGCCAGCGCGGCTCCTCGATGGCGAGCGCGGCCAGCCGCTGGAGGTGCAGCGCGCTCACCAGGCTCTCCCGGCTCTCCAGCAGCTGCCGTCTGGCCGCCGCGCTCCGCTCGTTGGCCAGGTTGCGGGAGAGCATGTCCAGGCTCCCGCGCCACTCGACGACACAGGGCTCGAGCCACAGCAGGGCCAGGAAGTCCATGGCCTGCGCGTCGCGCTCCCAGGTCGGGCCCATGCGGCGTGCGTAGTCCCGTGCCAGATCCGGCTCCGCCTCGGGCGCGAGGTGATCGCCGTCGAGCCGGGTCCAGCGCTCGCCCAGCAGCATGGGGGCGACATAGCGGTTGGCTGCAAAGCCGCGCAGCAGAGCCTCGGCGGCGTGGGGGCGCGGCGTCTGGTGGCACACCAGCGCCAGGTTGAAACACGCCGCGGGGTCATCCTCGGCCTGCTCGTACAGCTCGATGGCCTCGTCGTAGTGCCCGACCTCCTGCAGCGCCTCGCCGAGCAGGACCGACACCAGGTGTCGTCTGGCGGGGTCGGCGTCCAGGAGCTGGCGGAGTAGCTGCGCGGCCTCCTCTGCCTTGCCCTGTTGGCGGCGTAGCAGGGCCAGATCGTAGCGGGCCGACCACCACAAGCCGCCAGCTTCGTGGTCCTCGCCGTGGTCTTCGCCCTCGGCCGTGCCGGTGCTGCGCACGGCCCGCTCGAGGTGTCGCTCGGCCATCGCAGGGTCTCCATCGATCATGGCGAGCCGGCCCAGCAGAGCGCTGGCCGCAAGGTGATCGGGTTGGATGGTCAGAGCGCGCTCGGCCTGCGCTCTGGCCCCGTCGCGATCACCCCGGCGCCAGCACTCCATGGCCGCCCCCACCACCTGGTCGGCCAGGCCTCCACCGAGCAACCGCAGGCCACCTGGCGAAGCGGGGCGGTGTCGAGGTGCAGTCGATGGCTCGAGGAGCCGGTCCATCGCGCTGCGGAGGCTCTCGAGCGTTCCGCGGACGTCCTCGATGAGCTTCGTCTCACTGGCCGTCGCCCGGCTGGTCGTGGCCAGCGCCCGCTCCAGCTCGACCGCGAGGCGCTGGATACGTTTCATCCTGCGGACCGCCCCACCAGCGGGGCTCTCCGCCCAAGCATCCTGCGCACGCTGCAACCGGTCCCGCATGCGGGGCCAGTCCCAGGACAGATCCGGATGGCGCCGGCTCATGCTCTCGCACCATCGCTTCCAACCGTCGGCCCGAAGCGTCGACTCCAGCTCGGCGGGAGCGGGGAAGCGGTGCAGGACGTCCTGTTTCACGTCCTCGCCGGAGCGCCGGTTGTGCACCACCAGGACCTGTCCACGCTTTCGTCTGACGAAGGGCATCGTGTAGTGCTCGGTTCTCGTTATGAGAACTACATCGCTCGGGCCCGCCGCGCAAGGAGGAATCCCTGGCTGTGCTGGACCCGGACGAGACCGTCACGATACTCCCCGCTCCATCGGGAGCTGCCCCATGAGCCGAGCCAGGGTCCTGCTCTCCCTCATCGACCGTAGCCTCTCCGACGCCGAACGCCGCCAGGTGCTCGCGGCAGCGCTGCTCTCCCTGGAGACAGGGAGGTGCCGCCCTTGAATCAGATGTCGAGGCCACGGCAAGCAAGTCCCTGCGCCAGGCATGTCACCAGCCTCGGCGAAGACACACCGGGGACGCACAGAGCCGTCAGCCCACGTCCAGGTCCGTCCCTACCTGGAGGTGCTCCAGGTACTCGCTGTAGCGGAAGGTCCGGTCTCGCTTACGGCCGGTGGTCTCGGTCAGGATCCCTGCGGCCACGAGGGCATCCACGGCCCGAGCCGCCGTGGGTCGGCTCGCCTCCAACAGGGTCATCGCCGTGCCCACGGTGAGGATCGGGCGCTTGGGGAGCACCTTGAACCGAGGACACACGAGGGCGGGACTGCGCGGGACTCCACGCGACTCCCCACGACTCCACGTTCCCACGCCGCAGCAGGCGTGACCGCTGAGGCCGCGTTGGGCGTGGGCGCGTACAGGGGCCCTCCCTGCGGACGCCCGACGAGTAGGCGCACCCAGTCGAGAGAGAGTGGCCGTCCCGGTCTCGGGGCGGCCGCCGTTGCTCTGGCGCGCCATCCACTTGCGCGGATGGCTGCACAGGGGGGTCAGTTCTGGGGAGCATCAGGGGGTCATCAGGCCCTTCGCCGTCTCGGGAGGTCCTGTTGACGGCTCGAGGCTCATCGGGGGCTCGGACGTGCCGGCTCGTGGGCGCGGATCCGGGGCACGCGGTCATCTGGTCGAGATGTTCCCCTGCAGCAGGGTCACCGAGTCGGGCAGCACTTCGATCACCAGGTGTCCGTCGACGACCTCTACCTCGTCGAGGGCTTCGGTCATGTAGCTCCACAGGGCCTCCTCGGCGGCCGCGAAGTCGAAGGAGTCAGTGGCGAACGGAACGTCGGGCCAGCGCCTGTAGGCCTCGGCGAAGGTGTTGCGGTAGGCATCGATGCGGTAGCGATTCACAGGGCCTGACCACTCACCCTCCGTGTCGATGGCGAGCTCGAAGGCCGCGTCGACCTGGCCCACGCGCGGCGCGGCATAAGCCAGTGCGGCCGCGAGGGCCTCGGCGAGCGTCACGCTCAAGCTGTCAGGACACAAGGCCACGAGCTCTTCGGCGGTTGTGCCGGCTGACGCGAGCTCAGCGATGGCCGCTTCGGAGTCCTCGGACTGGAAGGCTGGGCAGTCAGCTATCGCAGGGGCGACGTCTTCGGCGAAGACAAGCCCCTCCGTGAGCAGCCCGCGAACGAACTGGTCCGAGACGCTGCGGTTCTGCGCCGCAACCACGACGGTCAGCTCGTCGCCATCGCGAGCGGCGAGCAGGTGATATGGGTGCGCCCCGTCGAGCTTGTTGATCACGGCGACGCGCTCGCCGCGAAGATGGGAGAGCATCCAGTACGCGGTGGCCGCCGGCTTTGGCAGGTTGTTGATGGTGAGCAGGCCCATGCGGGAGTCCACCATGTCCACAGTGCCCCATTCCCACACCTCGAAGCGGTACAGGCGGCCGTGGTCCTGCCCAGCCATCGTCGCCGCCAGCGCAAGGTCTTCGGCCGCGCCCCGGTGATCGCAGAGGACTGCGCTCGGGTCGAGCCCCTCCGGGGTCGGAGTGCCGCCTTCCGACGCAGCGACCGCGGTCGGGTCGCAGGGCGTCGGCGCCGCGGCGCCGTGGCCGTGAGATGACGTGTACTCCCCGACGTCGACGATGAGGTCCGGGTCGTCGGCCCAGGAACGCACCGTGTTCACCGACTCCTCGAGCAGGAAGTGCCCTGGCTCCGAGTAGTTGTGGTAGGTGAGGAAGTCGAAAGCGCCTTCGCCTCCACAGCTGGACTGCAGCTCCTCGAGCAGCGGCGTGGTCGCATCGCCAATCGAGTGCGCCCAGGAGGAGACGTCCGGGCCACCGAGCAGCACGTCGTCGCGATCCCCCACGCCCTGCCGCATCGCGTCGAGCGACGCGCACCACATGCTGACGAACTTGGTCTGGCTCGCACTCCAGTGACCGGTGTCCGGCTCATTCCACAGCGCGATGCGCAAGTGCGCGTCGTCGCCGGCAAACAGAGACAACCCATCGGTCACGGTCATCGAGAGGTAGTCCAGCCAGCCGACCCCTTCGGATGCCTTGGTGCTCGGCGGATCGTAGGCCCAGTCGTCGTCGGTGCATGAGCAGTCCAGGTCCAGGCCCGTCGGGTTTTCGGGATGGTCGGCGGAGGCGGTGAGCGGTCGCAACAGATGGTAGGTCTCGGCGGCGGCGGTGACCGTGCAACCCGAGCAACTGGGGCTCAGGAAGGCCGGCGTCCCGATGAGGGTCCACATGACCGGAAAGGCGCGCTCGTGCAGGGACGCGAGCACCTCATGACGGGTGATCTGGGCCTCGAGGGCGTAGCGACCGTAGCGCACCTTGTCCCAGTACCGCACCGGCCCGGGCACGCAATCGGACGGGTCGGGGCACATCAGGCGCAGGATCCGGTCGTAGTCGGCCTCTTCCGCCATTTGCTTGCCGGCGTCCAGGTTCACCGACCGGAACAGGTCGCCGAAGGTGGACCCCTCTGCGCCGACGTCGAGCACGACGGTCTCGTCGGCGGGCGTGGGTGGGCTCGTGTCCTCTGCGCCGACATCGAGCACGCCGGTCTCGTCGACGGGCGTGGGTGGGCTCGTGTCCTCGGGCGCCGGCTCCTCCCCGCCGGCGCACGCGCACAGGAAGACCCAGACCATGACCGCGACCAGGCGAAGTCTGTCATGGTTCCACGTTGCGATCACGGGAGCTCCAGGGGTCGGCTAGACGGAGCGGTCGCCCACCCCGAGAGGCCGGTCGGGCGGTCGAGGAGGAGGGCGAGCACGCGTCGAGTCTACATGTCGTACTTGCCGCGGGAGTACCCATGGGTCCCCAGCGCGTGCACGGCGCCCCACCCACTGCCGAGTGCAACTTCGATCGGATTGACCTGTAAGGCCGCGTGATCGCGTTGTTCTTCTCGGCGCCCAGGCCGGCGGCGGGGCGGGGCGCACCGGCGGTGCACAGCCGGCGTTCGCCTCTTGCCAATTCTTGTCATCGCAGCTACGCTCCCGTCATGAGCACGATGAACATCTCGCTGCCCGACGCCCTCCGCGCCTTCGTCGAGGAGCAGGTCCAGAGTGGCGGGTACGCGAGCAGCTCAGAGTACCTGCGACAGCTGATCCGCGAAGAACAGGATCGGAGAGGTCTCCGTGCGCTGCTGCTGGAGGGAGCGGCATCGAGCCCGACGGCGCCGGCGGATCGTGCCTTCTTCGATCGGCTCCGGGACCGCATCCGCTCGTGAAGCCGGTCGTTCCGCGTGCCCGCGCGGTCGAGGACATCGAGACAGCGATCGACCACCTGCTCGACGAGGCCGGGGTGGAGGTGGCGCTGGGCTTCATCGACGACGTGGAGCAGGCGTTCGGCCACGTCGGAGAGCACCCCAGCACGGGCTCGACGCGGTGGGCCCACGAGCTCTCGCTACCCGGCCTGCGAAGCTGGGCGCTCCGTCGCCACCCCTATGTGATCTTCTACCTGGAGCGGGAAGACCAGGTCGACGTCTGGCGCGTCCTGCACGGGCGTCGCGACATCCCGCCGAAGCTGCCGTGAGTCGCCGGGCCCGGGACGCACCGAGGACACACCAGGGCCTGCTGCGCGGCACTGCACGCCCACTCACCGGGGACGCACCCGGCGAACGTCCTGACGCCCACCTACACCATCCCACGCACTTGCGCTCACCCTGGCGGGTTCGAGGGGCACCCGGGGTGCACGAGCGCCCCGGGAACGACATCATCGATCTGAATAACTCCGAAATCACGGAATCTGGCTCCGACATTTCCTGATATGATGCGGCATGCTACGCCGCGACGCCCACCTCCGCCGGGCAAAGGACCTGCTCGCAGACGCGCCGGCCGTCGCGCTCCTCGGCGCACGCCAGGTAGGAAAGACCACCCTGGCTCGCCAGATCGCCGCCGAGGCCGGTGAGCACCACTGGTTCGACCTCGAGGACCCCGACGATCGGGCGCGGCTCCAGGAGCCCAAGCTCGCCCTCGCGCCCCTGCGTGGCCTCGTGGTCCTCGACGAGATCCAGAACCGCCCCGAGCTGTTTCCGCTCCTGCGGGTGCTCGTGGATCGGCCCGAGGCGCCGGCTCGGTTCCTGATCCTCGGCAGCGCCGGTCCCGAGCTCCTCCGCCAGGGCTCGGAGAGCCTGGCCGGCCGCCTGGCCTTCCACGAGCTGGACGGCTTCGACCTCGAGGAGTGCGGCCCGGAGCACTGGAGCTCGCGCTGGGTTCGCGGGGGCTTTCCTCGCTCCTACCTGGCCTCCACCGACGCGCGCAGCCTGCGCTGGCGGCGGGACTTCGTCCGCACCTTCCTGGAGCGGGACCTGCCGCGCTTCGGCATCGGCCTGGGCGAACCCACGATGCGCCGCTTCTGGACCATGATCTGCCACTGGCACGGCCAGACCTGGAACGGCTCGGAGCTCGCGCGCAACTTCGGCGTCTCGGACAAGACCGTGCGCAGCTACCTCGATGTCCTGGAGTCCACCTTCGTCGTGCGCCAGCTCCAGCCCTGGCACGAGAACCTCTCCAAGCGCCAGGTCAAGGCGCCCAAGGTGTACGTGCGGGACAGCGGCCTGCTCCACGCGCTGCTGGGCCTGGGCACCGAGCACGACCTGCTCGCGCATCCGAAGCTCGGCGCGAGCTGGGAGGGGTTCACCATGGGCCAGGTGATCCGCCGGCTGGGTGCCGAGCCCCGCGAGTGCTTCTTCTGGGCCACACACGGTGGCGCCGAGCTCGACCTCCTCGTGGTCCGCGGCAACGTGCGCCGGGGCTTCGAGTTCAAGCGGACCTCTGCCCCTCGCAGGACCCGCTCGATGACGATCGCGATGCGGGACCTGAAGCTCGATCACCTCGATGTCGTGCATGCAGGTGATGCTGCCTTTCCCGTCGGTGATCGCATGAGAGCGGTGCCCATCGAAGCCCTGCAGTCGGAGCTGGAGCCGCTCTGACTCCGGGGGGGGGCTGGACTCCGACGATCACTGCTGGCCGGTCGGGCTCGCGCTCACGGACCACGAAGTCCGCACCCGAGTCGTCTGTGTCCTGGAGCGTGTCGCCCACCCGGACGCGCTGGACCGACTCCCCGGTGGAGGTGTCGGACACGTGGATGAAGCCGCTGTCCAGGGTGTCCGGCAGCCGCTCGAAGTCCCCGCTGTCGGCATCCATCAGGGTCTCGTCGGTCGACGTCGAGGCCTGACCTCACCGCCCCCACAGCGGCTGGTCGTTGGTGTGGCAGTGCACGCCGCCGCCGCTGTACCAGCTCTCGAGCATCTCGATGACATGGACCGTGCGACCCGGGAACCAGGCCTCGAGCTGGGCCTGGGCCGCCGCGTCGGCGGCGTCGTCGCCGAAGCCCACGGCGATGACGAAGCCGTTGCCCACCAACCAATTCAGGTAGTCGGTGTCGAAGGTGACGCCCTTGTAGGTGACCTGGCCGGGGAACGGCCAGCGCACGACGTCCAGGCCCGCGCTCTCGAGCCGGGCGGCGGAGTCGTCGTAGATCTGGTCGTCCGGATCCCCGGGCTGGCAGTGGCTGTCCGTCGAGCAGTCGGCGACCACGATGGTGTCGCTGTCGATGAACCGAGCGAGGCCGTCGACGTGGCCGTTGGTGAGGTCGCCGGTGGGCACGCCCTCCAGCAGCACGACCCGGCTGACACCGAAGTGCTGCTCCATCGCGGCGATGGCCTGCTCCTGGGTCATGCCGGGGTTGCGGTTCGGGTCGCCGATGACGCTCCAGTTCAGCACCACCGTGTCGACGCCGTTGAACTCCAGGTCCCCGCGCTCGTGCACGATGTCGACGGGGTCCACCGGCAGGCCCAGGACCTCGCCGACCGCGTCGGGCACGGCGTTGTCGTCGGCCACGGGGAAGCTGCCGAAGGCGCCACCCCAGCCGTCGAACTCCCAGTTCTGGATGCGCAGCCCCCCGTCCTGGAGCACGTAGCGGGGGCCGTTGTCCCGCATCCAGGCGGAGTCGTTGGGGATGTCGTGCAGGGTCAGGGTGTAGGGCAGGGCGGACAGCTCGCCCAGGGCCTGCTCGGCGCTGCTGCGGGTGCGGGCGTCGTGCACCAGCACGTGCACGTCTTCGTAGGCGAGGATCGTGGTGACGATCTCGGCGAAGGCCGGCTCGTAGGTCTTCTCGTAGGTCCGAGGCCACTGGAGCCAGACCGCGGCCTGGGGCTCCCACTCGGCGGGCACGCGGTGGGCGGCCAGGGCCGAGGTGTCGGTGTCGGTCCCGGTGGCCGCCGAGTCCAGGGCCGTGCGATCGACGCAGGCGAGGGCGAACAAGAGCAACACCAGAGGTCTCCAGGGGTCAGGGACCCGTGAAGTGTGTAGCGCCCCCGGGAGCCTTCGGTGTCAACCTTGGGGACCCATGCGCCGTGCCGGGCGTCGGGGTACGGGATGGAGACATGACGCCACTGCTGCTGGTCGCGGCCCTGGGCTGCACCGACGACACGACCGGTCCGACCGGGGTGACGGACACCTCCGACACACCCGCCGTGACCGACACCGACACCGGGGACCCCGACACCACCAGCGGGGACACCGAGGACACCGCCGAGCCCAGCGACTCCACGTCGGAGCCCGACCCGGGAGAGCTGCGCCTCTTCCCCCGGGAGCTCACCGTCGACCCCGGCGCCAGCTGGGGCCTGCGCAGCGTCCACACCCTCGACGGCCTGAGCCAGGACGTCGTGGTCCACTGGGAGAGCGCCGACCCCGCCATCGTCACGATCCTCGACGGCGTCGCCACGGCGGTGGCTCCGGGCTCCGCCACCCTGTCCGCCCGCTACGGCAACCTGGTGGCCCACGCCTCGGTCACGGTCCAGGCCGAGCCGGTCATGCGCCTGCAGCTGGTCGACGCCCTCACCCGGGCGCCGCTGACCGGCGGCCAGGTCCACTGCGCCGGCGAGACCGCGGCGGCGGATCCGATCACGGGCGTCGCCAGCGTGCCGGCCCCGGCCGGCCAGCCCCTGGACTGCACGGTCTGGACCGACGCCGACGAGCACATCCCGCTCAACGCCCTCCAGCTGGTGACCCGCGACGTGGTCCTGCCCCTGCGGACCCGCGGCCAGCAGGAACCCGACAGCGAGATCGAGGGCACCTTCGACTTCTCCAACCTGCCGCCCCTGAGCGACGACGAGAAGGCCGCGGGGTGGGTCGTGCTCGGCATGGCCGGCAGCTCCCTGCGCCAGGGCCCCCTGTTCTGGCGAGCCGACGAGGTCCTGAGCCCGGACCGCATCGTCGAGCTCTACGGTCTGGAGGTCGAGGTCCCCGGCAACCTGGCCATCCACGAGTACTTCGAGGAGTGGGTCACCCCGGCCTGGTCCGGCGACGCCGGCATCTGGTCCATGGCCGGCCCGGTGCCCCTGGCCGACGCCATCCTGGGCCTGTCCAACCTCGACGAGGCCCTGGACTTCCTGCTCGACAACTTCGACGGCTTCGTCTACGGCTACGCCCCGGGCCTCACCGTGCCGGCCGACTCGCCCCTGGATCTCGAGGTGGCGCCGGCCACCTCCCTCAGCGACGTGGTCCAGGTGGACCTCCCGGACTGGCCCGAGGGCTACGCCTCGGACAACCCGGTGACCCTCATCGCCCTCGACGGCGACGGCGTGGAGGGCCCGGCGGTGGTCGGCTTCGGCCGCGGCTTCCCGGGCGAGCACCACCTCACCCGCGTCCCCGGCAGCTTCTTCGGCTGGGATGGCACGGACAGCCAGGTCCTGGCCTACCTCGAGGTCGATGGTCTCGGGTCGGTCGGCGCCCGGTCGCTGCGGGTGGCCGAGGTCATCGACGGTGTGGCCGTGGTCGGTCCCCTCCAGGAAGCGCCGACCATGACCGCCTGGGACGAGGACAACCTGCTGCTGCACACCACGGTCGACCCCCGCGCCGACGTGGTGACCCTCTACGTGCACAACAAGAACAACAAGCAGGAGAAGGACTACGTGCTGCCGTGGCCGGACGGCCCGGTGTTCCTGCCCTGGGATGGCCCGGAGATGTCCCTGGGCACCATCACGTTCGAGGTCAGCGCCGTGGAGACCACCGAGGGCACCTTCGAGTCCCTGATCGGCGAGGGCGCGGTCACCGTCGAGGCCCTGGAGCCCATCGCCGAGTCCACCTCGTTCGTGACCGACAAATTCAAGGAAGACTCCCGCTGGGACCCTTGAGCTGAAGATCCGCGGTCTCGCGGCCGACAGAGCGGTGGATGCACGACGACCCCTACCGGATCGATCACACCCACCAGCGCCGCGCGGCGTTCCGCCTGGTCATCGTGGCGGGGGTGATCCTGGTGATGTCCCTGAGCGGCAAGAAGGCCAAGGAGCGCCGGGAGGCCAAGGCCGCCGAGGCGCAGGCCCCGGTGCCCGAAGCGGTCGCGCCGCGGGAAGCACCTGTGGGGTCGGGGAGTCCCCGGACCTGGGCACCGGGCGAGCGCACCGCCGTGCCGCGCCCGGCCCTGCCGACCCGCACCAGGCCGGACGCCCCGCCGGTGCTGGGCAGCGGAGAGCCCCGGGACGAAGACGCCGAGCTCAGGGACGCGCTCAGCGGCAGCCTGCAGGCGGTGGTGCCCGAGGTGCGGGACTGCCTGACCCAGTGGTGGATGCTCGACCCCGAGCTCGCCGGCGCCCTGGAGCTGGAGTTCGTGCTCGACGCCACGGGGCTGCAGGCGGTGCAGATCCTCGACCACAGCGAGGTCCCGGTCGGGCCGATGAGCTGCTTCGCGACGGCGCTCTACGACGCGGAGTGGCCGCGGGTGGAGGGCGAGGTCACGGTCCGCCAGCCGTTCCGCTTCGAGAACTGACGCCATCGCGGACCCCGACTCGCGCCGTCCCACTACGATGGCGCCATGGTCCTCGGACTGGCGACGTGGCTCCTCGGAGGGCTCGGCTGCGACGGCGCACCCGAGCCCCGCGGTGCCGCCTCACAGCCGGCGTCCCACTCCCTGAGACCCGCGGTCGCCGAGGACCCCGTTCGCTGGATCCGCATGGGCAACGATCACCGCCAGGGCTGGCTGCTCACCCCGACCCGGAGCCAGCCGGTGCGGCTGCAGGTGCCGGGAGACGCCCCGAGCTTGCGCTTCTCGGCGGGCACCTGGGCGCCGTACGAGAGTCGGCACGACTGCGGTCCCCTGGCGCTGCGGGTCGCCCTCGACGGGGAGACGCTGCTGACACGGGCCCTGCCGGAAGACCGGGGCTACAGCCGCGCCTGGCTGGACCACCAGCTGGACCTGGCCCGCTGGGCCGGCCGAGAGGTGACCCTGGACTTCGCCGTGGGTGCGGTGGCGCCGGCCGCGGGGCCGACCATGAACTGCTTCGTGGCCGTGGGCGACGTCGCGGTGGTCGCTGGCGACGCCGACGCCCCGCGGCCGCCAGACCTGTGGTTCGTGCTCATCGACACCCTGCGGCGGGACCACGCCGGGTACGAGGGCGCCGGGCTGGCCCGCACGCCGCACCTCGACGCCCTCGCCGCGCGCGGGGTGCGCTTCCGCGAGGCCCGGAGCCCCAGCAGCTACACCGTCGAGACCATGAGCGCGATCTTCGCCGGCGACAACGTCATGCTGGACACGCCGCTGCGCGACGTGGCGGTCCCCCCCGAGGACACCCGGCGCTGGGCCCCGGGGGTGCCCGAGCGGCTCGCCGACGCCGGCTATCGCACCCTGGGCCTCTACGACAACCTGGCGGTCGGCCCGGCGAGCGGCCTGGGGAGCGGCTTCCAGGTCTACGGCCGTGTCGGCGACGCCGGCATGCCCCGGGCGCTGACCGAGCTGCTCGCGGCTGCGGACCCGCGACAGCCCCGCTTCGTCTACCTGCACCTGCTTGGCCCCCACGACCCCTACTGCGTGCACGCCGGGCGCACCGCGACCTGGCTCGAGGCCCTCGGGGTCCCGCCCCCGGCCGAGCAGTGCCTGTCCCAGGCGGCCATCCGGGCCTCGCCGGTGCTCGACCAGACCCGCAAGGACCAGGTCCGAGCGCTGTACCGGGGCCAGGTCGAGGAGACCGACGCGGTGCTCGGTGAGCTCCTGGCCCTGCTGGAGCAGCAGCGCGGCGACCGGGAGGTCTGGCTGGTGGTGACCTCGGACCACGGGGAGGAATCCTGGGAGCACGGCGACGTGGGCCACGCGACCACCCTGTACGAGGAGGTGCTGGAGGTGCCCCTGGTCGTCGAGCCGCCCGCCACGTCCGGCCTGGCGGTGGACCGGGACGTGCTCGCTCCGGTGACCACCCTGGACCTGGCCCCCACCTGGCTGGCGTTGGCGGGTCTCGCCGACACCACGGGGGCCGCTGGGCGGTCCCTGCTGCCCTTGCTGGAGGGTGCCGAGGGACCGCCGGAGCGGGCCGTGGCCAGCACGCTCTTCCACTACGGGCCCCGGGACGTCGTGGCCTGGACGCGAGGGGAGACCAAGGTCATCCAGGCCCGCCCGGCACCGGAGGTCGCGGCTGGCAGCGGGCTGCCCCTGGCGGTCTTCGAGCTGGCCGCCGACCCGGGGGAGCAGGCCGGGCGAGCGGGCACCGCCGTCGACGCCCGGCACCACGCCGCCTGGGTCCAGCTGGGTGTGCACGGGTCCGCGCCCCTGCGGGTGCGGCTCGGGTCGCCAGCGGGAGAGGACGTCGAGGTGCGGGTCGGCACGTCGGCGGTGACGCTCGCCACCGGGGAGAGCGAAGCCACCCTGGTGGTCACCGGCCTGACCGAGCGGCGGGAGGCGCTGTCGGTCGCCTTCACACCGCAGGGAGTCTCCCGAGAGCTGCCGACGCCCTGGACGGCGGGCTGGGACCTGGATCCCGGCCCCTGCCGAGACGAGGTGTGCCTGTCCTGGGGCAGTCCCTCGAGCTCCTGGGTGCACGCCGCCGAGGTGCCGGCGACGTGGCGGGAGGAGCTCGAGGCGCTGGGCTACGTCGACCCGGACTCGATCCCGGTCCCCGACCGGTCCCGCTGACCAGCTACCCCTCTTCGATGAGGTGCCACAGGTTCATCGTGGTGCCCATGATGCCCTTGCGGGTGTCTTCGTCGCGGACCGGCACCCGCTTCTTGTTCAGCCAGGGCTTGCGGACCTTCTCGTCGCTGAGCTTCAGGACCCTCTCGACGGGGAGGCCCCGCTTCCTGGCCGACCTCGGGGGCCTGATCCTGGACCTGCTCCCGGGACTGCCCGTACTCGGTCTCGAACAGGTGCACCTCGTCCTGCGTGATCGGTCGGGCGTCCCCGGACCTGATGACTCTTGGACGATCCCTGGGGGGAATTCCCCCCCCCTGTGGTGGCGCCTCTGTCGGGCTCAGGGCTCGCAGGTGGCGATCAGCGCGTCCAGGAGGACCCTTGCTCCCAGGGGGTCCGTCGACACGCTGTGGCCCACCTCGGCGAGCTCCGGCGCGTAGGTACTCAGCAGGTCGCCGTGCACCCCGGGGAAGGCGTCGGTCGCCCAATTCCGGCAGCTGGCCTGGGGGCACGCCACGTCGCCGGCGCTGCAGGCCAGGTAGGTGTCTCCCTGGGTCTCGCAGTAGCCCTGGCGCAGGTGGATGCCGCCCTGGCCGTGGTCCGGATCCTCGGTCCAGCCCCACAGGGTCTCTTCGACGGGCGCCAGGTCCGACAGGTACTGGAGCACGCTCTTCCAGGCGGTCGACCGGTCGCGGCCGCCCATCACCACCGCCAGGTCCAGCCGCAGGTCGTCTCGGTCCGGCCGGTACTGGAAGCTGTCCATGAGCATGACCGGGTGGAAGCGGCCGTCGGAGCAGTGGGAGAATTCCTCGGGGCAGAGGGCCGGGTCGGAGCAGGAGCGGGTCTCGTCGTAGTTGGCCGTGAGGGGCCCGGGTGAGGCGTCGTCCCAACGTTCGTCCAGGGGGAAGGCCCCCGTGCCGACCCCACAGGACCAGGGGATGAACGACCAGACCGGACCGCCGCTGAGCACGACCGTGTCGAAGAGCAGGTCCCCGTCGTCTCGGGTGATCACGCCGGCCAGGCGACCGGTGCCGCCGGAGAAGCCCTGGGCGCACAGGGTGCGGCCGCTGTTGTCGGCGGCCCACCGGTTCACCGCCGCGACCCGCCGGGCGGCCCCGGCGTAGCCGGTGCCCTCCAGCGCCGCGCCCCAGTGGGTCTCGGCCCCTTCGGTCGGGGACATCCAGTCCTCGACAGTGGCCGGCAGGGTCGAGCAGTGGGGCTCGCCCTGCCGCTTCTGGGGGCAGTCCCAGCCGAGCTCGAGGGTCGTGTAGCCCGCCTGGTTGTGCCACTGGACCAGGTCGCCGTGGGCGCTGTCGCCACCGGGTCGACCCGGTGGGGCCGACGGCAACGACCCCGTCGAGGGCGGCTCGAAGGTGACCCAGCGTGACCCGAGCAGGGCCGAGGCCTCCGGGGTCCTCAGCACCGCGTACAGCGGGACCTCGCCGCCCGCCCCAGCGGCCTGGACCGACAGGTTCACGAACCAACAGGGCAGGTCAGCGAGGGTCTCGGTGCCGGGTTCGTCGTCGAGATCCCAGGCACAGGGCTGCACCCGGTGCACGGTGACCTCGTCGGTCGAGGTGAGGGTCGGGGTCCACCCGAGCGAGGCGCTGGCGTGCTCCGCCGCCTGGACCCCCCAGTCCGCAGGGCCGCCAGCGCCCCTCGCGGGGTCGTCGGGGGGTGCGCAGGCCGTGCCCGCGGCGAGCCCGAGGATCTGGACCCAGCGACGCATCGTGCCCGCAGTCTACCGTCGGCCTGCCTGCGGGGGCCGCCCGACCCGAGACGTCAGCGGGACCCCGGGTTCGGCAGCCGGATCTCCGGCTCGTGCTTGCGCATCCGGTAGAGCAGCACGGTCCGTCCCAGCACCTGGGCCAGGTGGCTGCCGGAGCGCTCCGCCAGCTCTTCGCCGGCGGCCTTGACCGAGTCGAAGATGCCCTGGCCGACCTTCACCTTGATCAGCTCGTGGTGGTCGAGCTCCTCGCGCACCTTCTTGATCACGGCGTCGCTCAGACCGTGCTGGCCCACCTGCACCACGGCGTGCAGGTCGTGGCCCAGGGCCCGCAGGTGG
>CAYFPX010000056.1:20271-26663 GCA_964344945.1 uncultured Enterobacterales bacterium
CTTGCCGGTCAGATCGGGCGCGGGGCGGCGGGTCACGGACATCTCGGCCTCCATCGGCCGCGGTGATATCCCGCTGGGGTGACCGACCGCGACGCCGTGCTCGACCGCCTGCCCGCCGATCTGCGGCTCCTGGCCCAGGGCGTGACGACCCGCCGGCTGGGGCGGCTGCTCGAAGTGCTCGACGTCCGCATCGGCGGGCTGGCGGTGGTGGCGGAGGCCGTGCACCGCCGGCACAACGTGAGCGCCATCCTGCGCTCGGCCGAGGCCTTCGGGCTGCACGAGGCCCACCTGGTCTGCAACGAGTTCAAGCCCGTGAAGTCCACAGCCAAGGGCGCCCAGCGCTGGCTGGACCTGCAGCTCCACGGCACCACCGAGGACTGTGTGGCGGCGCTGCGGGCCCGCGGTCACCGTCTCTACGTGTGCGATCTCACCGACGCCGCCGTGGCGCCCGAGCAGGTCCCCGTCGATCAGCCCGTGGCGCTCCTCTTCGGCGGCGAGCTGACCGGTGTGAGCCCGGTGGCGCGGGACCTCTGCGACGGCGTCGTCAAGCTGCCGATGGTGGGCGTGACCCAGTCTCTGAACGTGTCGGTGGCGGCGGCGATCATCCTGCAGATCGTGGCCCGGCGCCGGGCGGAGGTGGTCGGGCACGGGAGCCTCGGCGCCGAGCAGCGGCGTGCGTTCCTGGAGCGCTTCCTGACCGAGGAGGCCCAGCGGAAGAAGGCCTGGGCGCACCTGGTGGAGGGGTAGGGCGCCGCGTGGCCTTCGGGCGACCGCGGACCCCGCTCGATCAGGCCAGCGCCGGGAACGCCTCCCGCAGCAGCCCGCCCCGCGGATCGCCGTCCTTCAGACCGCTCAGCAGGCCCTGGGCCCGCTCCAGCGCGCCGGGGTCCCCCGCGTTCCGGGCCTTCAGGGTCTCCAGGTAGACGTCCAGCCAGTCGTGGGGCCGCCCGGCACCGCGGGCGCGGGCCATCAGCTCCTCGACCCGCTTGGGCTCGAGCTTGTCCTCGAGGTAGAGCCGCGCCAGCAGCCGGCCGGCTTCGACGTCGAAGGCCTGGGAGCCGCACTTTCCGGTGCTGCAGTTGCCCTTCAGCCCGCTCTCCAGCACCTGCATCGCCTCGATGCGCTTGCCCGCGCGGATCCGGCAGCGGGCCATGAGCTTGTAGAGGCCCATGTCCCGCGGCACCTGCTTGACCAGCTCCCGGGCGGCTTCGTCGGCTTCGGCGTAGCGGCCGACCCCTTCGAGCAGGCTCGCCCGCAGGCCCAGCAGCCGCAGCTCCTTGGGGCTGTCGACCAGGGCGGCCTCCACCACGTCGAGGCCTTCGGCCGCTCGACCGGCTTCGGCCAGGACCCGGCCGAGCAGGCTCGCGGTGTGCACGCCGCCCAGGATCTGGTGGCCGAACTGGTCTCCGAAGGCGCGCAGGTCCGAGCTCGCCAGCCCGAGCTCGCCGGCGGCGTGGGCGGCCTTGGCCCGCTCCCAGCGGGCCGCGGGCTCCTGCTCGATGTACTGGCCGAGCGCCTCGACTGCCTGGTCCGGCTGCCCCGACGCGCTGAGGCCGACCGCCAGCGCGAAGTCGGTGCCCAGGGCCAGCAGCCGCGCCCTCAGCTCCAGGGGGTAGCCCTCCAGGGCCATCGCGTACTGCAGCCGCGGGTCGTCTGGGGGCAGGCTCCAGACATCGTCCGGGCCGACCGGGCCGCCGTGCAGGACCTCGGGGTCCCGGGCGAGCTCGAGCTCCTTCGGGGGCGGCGCCGCGGCCTGACCGCTGCGCAGCTCGCGGATCTCTCGCCGGGCGGCCCGCACGGCGGCGTCGCCGGTGTCTGCAAAGCTCGCGGCCAGCTTCAGGTGCTCGGCGGCCCGCTCGAAGTGCCCGGCCCGGGCCTCGGCGAGCGCCAGGCCCAGGTTCAAGCGCTTGAGTCCGGCCTCTGCCTCGGCCACGACCGCCGCCGCGTCCGGGTGGTCGATGGCCTCGGCGTCGCGGCGGGCCCGGGCGTACTCGCCCGCGTCGAGCCACGCCCGGGCCTTGGCGACCCGGTCCTCGGCGGTGGGGAAGAACCAGCGGAGCAGTCCCATGGGCTCACTCTTCCTCGGCCACGTCGTCGTCGTCCAGCTGGAAGGCCGGGTCGAGGGGGCCCCAGCGCCGGTACTGGTCGAGGAAGGCCAGTGTCATCGGATCGCAGCGATCGACGAAGAGCACGCCCTCCAGGTGGTCACACTCGTGCTGGGCGACGATGGCGTTCCAGTCCTCTGCGACGAAGTCCACCGCCTCGCCGTGCTCGCCGATGGCGGTCACCCGGATCGCCGCGCAGCGGTCCACGGCGGCGCGGAGGCCCTCGACGGACAAGCAGCCCTCATAGGAGCGGATCACCTCGTCGGTGAGGGCTTCGAGCTTCGGGTTGATCAACACCTTCTCCCCGTCTGAGAAGTCGCAGATCACCACCCGCAGGGGCACGTGGACCTGGGTGGCGGCCAGGCCGGCCCCGTCGTAGTCGACCAGGGTCTCGCGCATGTCGCTCAGCAGCTGGGCCAGAGCTGGGGAGTTGATCAACTCCGGCGGAACCTCGGCCGCGACCTGGCGCAGGACGGGGTGGCCCATCTGGGCGATCTTGAGCACGGCCATCCGTCTCTCCTGACGCGTGGGACGCGTTGCACGCATGCGCCAGCGTGCTAACTTGCCCGCCCCTGGAACCCCTCTTGGAGCCGAGATGCCCGATCCGGACAACCTCTGGGAAGACAACATCTATGGCGAGGTGACCATCAGTGGGAACCGCGTCTCCTTCTACGTCGACAAGGAGTGCATCCTGTGCTCCGTGTGCTCCGATGCGGCGCCCAACAACTTCCGCATGAGCGACGAAGAAGACCACGACATCTGCTACAAGCAGCCCGACTCCGAGGAAGAGCTGGAGCAGTGCTACGAGGCCATGGAGAACTGCCCCGTCGAAGCCATCGGCGACGACGGCCCCAACGCCGCCTGAGTCTCCCCAGCCCGATCTGGCGGCCGGGCCCCAGGGTCCGGCCGCTGTCGTTTTGGGCGACCCCGTCGTTCTGGGCGACCCCGTCGTTCTGGGCGACCCCGTCGTTCTGGGCGACCCCGTCGTCTGGGGCGACCCGCAACCGGGCTCACTTCCCGTGGGCGATCGGGGGCCAGTAGTCCGGCCAGCGGAAGTCCGGGGAATTGTCGTGGGTGTGGCAGGCCACGCAGCTCTCCGGGCCGGCGGGCAGCTCGCCGTAGCCAACCGCCGGGGCCGCCACGTGGTCGCTGCCAGGCCCGTGACAGCTCTCGCAGCCGACGGCTGCGACCTCGACCTGGGTCCGACCCGGCCCGAAGCCGCCGGGGTGGGCGAAGCCGACGGTGTGACACCGCAGGCAGCCGGGATCGAAGGCCTTCTGCGCGGCCTGCAGGGTCTCCAGGGCGTGGGCATGGGCGGACGCCGACCAGACCGAGGCCGCGGCCGGGTGGCAGCCACTGCAGGTCGCCGAGCCCAGGTAGCCGGCGGTGCTGCGATCGACGCCCGTGAACGGAGGCAGCGGCGCCGCCCCAGCCTGCAGCCCAGGCCCCCCCCGGGAGGGATCCGGCACCCGCTCTGCCGCCGCAGCCGCGGCGGCGTCGTGGTACGCGGTCGGCAGGGGCTCGGCGCTGGCGGTCGGGGCCGGCTCGCCGCCGGCGGCGCAGGCCAGGAGCCAGAGGGTCATTCGGTCCCGAAGAGCGTGGCCTGGATCTTCTCCAGCTCTCCCCGGGACTCCCGGGAGATCGCCGCCAGGGCCGGGTCGTCCGGCACGAAGGGATCCAGGTCGATCTTGCGGTCGACAAACGCCGTGATCTCGCCGTCGGCGGTGGTCAGCCGCAGCTCGCCCAGGCGCATGGTCTGGTAGTGGGTGCGCAGGTAGAGGGCCTGGCCCACCTGGACCGGGTCGTAGAGCTCCCGGTGCATGCCGCTGTGCAGGACCAGGTCCAGCTCGGGCACGGCCTCGGCGATGGCCCGGGCGGGCTCGTTGCTGCGGTAGGCCATCAGCACCAGCAGGTCGGTCTCGCCTGCCAGGCGCTGGAGCTCGGCCACCGCGCTCTCCACCGGGTCGGTGAAGCGGTAGTCCGGGGTCGGGACGAAGGTCAGGTCCTCGGCGCTGATGCCGGTGATGCCGATGCGCAGGCCGTCTCTCTCCACCACGAGGGAACGGGCGGGAGCCACCGCGCCTTCCGCGGCGGTGATGTTGGCCGAGACCACCCAGGGGGGCGCGGTCTCCAGCTCCTGGAAGCCCGGCAGGTCCTCGAAGGTCAGGTTCACCGCGTCGAAGCCCACGGCGTCGAGGCCCTGGAGCATCCAGCGGTTCATGACCGGCACGTCGGCGCGCAGGTCGCCGTCGTTGCCGATGGCGTTCTCGAGCCAGTAGCCCCCGTGCAGGACCAGGGCCGGGGTGTTCGGGTTGGCCGCGGCTGAGGCGCCCATGTAGGCCACCTGGCGGGCCAGCGAACCCCGGGGGTTCTTGGGGCAGCCGCAGGTCTCCATGCTGCCCTTGTGCTCACCGCCGTAGAAGACCACCAGGTCCGCGGGCCAGCGGCTCAAGCGCTCGTCGAGGCTGCCCGCCGTGACCAGCTCGGTCTCCGGCAGCAGGGGGTCTTCGGCCGGTGGGGTGACGACGGGCTCGGCCGCCGGCTCGGGCGCGCTGTCCTTGGGGGCGCAGGCGACCATCCACAGGGGCAGGAGGAGCATGTCGCGAGGTTAACGCCAGCGGGTGCGCAGGTGGTTCCCCTGGCTCGCCCTGGTCCTGGCCCTCGCGGTCCACGGCGCGAGCCTCGTGCAGACGGTCTGGCCCAAGGTACGCGACGCCCCCCACGGCCGGGACTTCGCCAGCTACTACTACGCGCTGCAGGCCGCGGCGTCCGATCAAGACCCCTACGACACCCGGGTCCTCGGCGCTCTCGCCCGGGCGGAGCGCACCCGCCGCAGCGTGCACCCGTTCTTCTACCCGCCGCCCTACCTGCTGACCGTCGCCTGGGCCCTGCCCCTGGAGCTCTCCACCGCGTACCGCGCCTGGCTCGGCCTGGACACGCTGTTCCTGCTGGCGGCGCTGATGGCCCTGTGGCGCTGGCTGCCGGGCACGCCGACGATCCTCGCCACCGCCGTGATCCTGGCCACCTACACGCCCATCCCGGACAACCACTGGATGGGCCAGGCGAACCTGCCGGTCCTGGCCCTCGTCGGTTGGGGCCTGTGGCTGCAGCACCGGGGCAGGCTGTGGGCCGCCGGGGCCCTGCTCGGCCTGGCGTCGATGATGAAGATGTCCCCCGGGCTGCTCGTGCTCTGGTGGTTCCTGGACGCCCGCAGCCGGCCCGCCGCCTGGGCCGCCTGCGGGACCGCCGTGGTGCTCAGCGTGGCGGCCCTGCCGCTGCTGGGACCCGCGGGGCAGTGGACCTTCTACACCGATGTCCTGCCCGGCTTCGCAACCGGCGACTACAACGGCCTGACCGTGCCCCTGACCCTGTCGGGCAACCACAGCATCGCCAACCTGTGGGCCCAGGCCCTGCCGGCCAAGGACGGGCTGAGCCCGGGCGCGGCCTGGGGCAGCCGGTTCACCACCCTGGGCCTGGCGGTCGGCACCCTGGCCCTGCTGGTGCGACGCCGCGAGGGTCTGATCGACGATCCGGTCCGCCTGGCCTGCGCCGCGGGGGCGCTGATCTGCTGGATGGTGATCATCCCGGCCTATGCCTACGAGCACCACCTGGTGTTCCTGATCCTGCCCTGGCTCGCGGTGGCCTCAGCCCTCGCCCAGGGCCGGCTGTCCCGGGCCTGGGCCCCCGCGCTGGCCCTCGCCTACGCCGCCCTCGCCTGGCGGCTCGGCGCGATCCGCGGCGCTCTGCGAGACCTCGACGGCCTCGCCCACCTGCTGCTCCAGGAGGCGAAGTTCGCCGGCATCGTGGTGCTCGGGGCCGCCTGCCTCGTCGCCGCAGTCGCTCCTCCCCCCCCACCACGCCCCGCGGACCCAGTCGCTCCTCCCCCCTCACCACGCCCCGCGGACGAAGGTCCGTACTCCGGACGTTCGTCGGCGTAGACGCCGTCTGGGCCCCTCAACGTCCGGAGTACGGACGTTCGTCCGCTGCGGAAGGTCGCCGCCCTCAGCGGCGGGGTGTCGCCGCCCTCAGCGGCGGACGAGCACCCGGCTGGAATTCCCGGCCATCCACACGCTCAGCCAGTCCCCGCTCGCCTGGAAGGTGTCGCCGGTGAGCACGTCTTCGTAGAGCCCGTCGGGGTCGAGCCCCGCGAACGACACCCCGTTCTCCACGGTCCGCTCCGACCAGCCACGGTTCAGGATCACCAGCGCCTGGTCGGGGGTGACGCCGCTCTCGCCGAGGAACGCGATGAGGCACTGGGGAACGAGGTCGGGCGTGTGCCCCGGGAGC
>CAYFPX010000056.1:26673-37345 GCA_964344945.1 uncultured Enterobacterales bacterium
GGCGCCGTCGACCCGGGCGTAGGCGTACAGGTCGGCCTCCTCCCACCAGGTCGTCTCGTCCCCCCGCCACAGGGCCGAGTGCGCCTGGCGGGCCTGGCCCAGGGTCGCCAGGTGCCAGAGCACCCTGGCCTGGTCCGGGTGGTAGAGGCCGTCGCTCACCGCCTGCAGGTCCACCGGCCCCTGGTTCAGGGCCGAGGTGTACCACCACAGCGGGTGCCGGTTGTCCGGGTCGCGGTAGCCGGGCATCGCCAGCTCGTCGCCGTAGTAGACCAGCGGCAGGCCCGGGTGGGTCAGCAGCCAGGTCCAGGCCAGGTCCAGCCGGGGCGCTGGGCGTTTGCCCGGCGCTTGCGCCGCGCCATCTCGTAGATGGCGTCGAGCAGCCGCTCGAGGGTCTTGTCGGTGCTCATCAGGGCGTCGCCGTAGACGGCCTTGGAGTGGTCCAGGTTCGCCGCCAGGTCGTGCAGGCCGATGGTGTCGGTGACCAGGGCCTCGCGCAGGGCGAAGTAGTGGGGGAAGTCGAACTGGGCGTCGAGCTCGTGCTCGTTCACGTAGGCGGCGATCCAGTCCGTGCTGGTCGAGAAGGTCTCGCCCACCGTGTAGAAGTCCTCGTCGCCGCCGGCGTAGGTGTGCTCGACCTCTTGATCCAGGCGGGTCGTGAGGTTCCAGACCAGGCTGTGGGGCACGTGCTTGGCGCCGTCGACCCGGAAGCCGTCCAGGTCGAATTCCCGGACCCACCAGATCGCCTCTTCCACCACCGTGTCCAGCGGGGCCGGCTCGTAGAAGTCGTAGTCGGGCAGGTAGCCGGCGAACCAGCAGGTCTCGGGGTACTCGTCGAAGTTCGAGTAGTCGATGCCCCCCAGACCGTCGGGCTCGGAGCAGGGGGTGCGCTCCTGGCGGAACCAGTCCGGGTGCTCGCTGAAGTACGGGTGGTTCTCGTGCACGTGGTTGGCGACCCAGTCCATCACCACGCGCATGCCGCGGGCGTGGGCGTCGGCGACCAGGGCCTTCAGGGTGTCGGCGCTGCCGAAGTGCTCCTCGACCGCGTAGGGCTGGTCGGGCCAGTAGCCGTGGTAGGCGCTGTAGGTGCCGCAGTCGCCGTCGTAGGCGCCCTCGGCGTTGTCCTGGGGGTTGGAGATCCACAGGACCGTGACCCCCATGTCGTCCAGGTAGGGGAGCGCGTCCCGGAGGCCCTGCAGGTCGCCGCCGGCGTACCCGGCCTCGGGGCAGGTGGCACCCTCGCTGGTGTTGCGCTCGGCGTCGCCGTCGACGAAGCGGTCCAGGAAGGCGTAGTACATCAGCCCGCCCGCCAGGGTGCCCTCGGGCTCGACCCAGAACGGCACGTAGATCTCCTCGGCGGCGCGGCCCGTGGTGTCGCTGACCGCCAGGCGCACGGTGTGGCGGCCCTCGGCCAGGCCACTCAGGGACAGCTCGAAGCGGTCGCCCAGCCAGGCGCCGCCCTGGTCCACGCCGTCCAGCAGAGCCGTGGCCTCGCCGGCGGTGTCGCCCGAGCAGCCCGGGGCGAAGTCCGCCTGGGCCTGCAGGGTGCCGCGGTCTCGATCGATCGCCAGGGTCCGCAGGGTCAGCCGTGGCACGTCCAGGTCCGGCACCCGGATCAGCGAGTTGCAGCTCTCCTCCCCCAGGCCGCAGCTGTGGGTCCAGGTGGTGTCCGACGGTGCCCGGTAGCCCTCGTCGCACTGGATGAGCCCGGCCTCGGGGTCGCAGGACCAGGCCTGGTGATCGCCGTAGTGCTCGACCAGCTTGTAGCCGTAGGTGCCCGCCGGGATCTCGTCCCGGGGGACGGCGACGCTCCACGTGCCGTCGCTCTGGCGGGTCATCGGGTGAGCGCCCGGGTCCCAGTCGTTGAAGTCGCCCGCCACGCTGAGCCCGGTCACGTCGCCGCCCTGGGGAGTGGCCGTGAAGGTGACGGCGCAGGGATCGACGAAGGGCTCGTCGCCGCTGGTGCCACCGGTCGGCGGGTCCGCGGGGGTGGCACCGGGATCGGTGGTGCCGGGCGAGGTGTCGGGCGGATCGAGGGCGACGATCTCGCCACAGGCGGCGAACAGGGCCAGGGTCAGGACGGTCATGGGCGCTCCGTGCTTCAGTGACTCTATCTTGAGTCACGGATGCAGGAACCCCCGAATCACCGCGTGTGCGAGATCTTCACAGGTGCTCGACTCCAGAGGCCGGACCAGCGTGCGGTCCCACGGCATCGGATCCAGCGGCCCCAGGATGCGTGCACCAGCACCGACGGGCGTGGTGCCGACGATGTTGGACCCGGCAGGCCAGGCCGGCACCCGGGCGGACCTGGGCGCCTGTGGCGGGCCGTATGGGGACTGGTGACCCCGGCCTCGTTCTTCGTCTCCGGGCGACGCTCCCGCGTTCCCGAGCGACGGGATCGGGCCCCCCGGGCGCCCACCTGACCCCGGCACGCTCCGTGCAAAGCTGCTGCACGCATGAGCGGACTGTGGACACTGTCGGGACTCGGAGCATGGGGCCTGGCCTGTGCGCCGGGTGCCGGCACGACGGCGGACCCGGTCGAGACCGACAGCCCGCCGCATGCCGCCCTGGCCGCGCCCCGCCCCCTCGGCGACCCCGTCGTGACGCTGTCCACCGACCCGCTCACCGATGGCGTGCACGAAGCCACCCACCTGGCCCCCCTGGACGACGATCACGCGCTGGTGGTCGCCCGCCGTGGCGTCGCCGTGGCCTTCCGCGACGGCCGCGGCCAGCGGAGTGCCCTCTACGATCGGGAGAGCTTCAGCCGGGTCGCCGTGGACGCGCAGACCGGGCGCGGCTTCGGCCTGGACACCGACGGTGGTGTGACCTGCTCTTGGTGGAGCGTGTCCAGCCCTGGGACACCCACCCCCGGGACCTGGTCGCGGCCGACGGCGTGGTCGTGGTCAGCTTGCCCCAGCAGCACCGGCTCCAGGCCCTGGCGGCCGCCGACCTGAGCACCCTGTGGTCCCTGGACCTGGAGGAGCCGGGCGTGATGGCCCTGGACGGCGACACCCTGGTCGTGGCGACCCGGGACGACCTGACCTGGCTCGCGTGGCAGGCCGACGACCTGCCCCAGGTCGTCGGGTCGACGACGCTGGGCGCGGTTCCCCACGACCTGGACCTCGGCAGCGCCGGCGCCGCCGCGGCCCTGGGCGGGCTGGGGGTGGCCTGGATCACCCCTGGGGCCGGCGCGCCGGCGGACGACCCGGTGCCCCTGCCGGCGGCGACCTACAGCGTGTCGGTGGACGGCACTCGCCTGTGGGCGACCGCCTGGGACGAGCTCGCGCTGCTGGACGTCGCCAGTGGCAGACCCGAGCTCGTCGGCACCGAGCCCCTCGTGTCCCTCGGCACCGCGGTGCTCGCCGGGCAGGACCGCGCGGTGGTCACCGACTGGTCCGCGCTCACGACGGTCCAGGCCCGGGCGGTCGGCCCGAGTCCCGAGCTGGTGCTGGACCGGACGGTGCAGCGGCCGGCCGACGGCACCGAGCCGCTGGTCGTGCCCGTGCAGAACGCCGGGGCCGCGACCCTGACTCTGAGCGTGGCGAGCACGCCCGCGTGGCAGGTCGCCCCGAGCCCGCTGACCGTGCGCCCCGGCGAGACCGCTTCCCTGACGCTCACCCCGACCGAGGGCGCCGCCGACGTCGAGCTGGCCTGGACCAGCACCGACCTGGACGAGCCGACCGGCACCCTGTCGGTGACCACGTCGGAGACCGGCCTGGGCACCGTGCACCCGGAGCTGGTCCTGCCCGGCTTCACCTGGCCCGACACCGCGCTGGCCGTGCACGACCTGGCCGAGCTTCGGGGCCAGGTGGTCGCGCTGGCCTACTTCAACGTGTGGTGACCGGCCGCGCGTCTGGCGGTGCCGGACCTGGGACAGAGCGTCTTCGACGCCTTTGCCGACGACGAGGACCTGGTCGTGTGGCTGGTCGACGTCGGTGACGGCTTCGACGACGTGTATGACCTGGCCGAGCGGGTGGGCCTGGACTGGCCGATCCTGCTCGACGAGCAGGGCCTGAGCCCCAACCGCTACGGGGAGCTGGGCGACAGCGCCGCCAACTTCCCGCTGAACGTGGTGATCGATCGGGACGGGATCATCCGGTATCTGTCCGACGACGACGACCCGGCGGGCTTCGCGGCCGCCATCGCCGACGCCCTGGAGACCCCGTGAGCGCGTGGGTCCTGCTCGCCCTCCTGGGGGGCTGCGATCGGTCGACGCCGCCTGGGGCGTCGGAGCCCGTGGCCGGGTCGGCTCCCGAGGCCGTGCCCCTGGCGCCGACCGATCAGCTCCTGCGGGTGGCGATGGCCCTGCGGGGGGTGAGGCCCACGGTCGACGAGCTGGCGCGGGTCCAGGAGGACCCCGCGGCGCTCGAGGCCCTCGTCGACGAGTACCTGGACTCGCCGGAGTTCGGCCTGACGGTCCGGGACCTGCACGCCGAGTCCCTGCTCCTGCGCGGCGTGTACCCGGTCCTGCCCGCCATCGACGTGCTCGCCGGTCGCACCCAGGGCGAGATCGCCCGCACCCTCTGGGAGGCGCCGCTGCGCCTGGTCGAGGACGTGGTCATGCGGGAGCTGCCCTACACCGAGATCCTGACCGCCGACTACACCATGGCCACCGGGCTGATGGAGCAGGCGCTGTGGGTCGAGCGCCGCTCGGCGAACCTGCCCGACGACGCCTGGGGCCGGGCCAACTGGACCGACGGTCGTCCGGCGGCCGGGCTGCTGGCGTCGTCCGGCCTGTGGCTCCAGCACCTGTCCGCTGGCGAGAACCACCACCGGGGCCGGGCCAACCTGCTGAGCCGTGCGCTGCTGTGCACCGACTTCCTGGACCGCGACGTCACCATCACCGGCAGCGTGGACCTGGCCGACGCCGACGAAGTCGCCCAGGCCGTCCAGGACGACCCGGCCTGCGCGGGCTGCCACCAGGCCCTCGACCCGCTCGCTGCGTTCCTGTGGGGCTTCCGTGAGCCGGACATGTTCCACCGGGCCAACCGGTCCTATGAGCGCGACGCCGACGATCAGCTCGTGCTCTACGACGACGGGGCCCCGCGCTGCCTGCCCAACGACGCCCTGGACGCCGAGGGTCTCGATCCCTTCGGCGACTGCTTCCCGCTGGTCCACTACGTGCCGGAGTACGAGGGCCGCTGGGAGCTCGCTGGCCTGAGGCCCCCCGGGTACTTCGGCACGCTGCACGGGGAGCAGCTCGGGCTCGACGACCTGGGGCGGGCCATCGCCGACGACCCCCGCTTCTCCCTGTGCACGGCTCGCCGGGTCGCCGGCTACCTGGGCCAGCTCGAGCCAGAGAACGTGCCCTTCGAGGTGGCCGCGGCGCTCCAGGCCGACTTCGTGGACAGCGGCTTCGATCTGAAGGCCCTGGCCCGCCAGGTGGTGCTGTCCGACGCCTTCCTGACCGCCCAGCCCGCGGGCGCCGACGACTTCGTCTACGGCCTCCAGACCCTCCGCCCGGAGCAGGCCGCCCGGGTCATGGCCCAGCTCACCGGATTTGTGTGGGAGGTCGCCCCGGATCCCGAGGACTGTGGCGAGGCGTGCTGGGGCACGGTCGACATGGTCACCAGCGGCGGGTACGGCCTGCGGCAGCTCATGGGGGGCATCGACGCGGACACCCGGTCCCGCCCCACCCTCACGCCGACCCCCGTGGCCACCCTTGCCCTGGGCCGCCTCGCCGCCGAGGCCGCCGCCGAAGTGGTGTCCTACGACTACGCCCGACGCCTGCCTTCGGAGCGACGTCTGCTCCAGGACATCGCCCTGGAGGACACGAGCGAAGACGCGGTGCGCGACCAGCTCGTGGCCCTGCACCTGCGGATCCTGGGCGAGGTGGTGGTCGCGGACGACCCGGCCGTCGACGCGGCGCTGGCGCTCTTCGAGGCCGGCCTGGCCGAGTCCGGTGCCACGGCCGACGGCTGGCTCCTGGTGCTCACGGTCCTGCTCCAGGACGTCCGGATGGCGTTCTACTGATGCTCACCCGACGCCAGCTCCTCGCCTCCTCCCTGGCCGCTTCGGCCGGCCTGCCCTGGCCCTTGTGGGCCGGACAGCCGGGCGGGCGCCGCCACCTGGTCATCGTGATGGCCCTGGGGGGGTGGGACCCCACCTACGTCTTCGACGACAAGCTGGCGGTCTCCTCCGACCTGATCTCCGGTCCCGATGACGATCCGCCCACAGGCGAGCCCGGGGATCTGGAGCACAGCCAGGCCTACGGCGAGCTGGGCATCGTGGCGAACCTGGGACGACGACCGGCGGTGAGCGCGTTCTTCGATCGCTGGGTCGATCCGGGCGCCTCCCTCGCGGTGCCCACCACCGTGCTCAACGGCATCCAGGTGCGCTCCATCGGCCATCGGGAGTGCGTGGCGCGGGTGCTCACCGGCACCGGCAGCACCGCGAGCCCGGACTTCGGAGTGATCACCGGCACCACCCTGGCCGAGGGCCTGCCCATCCCCCACATGGACCTGGGCGGGGTCGGCCTGACCGGGCCGCTGGCCTGCTGCGCCGGCTCCGTCGGGCGTCGGGGCCAGCTCGGCGCCCTGCTCGATCCCTCCCAGGCCAAGGCCCCCGCGGGCCAGGACGCCTACCCCCGCACGCCGCTGGACCCAGCCACCTCCACCGTGGTCCAGGACGCCCTCCAGGCTCGCCGGGCCGCCTTCGCCAGCGACCGGGCGCTGGACCCGACCAGCCAGCGCCGGCTCGACGACTACCAGGAGGCCCTGTGGCGCGCCGAGGCCCTGGCCGGTCGGGCCGACGACCTGTCCGAGACCCTGACCTACGGGGACCAGGGGTCCCTGGCGGCCCAGGCCCGCACCGGGGTCCGGCTCCTGGCCGAGGGCGTCTCGCAGACCCTGTGCCTGTCGGACCTCAACCTGCTGTGGGACACCCACCGCAAGAACGCGCTCCAGCACGCGTGCTTCGACGGCCTCTTCTCGGGCCTGGACGCCCTGATGGACGAGCTGCTGCTCGCCGACCTGCTCGACGACACGATGGTGGTCGTGCTCTCGGAGATGGGCCGGACCCCGCTACGAAACGACCAGATGGGCAAGGACCACTGGCCGGTGACCAGCGCCATGATCCTGGGCGCCGGGGTCCATCAGACCCGCACGGTCCAGGCCACCGACGACCTGCTGGACGCCCAGCCCGTGGACCTGGAGACCGGCGAGCCGGACCCCGGCGGCCAGCTCATCGGCTACGACGGCTTCGTGGCGGGCCTGCTGGAGCGCATGGACGTGGACCCGGGCGAGTGGCTGCCCGACGTCCAGCCCTACCGGGGGTTCTGACGTGGGGCTCGCGCTGGGGCTGCTGCTGGCCTGCGGGGGCGTGACGGGGGACAGCGGGGACACGGGCGACACCGGGACGGTCGTCGACACGGGGCCGTGCCCGTCGGAGAGCCTGCGCACGTGGGACAACACGGGCGGGCCGTTCCTGCTCACGTGGTGCGCCCCCTGCCACAGCGCCGCCCTGCCCCAGGATCAGCGCCAGGGAGCGCCGCTCGGGGTGGATCTGGACACCCACGAGGGAGCCCTCGCGTGGGCCGATCGCATCCGGGTGCGCACCCTGGAGACCGCGGACATGCCGCCGGTCGGCGAGCCGGAGGCCGAGGACCTGGCCGGGCTGGCCGAGTGGCTGGACTGCGGTCTGCCCTGAAGGCGCGACGCCCCCTGCGCGGCCCCCACCTCCTCGGGCGACGTGGCCCTGTCGCTGGAGGCCCAGACGGCCTCCTCGGGGGCGGCGCCGACGGCCTGGGCCGAGTCGACCCCGAAGACCACGCCCAGCCCGAGCTCCCCCACGGTGGGGACCACCAGGACCGACAGGCGTGGTGCTGACGAAGTTCGGACTCGGCAGGCCGTGGCGTCGCCATAGGATCCACCCACCCCCAGGGAGGCGCCGTGGTCCTGCTGCTGTTCGGCCTGTTGTCCTGCGCCGGTGACGGCTCGGACAGCGGTGGCACCCTCTTCCTCGGCGCGGATCCAGCCACACCGGCGCCGGAGGGACAGGCACGCGCTGGCGTGGTGCGCTCCGGAGAGGCGGGGGAGGCCGCGCTGTTCGGCGGCATCAACGCCGAGGGGCAGGCCGGCGACGTGATGATCCACAACCACCTGGTGCGGTTCGTGATCCAGGGCCCCTACCGGAGCCACGGCCTGGTGGACATCGGTGGGCAGGTCATCGACGCGGATCTGGTGCGAGACGACGACACCCTCGGCCGGGACACCCTGGAGGAGCTGTTCTTCGCCTTCGGGCTCTCCCGGCTGGTGCACGCGGACGCGGTCCAGGTCGAGCGCGACGGCACCGACGGGGGCCCGGCCGTGGTGGTGGCCACCGGGACCGACGTGCCCTGGGACTGGATCCAGGGCCAGCTCGAGCTGGCCGAGCCGGCCCTGGGCGACCGCTTCCTCGAGGTCACCACGCGCTACACCCTGGAGCCAGGCGTCCACAGCCTGCTCGTCGAGACCGAGCTGACCAACGCGGGGGAGGGGGAGGTCTCCCTCGTCCTGCAGGAGGGCCTGCTCGCCAGCGGCGAAGACCTGCGCCCCTGGGCGCCGGGGACCGGGCTCGAAGGGGTCTGGGAGGGGGACCCACCGGTGGTCGTCCTGACCGGACGCGCCGGGGAGGGCACCCTCGCACTCTGGCCCGACCAGGGCGCCTTCGAGGACAGCCCGCTGACCGAGATCGTCGCCGAGCTGGGCATGGTCATCGCCGAGCGGGAGGGGGTGAGCCTGGCCCCGGGCGAGCGGGTCACGCTGGCCCGCTACCTGACGGTGGCACCCGACGTGGCCGTGGCCGAGGCCGAGCGGCTGCGGACCCAGGGCCAGGTGCTGGGCAGCGTGTCGGGCGTGGTCACCGACGGGTCGAGCGGCCAGGGGGTCGCAGGGGTCCGGGTGCACTTCGTCGGGGAGGCGGGGGTGGCGGCCTTCGCCCTGACCGGTGCCGACGGCTCCTTCGAGGCGGAGCTCGCGCCGGGGAGCTGGCAGGCCTGGGCCGTGGCCCGGGCCGAGCGGGACCAGGTGGCGCTGCCGGAAGGCGCCGGGCGCTACGGGCCCTTCGCGGCGGCCAGCGTGAACCAGGCGCAGCTCGACGCCCTGGACGGCTCCCGCCCGGCCGCGGCGCCGGCCTTCGCCACGGGCCGGGCGATCCCTCCGAGCGCCACCGTGGAGGTGACAGCCGACGCCGAGGTCGCCCTGGATCTGGTGATCGACCCACCCAGCGGCCTCCGGGTCCGTGTCGCGGATGCCGACGGCCAGCCGATGCCCGCGCTGCTCGACCTGCGGTGGTCTTCGGGGGCGCCGCCGGAGAGCGAGCTCCCGGCAGAGCTGTGGGGTGCGATGGGGCTCTCGGGCGACTCCCGGGTGGCCTGGGTCTGGACCGCGACCGGAGAGGTGCTCGTGCCGGCCGTGCCGGGGACCTATGACCTCGTCGTCGGGCGCTCCTGGCGCCACTCCCAGGAGTCCCTGTCGTCGCTGGAGGTCTCCCGCGGCGAGGTGCTGACCGCGGACGTCGCCCTGGACCAGCCGGTGGCCCACGACGGCTGGCTGGCGATGGACTCCCACCTCCACGGCGCGCCGAGCTTCGACGGCGCCCTGGCCATGGAGCACCGGCTCGTCGCCTGCGCCGCCACGGGGGTGGAGCTGCCCATCACCACCGACCACGACCGCCACGCCGAGTACCGCGATCTGGCCGAGGCGCTGGGGCTGACCCCGTGGCTCGCGGTGACCCCCGGGGTGGAGGTCACGACCCTGATCCGGGGCCACTTCAACCTCTTCCCCATCGAGCCCGCGCCCCTGGACGAGCCCAACGGCGGGGCCGAGCCCTGGTGGTACGCCCCGGAGGACACCGAGGATCTCTTCGGGCGGATCCGGGAGCGAGGGCCCTCGGATGCCCTGCTCCAGGTCAACCATCCGCGCAGCCCGGGCATGTTCACCTTCGCCGACTACGACCCGGAGGTCGGTCTGGCCGGGGAGCCGGACAAGTGGTCCTGGGACTTCGAGCTGCTGGAGCTGCTCAACGGCGGCGTGGCGGAGCTCGAAGAGGTCCGGGAGGACTGGTTCAGCCTGCTGGACCTGGGGGCGGAGGTCGTGCCAACGGGGGTGAGCGACAGCCACTACCTCTTCATCCCCTGCGGCCTGGGCCGCACGGACGTCTACCTGGGCACGGACGACCCCCGGGAGGTGAGCTGGGAGGATCTGCGAGCAGCCCTGGTGGCCGGCCACACCGTGGTCGCGTCGGGCACCACCCTGCGGGCCACCGTGAGCGACGGTGCGACCACGGCCCTGCCCGGCGACACCGTGGTCGGGAGCGAGGTCACCCTCACCGCCACGGTCCGGGCGCCGTCCTGGATCGCCCCGGGCACGCTCCGGATCGTGCGCAACGGCACGGTCCTGGACGAAGTCGAGCTCCCGGCCACGGGCGGAGCGACGGACACGACCCAGACCTGGACCCTCAGCTCGGACAGCGACGCCTGGTACGTGGTCGAGGTCCAGGGCGAGGTCCCCCTCGGGGATGCCTGGCGCAACGAGCTGCCCTACGCGGCGACCAACGCCTTCCGCCTGGACGTGGACGGGGACGGCTGGGAGGCGCCGGGGCTCTGATGTCAGCCTGCTGGTCCCCTGTCTCGAGAGTTCGTGGACACTCGCTTGCCCTCGCCCCGCCTGGCGGCCTGCTCTCGGGTTGATGTGAC
>CAYFPX010000057.1:0-17480 GCA_964344945.1 uncultured Enterobacterales bacterium
GCCCAGCTCCTGTACCAGCACGACGACTTCCTGGACTACGTGGCGATCGTAGACGTGGGCGAGCCAGGCGTGGACCCCGACTACCACACGGTCGCGACCTACCGGGTGGAGTCCGGCGGCGAGGTGGTCGAGCGCACGATCGACCCGGACACCTGGTACTGGTTCGTGGTCCACCCGCGCATCGAAGACGAGTCCCCGATGTACGTCGACGGCTGGGACGAGTGCGGCAGCTCACAGTGCCCCACCAGCCCCGAGAACGGCCGGTTCTGGCGCGACTTCCTGTGGTCCGGCGCACGGGACGACTGCCCCGCCGACACCAGCTGCATCGTGCTCGATGAAGTGCTGCCAGGCGTCGACGTGCTCTGGAAGGAGAAGGAGTACAGCCGCGACGACAACGGCGCCATCGGCGTGATCATCCAGTTCGTGCTCGACGTGATGAACTTCGGCGCCCAGAGCGGCCAGGTCCGGAGCGTCCAGCCCAACAGCGTCTACGCCCTGGTCTACGGCAACTGCGGCGAACACAGCGACATCACCGGAGCCGCCGCCCGCACGGCCCTGATCCCCAGCCAGAACGTCAGCGCCTGGGGCAACGACCACACCTGGAACGAGTTCTGGGACGACGGCTGGATGCAGTGGGAGCCGGTGAACACGTACGTGGGCCACTGGTACTACTACGCCGACACGAACGGCGACTACTACCGCTCCAGCGACAAGCTGGACAACGACTGCAACGGCCTGGCCGACGACGGCGGCGGCGAGCCCACCGACGACATGCTGCACGGCGACTACGACGAAGACGGGGTCTCCATCGCCGACGGCGACTGCAACGACGCCGACCCGCTCGCCTACCCGGGCGCCGAAGAGCTGGACAACGCCAAGGACGACGACTGCGACGGCCTCGCGGACGACGGCACCGACGAGTCCGACGCCGACGAAGACGGCTACTCGATCCTGGATGGCGACTGCGACGACACCCGCGACAACGTCTACCCGGGCGCCGACGACGAGGTGACCCCCAGCAGCAACCGGGTCCAGGCGATCAGCGTCACCCGCGGCGACACCCTGGTCCGCCAGCGCACGGACTCCTACGGGAAGAGCGTGACGATGGCGGTCAGCATGACCGACGAAGACGGCTGGCCCCTCGACGGCGCTCGCATCACCATGTACGGCCGCGCCGAGGTCTACGGCTACGACACCTACTGGTGGCCCAACACGGTCGGCATCACCGACCTGGATGGCCGCGTGGACTTCGTGCTGGGCGAAGCCAACGACTACGCCTGGCGCGTCGACCACCCCCTGGGAAGCTACCCGACCAGCAGCGACAGCCGGCAGAGCCACAGCTGGCCCTACGAGACCGACACGCTCACCCTCGACGAGTGGCTCGACGCCTTCGTGCCCGACGGCCTGGACATCGACAACGCCGGCGAGACCAGCGGCGACGCCACCGTGACGGTGGCGGCAGACCTGGAGACCAACCGGGTCTGGGCCAGCGCCTGGTTCGGCACCGCCACGGTCGCCCACGACGGCGGCCGCCTGACCCGCTTCGTGGTGGACCAGGCCAACTACGACGCCTTCACCGCCGGAGAGGCCTTCGAGGCCCACGGCCTGGAGCGGCTCAGCGAGTCCGGGGACACGAGCCTGGACCTGGACAGCAGCACGACCTGGTACGTGGTCCTGGCCAACGAGCGCACGACCTCGACCACGATGATCGGCACGCTGAGCGTGTCCGCGACCGGCGAGTGGGGCACGGTGGACGTGTCCGAGCGCTTCTACGTGGGACCCGACGAGCACGTGGCTGTTGCCCTGACCCCACCGGGGTAGCATCGCGCCGCCGCGGGAGAGCGGCGAGAGGCGGAGATGACGGTGTGGCTGCTGGGGCTGATCGGGACGGCCCTGGCCCAACAGAGCTCGAGCCCCCACGCCGCCGCGTGCGCCGAGCTGGGCTTCACGCCTGGCGATGCCCCGACCTTCCCGAGCTTCCAGGCGTCCGAAGACGCACGGCGCTTCCAGGAGCTCAACGGCTTCGACGACCCCCTCCAGGCCTACCGGAGCTGCCTGTGGGCCAACACGACCCTCACGCCGATGTCCTGCGAAGTGGTCTTCGGCCGGGACTGCGCCGACCCGCTGGAGCGGGACACGGTCGCGGGCCTCAACCGCGCTCTGGAGGAGGAGGACTCGACCGTCACCTTCGGCCCGATCTGGCAGGAGAACACCGCGGTCGCAGGTCCACCGGAGGTGTCGACGGAGGAGGGCGACGTGCCCTGGACCTGGGCGCCTGGCGCCGACACCCGCGACCCTCCCGGGCCCGAGGCGCCGGCGTCCACGGAGCCCCAGCGTCCGGCCTCGTCGGCCTGGAGTCGGGAGGCCGCCCAGGGCCCAGGCAGCACCCGCGACCCCCACGGCTGGTGGCGCGACCCGGCTGTCCAGGAGGCCTACGGGAAGGTCCAGGCGTCCGAGGGCCGCCAGCGAGACCGGGCCGAGGCGGCCCTGGACGACCTGCTCGCCCCCTACGGCAAGGACCTCGAGGACCTGGTTGCCCGGGAGACCGCCTGGCGGTGCACCGAGGCCTCCCTGGAGCGAGAGCGGGGCGCCACCGGCGAGCTGGACCCGGGCCTGCCGACCCGGCTGGCGGGCCAGACCCGGCAGGCCTGGGCCGCCGCCGCAGAGGCGAACGAAGCCGCCGGCGAGGAGGGCCCGCAAGACGCCAGCCGATGCCTGGGCCACAAGCTGCTGATCCTGCGGAGCTACAACGAGCGGGCGGCCGAGCTGTACGACCGCGCGATGGACGCCATCGACCACTGCGACGGCCCGGGCCTGGTCGAAGCCCAGCGGCAGCTCCAGACCGCCGCCGACCGCGCAGGACAGGTCGGTCGAGAGGCCCAGGCGTGCCTGGAGCCCGAGGTGACCGGCGAGTCGACCACGGTGGTCACTGTGGTGGAGAGCGGGCTCGAAGGGGACGACGACCTGGGCGGCACGCTCCAGGACCCCCTGGACCCGGTGGGAGAGGACCTGAACGCGAACCCGGCCCCCGTGGCCCCGGATCCGGTGTCGCCCTTCGAGTAGTGCTCGATCCGCAGGGCTGGATCGGCGACAATGCCCCCTTCGATCCAAGGGGGGGCCCTGTGGACGCACGGTTTCCGGGGAGAGCTCTGCGCGTGAGGATGGGTCGCTGGGTCCTGACCCTGGGGCTGGTCTGTCTCGGAGGCAGCTGGGCCGGCGTGGCCGTGCCGAGAGCCATCGCGGAGCTGGACCAGCAGATCGCACGGCTGGACCCCGAAGCCCTGCCCACCAGTCTCGTGCTGCGGGCCCGGGACGGGGTGGTGGTGGACGTGGACCACGCCGAGCACCGGCAGCCGGTGCCACTGGGTGCCCTGAGCGCGGCGACGATCGGCGCCTTCCTGGCCGCCGAGGACCGGCGCTTCTTCGACCACGGCGGCGTGGACCCCCAGGCGGTGGCCCGGGCGGCGTGGGTCAACCTGCGGGCCGGCGGCGTGCAGGAAGGCGGCTCCACCGTGACCCAGCAGGTGGTGAAGAACCTGCTCGTGGGCCGGGAGCGCACGGTCACCCGCAAGGTCCAGGAGGCCCTGCTCGCCTGGCGCCTGGAGCAGGCCTGGTCCAAGGACGAGATCCTGGAGCTGTACCTGAACTACATCTACCTGGGCGGAGGCAACCACGGCCTCGACGCCGCCTCCGAGGACCTGTTCGGGGTGGCCGCCGCCGAGCTGAACCCGGCCCAGGCGGCGACCCTGGCCAGCGGGGTGAGGGCCCCCAGTCGCAGCTGGCCGCGGCAGGACCCGGAGGGCGCCCTGGCCCGGCGAGACCGGGTCCTGGCGGCGATGGGCGCCCTGGGCACCCTGACCCCGGCGCAGGTGCAGGGCTGGCAGGCCACGCCCCTGGGCATCGTGGCGACACCCGCCCGAGAGGCCCAGGCCTACGCCACCGAAGCCCGCCGGGAGCTCGCCAGGACCCTGGGCCCCCGGCGCTACAAGGACGGCCTGCGGGCCGAGCTCGCCCTGGACCGGCGGGTGCAGCGCCTCGCGGAGAATGCGGTGGCCCGGGCCCTGGTCCAGCTCGAAGGCGAGCAGGGCCTGCTGGGACCGGTCGCGGTCCTGGAGTCCGACCAGTGGCGCCCCTTCCTGCGCAACGCCCCCGGGCTGAAGCACGGCGGCGACGGCCACCCGCTCTACCCCCAGCCCGAGGACTGCTTCCTCGCGGTCTGGCAGGAGGGCACGGGCCTGATCACGTCGAACCTGGTCTTCCAGCTGGCCGAGGGCGAGCAGGACCGGGTGGTGCGCGACGTGGACGGCCGCCGACCCGGCCGCTTCCAGGACGTGGTCCAGCCGGCCGAGGTGTACTCGGTCTGCCTGGTCAGCGAAGACCGGGTGCGGCTGAACCCCGGCCCCTGGGCCCAGGGCGCTGCGGTGGTGCTCGACCACCACACGGGCGAAGTGCTGGCCCTGGTCGGAGGCCGCCAGGACGAGCTGGGCGGGCTGGTCCGCGCGACGCGGTCGCGGCGCCAGCCGGGCAGCAGCTTCAAGCTGTATGTCTGGGCGGCCGCCCTGAGCGAAGGCCACGCCGCGGTGAACCGGGAGCCCACCAGCCGCCGGCAGCTGGGCGGGCTCTGGTGGTCTCGCTACCGCCTGCGCCGCGCCCTGGCCCGCAGCGACAACCACACCGCCACCTGGCTCGCCGACCGGGTCGGCCACGAGCGGGTCCTGGGCCTGGCCCGGGACATGGGCGTGCGCACGGCCCTGAGCGACCACGACACCCTGGCCATGGGCACCCGCGAGCTCTCGCTGATGGACAACGCCCTGGGCTACGCCACGGTCGCGCGGGGCGGCGTGCCCGTGGCGCCGGTGCTGGTGCGGTCGGTCGAGGACTGGCACGGCCGCGAGGTGGCGCTGCCCGAGCGCCCGACACCCGAGCGCGTGCTGTCGCCCGAGGTCGCCGCCGAGCTCGACCAGGCCCTCCAGGAGGTGGTGCGCTCCGGCACCGCCCGCGCGGCCTGGGCGCCCGGCCAGCTCCGCGCCGGCAAGACCGGCACCACCGACGGCCCCAGCGACGCCTGGTTCGTCGGCTACACCGAGCGACACACCGTCGCGGTGTGGATCGGCAGCGACCAGCGGGTGCCCCTGGGCCGCAGCGCGACCGGCGCCAGCCTGGCGCTGCCGGTCTGGGTGGAGATCGCGGAGGCGCTGGAGACCCCCTCGCCGCCACGCTGAGCGGAGGCCCCCTCGCCGCAGCCCCGGCGCCCCTCCGCGCCCCTCCGCGCCCCTCCGCGGACGAACGTCCGTACTCCGGACCTTCGTCGGCGTAGACGCCGTCTGGACGGACGATCGTCCGGAGTACGGACGTTCGTCCGCCTAGCGATCCCCCAGCAGCTCCCGCAGGTCGGCCAGCAGGTCTCCCGGCTCGGGCCCGAGCTCCAGCCAGTCCTTGTACTCCAGGGCCACCTGTCCCTCGGCGTCGAGCAAGAAGGCGTACCGCAGCGGGTCGGTGGCGTCCGGGCTCTCCAGCGCCCCGTAGTGGTCGGCGATCACGAGGTCCACATCGCTCCACAGCTCGAACTGCAGCCCGTCTTCCTGGGTCCAGGCGAAGGTCCAGTCGGTGTCTGCGATGCCCACACCCACGACCTTCGCGCCCAGGCTGTCGAACTGGTGGAAGAGGTCGCGGTACCCGCGGCCCTGCTCCTCTCAGCAGTCGGTCCAGCCAGTGGTGAAGAACCACAGCGCCACCGGACTGCCCTCGAGGTAGTCCGCGGATCGCCAGAGGCCGTACTGGTTCTCGACCGAGAACTCCGGCAGGCCCAGAGCCTCGGCCGGCGGGGTGCCGACGAAGGTGTACGCGGCGTCGGTGTCGGTGGGCGGGTCGGTGACGGTCTCGCCCCCGCTGTCCCCAGCGGACGGCTCGGTGGCGACCCAGCCGGTGTCCCCGGGGGTTCCTTCCCCGGCGCAGGCGGCGAGCAGGAGCGTGAGCACGCCCCAGTCTACCGGCGCCGACGGGCGATCAGCGGCACCAGTCCGAGCACCCACCACCCCTCCGACCCGCCGCCGGCGACGCAGCCGCAGTCGTCGCCCTCGTCGGGCAGGTCTTCGCCTGCACCGGTGTCCTCGGTCCCGGTCGTGCCGGGGGCCGCGCCGCCGGTGTCGGTCGGCCCGGTGCCGGTGTCCCCGGTCGAGCCGCCGGTGTCCTGGGTCCCCGGGTCCTCGGCCCCGCAGGGCCCGCCCGCGGCCAGCGCCGCGACCTCGTCGGCCGTGAGCAGGGTGTCCCAGATACAGACGTCGTCGACGGCCCCGTCGACGTAGCTGGCGTCGTAGTCGACGGCGTCCATGCCCAGGTAGAGCATGCCCCGCCCGCCAGCGGTCGGCAGGCGGGGGAAGCCGACCGGGTCGCCCAGCGCGGCCCCGTCGACGTAGAAACGCACCTGCATCCCGTCCGCCGACCGCACCAGGGCGAAGTGGTGCCAGCCACCCTCGGCCACCGCCGCCGCCTCGGTCGAGGTGAGGAAGACGTTGGTGCCGTCGTCGTGCTCCCAGAAGGCGACCAGGGTGCCGTCGGCCTGGACCGAGAGCCAGTAGCTGTAGTTGGTCTCCTCGTCCTCGGTGTAGTAGTCGCCGGTGCCGTAGGCGATCAGGGCGTTGTCCCACGAGCCCCCGCCGAGCTGATCGAGGCGGGCCCACGCCGACAGAGTCAGGTCACCGTTGATCGAGAGCACGTAGTCGTCGATGGCCCCAGCCTCGAGGCCGTCGCCGTCGCCGTCGAAGGTCGGCACCAGGCCCCGCTCGCTGTCCGCCGCCAGGGCCGCGTCGCCCAGGCCCACGGCATCGATGCCCCGGCCGAGCGGCTCCGGTGCGGTCTCGCTCAGCCCGTCGTCGCCGAAGAGGTACTGGGCGATCAGCCCCCGGGGCGGCTCGGTGTCCCAGACCATCACGTAGCTGTCCACGAGGTCGTCGTAGGAGCCGTCGCCGTCGTCGTCGGCGTAGAACGCCAGGGTCACCTGGCCCCCGTCGACGGTGACCAGGCCGAAGCCCCACAGCTGCTGGTACTCGCGGATCGGGTCGTAGCCGGTCCACCCGCCACCGGTCCCGATGATCTGCTCCCAGGTGTCTCCGCCCGCCCCGAGCTGGGAGGGCTGGTACCGGTGCCAGTGCCCCGTGAACAGCCCCGCCACTCCGTTCGCCACCAACGACTGCCAGAAGTCCCCCCCGGTCCCGCCGGAGTTCGACTCGGTGGAGAAGCTCACCGGGTGGTGGGTGTAGACGAAGACGTGGTCCTTGCCGGCGCTGTCCGCGAGCACCGCGTCGAGCCACGCCTGCTGGGTCACCGGCACGTAGCCGGTGATGCTGTCGGTCAGCACCGAGATGAAGCGGCTGTCGCCGTAGTCGAACCAGTAGGTGATGCGCTCCTCGCCCGGGGGCGAGTTGTCCGACGGCAGCCAGTCGAAGGTGTCGGCCCAGGCCTCGTTCGTGCCCGCGCCCCCGTAGTAGTCGTGGTTCCCGGGCACCGCGTAGATCTGCCCGGTGAACGCGGCGGTGGCGGACTTGAAGTCCTCCCACTGGGCCACGGTCCCGCTCACGCTGCCGGTGCCCCCGACCAGGTCCCCCACGAACAAGCCGAAGGCCGGATCGTGGGTGTTCATGTCGTCGATCAGCTGGGGCAGGACGTCCCAGTTGACCGAGTCCTCGTCGCCGTCGGTCTGGGTGTCCCCGACCACGGGGAACTGGAACAGGTCCTGGGCCAGCGCGGCCGTGACGGCGAAGATCAGCACTCAGGCCTCCGGGTGATGGTGCCCCTGCCCCGGGACCCAGTGCCCGAGGTCGTGCAGGAGCAGGTGCACCAGCAACCCTGCCACCAACGGCGGCAGCCACGCCACCAGCCCGGGCATCGCCGCCGGCGCCAGGAAGCCCACCACGACCCCGGCCGCGGTCCCCGCCAGCAGCAGAGCGGCCAGGAGCCAGGACCCACCGAGCTCCAGGAGCAGCGCCGCCACCAGCGGCACCGAGTGGATCGCGATGGCCAGGGTCACCCCCCAGGCCCCGATCTGCAGGGCGTGGCTGGCACCGACCTCGAAGCCGTCGACCCCCTGGTGCAGGGTCACCGCCGCCAGGGCCAGCCCCGAGCTGCCGTGTACGTCGAAGCCGGCCTTGTGGGCCCCTACCTCCAGAGCCCAGGGCGCCAACAGCCCCACGGCGAAGGTCACCAGGGCCGCGGTCCAGCCCAGCACTCCCGCCGACTCCGGGAGGAGCACCCCGAAGGCCACCGCCAGCGCCGCCATCAGCGCCATGACGCGCGCCGGACCGAGCCACGCCTTGCGATCCCCCACCAGCCAGCCCACGGCGATGCCGCCGGCGACAGGAACGAGGGCGCCGACCAGGGCAGGGATCATGCGCGCCCAACTAACGCGGATCTACGCCTGCTCCGCCATCCGCTCCAGGGCGTACTGGACCACCGCCTCGCCGTCCTGGAAGGCGCCGCCCGCCAGGCGGATGCCGCGGTCGTCCGGGGTCAGCAGGTCGACCCCCATCACCTGGCCGTCGTGGGTCACCCGCTCGCGCAGGGTGAGGTCCTTCCAGGCGTAGCTGCGGCCGTTGCGCAGCTTCAGGCCGTGGCCGTCCATGGTCTTCGGCATGTGCCGGCTCACCACCCAGAGCATCACCCCGACCAGCCCGCAGGTCATGAGCCCGCCGACCACCGCGGTGACCTTGAACAAGGTGGAGATCGCCACCGGTCGGGCCGCCAGCTCGGTCGGGGGCTCTTCGTCGTACGCGGCCAGCGCCTGGGCCTGGGACCAGAGCTGCTCGAACAGGCGCTCCAGGTCGGCCAGCTGGGGCAGGTCGCGGACCGACGAGCGCGGCACGTCGAGGGACCAGCTGACGTCGCCGCCGGACACCTGCAGGCTCTTCACGCCGCCCAGGTCGACGGGCTGGGGCAGCGCCAGAGCCAGGATCCCGTACAGGATGATCGAGTCCACCAGCTCCTTGATGCCTTCGTGGGGCACCGGGCCCAGGACCTCGACCTGGTCTTCCCGGGTCGGGTGGTCGTCGCGACGCTGGACCCGGCCGTCGGCGAAGACCGTGATCCACTCCGCCCCCGCGGTGATGCCCTTGTGGATGCCCCAGGTGATCGTCGCCGCCAGGTCCTGCTCCTTGTTGGCGATGCGCACCAGCAGGTTCTCGACCTCGTTCGCCATCTTCCGCCGTCCTCCGACTCTGCGGATCCATCTTATCGACGGGCGCCGTTAGGGACGTCCCTCAGGAGGACCCCATGCTCACCGTCTACGGCATCCCGACCTGCGACAGCTGCCGCAAGGCCCGCAGGTGGCTCGACCAGCAGGGCCACGAGCACGCCTGGGTCGACCTCCGCGAGACCCCGCCAGGCTCCGACGACGTCGCCGGCTGGGTCGAAGCCCTCGGGGCGAAGAAGCTCAAGAACACCAGCGGCGGCAGCTACCGCGCCCTGCCCGCGGAGAAGAAGACCTGGTCCGACGCCCGCTGGACCGCCGCCTTTGCAGCCGACCCCATGCTGCTCAAGCGCCCGATCCTGGTCCGGGACGGCACGGCCCTGACCACCGGCTTCAGGGGCTGGGACACGCTCCTGTGACTCGGCGCTACCTCGACGGGCACCCCTACGTGCCCTACGCCATGCCGCCCCTGGACCCCGCCGAGGCCGATGCCCGCGGAGCCGCGCTCCACGCCGAGCTCGAGGCCCGCCGCAGCGTGCGCTCCTTCCGGGACGACCCGGTGCCCCGACGCCTGATCGAGCACGCGATCCGCGCCGCCTCCACCGCCCCCAGCGGCGCTCACCGCCAGCCCTGGCGGTTCGTGGCCGTGAGCGACCCCGCCACCAAGGCCCGGATCCGCGAGGGCGCCGAGGCCGAGGAGCGCCGCAACTACGAGGGCGGCCGCATGCCCCCCGCCTGGCGCGAGGCCCTCGCACCCCTCGGCACCACCAGCGACAAGTCCTACCTGACCACCGTGCCGTGGATCGTGGTCGCCTTCGCCGAGTCCTACGGGGAGACCGACCAGGGCGACCGGCGCCAGAACTACTACGTGAAGGAGTCGGTGGGCATCGCCTGCGGGCTGTTCATCGCGGCGCTGCACCGCATGGGCCTGGCGACCCTGACCCACACGCCCTCGCCGATGCGCTTCCTCAACAGCATCCTGGAGCGCCCCGCCCGGGAGCAGCCCTACATCCTCTTCCCCATCGGCTACCCGGCGCCCGACTGCCTGGTGCCGGAGCTGCGGCGGAAGGAACTGAACGAGGTGGCGATCTTCCTGGAGTAGCGCCCGCCGCGCTCCGCCAGTGGCAGACTCCCCCGCATGAGGCGTCGCCCCACCATCTCCGTGGGTCCCTTCCGCCTCGGCCGACCCCTCGGCCGAGGACGACAAGGCACGGTCTGGCAGGCCTCCACGAGAGCTGGCGCCCGGGTGGCGGTCAAGGTGCTCGGCGGGGTGCGCACCGGTCAGGATGCCTGGCTGGAGCGGGAGATGCGGGCGCTGGCCACCCTCCGCCACCCGCACATCGTGCGGCTGTACGAACAGGGCACCGTCAGCGAGGCCGAGGCCCGGGCCGCCCAGGGCCAGCTGGTCAGCGGCCAGCCCTGGTTCGCGATGGAGCGGGCCGATGGCGGCCTGGCGGGGCGCGTGGGCCGCTGGTCCTGGCTGGACATCCGCAGCGTGCTCGCCCAGGTCCTGCCCGCCCTGGCCCACGCCCACGCCCGGGGCGTGCTCCACCTGGACCTGAAGCCCGAGAACCTGCTGGTCCAGGGCGACGACACCATCCTGCTCGCGGACTTCGGGGTGGCCCTGGACCGGAGCGAGCTGTCGACCTGGTCCGGCGATCAGCTGCGCGGCAACCTGGCGGCGATGGCGCCGGAGCAGCTCCAGGGTGCCTGGCGGGAGCTGGGTCCCTGGACGGATCTCTTCGGCCTGGGGCGCATGATCTGGCAGTGGCTCAGCGGCGAGGCGATGCTGCCCGACGGCCTCTCGCCCGCCGAGGCCTGGGCCTTTGCCCAGTACCCGACCCAGCCGCCGCCCCTGCCCCCCGACGCGCCGCCGGGGCTCGCCGAGGTCATCGGCTTGCTGCTGGCGGCGGACCCTCGGGCGCGGATCCGGCGGGCCGCGGACCTGCGCTTCGCTCTGGAGGAGCTCGAGGCCGGGCGCTCTCTGCCCTGGCCGCCGTCGCCGCCGGTCCCGGCCACCTGGCGCCAGCGCGACGACGAGGAGCGACGCGCTCGCCTGGCCCGGGACCTGCCAGGCCTCGGCTTCTCCCTGGCTGGTCTGCGGGAGCTCCCGCTGGCGGGCCGAGAGCAGGAGCGGGACCGGCTGTGGGCGGCCCTGACGGCGACCCTGTCCGCCGGCGAGCCCCAGGTGGCCTGGATCCGGGGGCCGGCGGGGGTGGGGCGGTCGCGGCTCGCCCGATGGCTGGGGGAGCTGGCGGAGGAGACCGGCGTGGCGAGCGCCCTGTGGACGCGGTTCGAGCCCTCGGGCAAGTCGGTGATCGGGCTGGCTGCGTCGCTCCTGGAGCCGGGGCTCGGGCGCTACCTGCCCCCGGACACCCCGCCGACCGAAGGCACCCTGGCCCGGGTCCTGCTGGATGCGGCCGCCCGGCACCCGCTGGTCGTGGTCCTCGACGACGTGCACTGGGGTGAGTCCGGGGTGGCCCTGGCGGAGACCCTGATCAAGCTGGGGGGCGCCCCGGTGCTGCTCGTGCTGACCTCGTCCTCTGGGGGCTGGCGGGAGAACGACCCGGGGCGAGCGACCCTGTGGACCCTGGCAGCGGAGCACGGTCTGACCCTGGACCTGCGGCCCCTCGGACCACGGCCGATCCACCGGCTGCTCGCCGAAGGGCTGGACGTGGCCTACGACGCCGCGGACGTGCTCGCGCCGCTGGTCCAAGGCACCCCCGGCCTGGCGGTGCAGCTGGTGGAGGACTGGACCCGCCGGGGGGTGCTCGAGGCCTCCGCCGACGGCCTGCGGCTGCGGCCCGGCGCCCCGACACCGCTGCCTCACGACGTCGCCGCCCTGTGGGAGCGCCGCTTCGACGCGGTCCTCGCGCCGCTGGAGGACTCCGAAGGGGTGCGGCTGGCCCTGGAGCGGGCGGCCTGTCTGGGGGTCGAGGTGACCCGCGGTACCTGGCGCGGGGTCTGCGGGGGCTCCGCCCCCCTGGAGGCCGCGGAGCGGGCGGTGATCCAGGCCCGCCTGGCCCGGAGCACGGCGGCGGGGTGGCGCTTCGAGCAGGCGGTGGTCCGGGAGACCCTGCTCACGGTCGCCGCCCGCCACGAGCGGCTGGCGGGACACCACCGGGCCTGTGTGGACTGGCTGCTGGCTCGGGGGGCGCCCACCACCACCGCCGCCCGGCGCCGGATCGGCCGCCACCTGCTGGGCTGCGGTCGCGCGGACGAGGCGGTGGACGTGCTCCTGGAGTCCGCGCAGGGGGCCCTGCTCGACGGCCGTCGCGCCGGGCTCTACGGGGTGATGGCCGAGGTCGATGCCGCGCTGGAGAGGCTGGGCAACCCCAGTGATGCGCGCCGGGCCCGGGTCGCCTACCTCCGTGCGCGCCTGCTGGGTCCGACGGTGTCCAGCGAAGCCGCAGCCGAGGAGCTCCAGCGGGCTCGGCTGCTCGCCGAGGACACCGGGGCCGAGGACGTCCTGCTCGACGTCCGCCGCTACGAGGCCACGCTGCTCGCGCGGGCCGGGCGCAATCGCGAGGCCCTGGAGATGCACGTGGAGACCATCGCCGGGATGGCCCGACAGGAGAACTGGCAAGGCTGCTTCATGAGCCACCTCAACCGGGTCTCGTGGCACAGCAACCTGGATGAGACCGACGAGGCGCTGGAGGCCCTGGCCGAGGCCGAGGCGCTCCTGGTCCACCTGGGGTCCCTGGAGCGCGCACGGCTCGGCATCCTGGGCACCCTGGTCTACAACGCCCGAGGGGAGCACGCCGTCGCCGAAGCCCGCGGGCGCGAGGCGCTCACCCACGTCGGGGACAACCCCTACGTGCGCTACAGCCTGCTCACGAACACCGGCGTCTCCCTGCAGCACCAGGGCCGGCTCGAGGAGGCTCTGCCCTTCTACGAGGCCGCGGCCGCCCTGGCGGTCGAAGCCGGCATGCCCAAGGAGGGCCTGCCCTCCCTGAATCTGGGTGACGCCTGGCTGGCCCTCGGCGAGCCCGCCAAGGCCGACCGCGCTCTCACCCGAGCGATCCGCGCCCTGCGGCGGTCCGGTCACCTCCAGCACCTGTCCCTGGCCCTCTCCTCGCAGATGCGGGCCTGCCTGGCCCTGGGACACATCGAGCGGGCACACAGCCTGTGGCCGGACCTGGTGGACCTGGTCCAGGTGGTCGGGCTGGCGTCCCGGGACATGCGGCGGGAGCTCGACTCTCTCGCCGAGTCCTGCGAGGCCGCCCAGGCCTCGGAGCTGCTCGAAGGGGTCCGGGCCCTGGCGGGCTCAGCGGGCGAGTAGCTCCGGGCCCAGGGTCGCGTTGGCGAAGATCCCGCAGGCGTGGGCCATGTTGATGAGCTTGTGGCCGCTGGGCAGGGTGACTGCGTCGCCGCAGATCGGCTCGTACCAGCCGTCCTCGGTGAAGGACCCGGTCAGGGTGGCGGTCATCGCCGCGGTGTCCAGTGCCAGCTCCATGGCGCGGCTCCGCTCGGCGTCCCAGACGTTGTCGTAGACCATCCTCCGGCCGTCGCTGTCCAGATCGATGCCCCCCACCTCGACGGTGCCGGGGCCGCAGGTGAGGCCGTCGTTGCAGGCCAGGGGCGGAAGCAGCAGCAGGGCGAGGAGCATGGGTCCCTCTACCCCTTCGACGGGCGGAGGCGCCAGAGCAGAGCCACCTGTCCTGCTGCCGCGCCATCGGGCGACACCGGCCCGGGACCCGGTCCCGCAGCCGGCGTAGCGACGACAGGTCCCCCCTGAACGCAACAAGCCGGGCTCAGGTCCGGCCTGGACGCAACATTTCCCGGCCAACGTCCCGCCGCACCCCCCGCAGGAGCCCGAATTCGACCCAGAATGGGCTCCGAAGCACCGAGTTGTTGCGTCCAGGGGGGACCTGAGCCCGGCTTGTTGCGTTCAACCGGGACCTGAGGTCAAGGCCTGCTCCCAGCGCCGGCGCGACACCCGCCAGGCCAGCTCGGCCCCTCGGTCCCGCGTCGTGGGCTCGACCGTCCAGCGGGCGCCCACCTGCTTCGCCGGCACCCGCCTCCGATGTCCGTCGTCCCAGATGGTGCAGGTCGCCTCCCGGCACCTGTACTCGGGGTCCTGCCAGGGGTTCGGGAGCCCATGCTCGGCCATCTCGAGCGCGTGGGCTCGCTGGAGGGCGTCGCTCTCGTCCAGCTCGCGGTCGAGGGCCGCGACGTCGTCCACCAGGTCGAGCACGCCGGCCCCGATCAGGGTGTGGCCATCGCCGCCGTCGTCTCGGAGCAGCGCGTACTCGACGCAGCCGTGGGGCCCGATGAGCCTTACCCAGCGCTCGAAGCCGGCAGCGGCCAGGTGCGCCGGCGGGGCCCCGGGTTCCGGCGGCAGGGGGAGCACTACCCGGGGCGTGAGGCGCGGCAGCGGCATTGGCCAGGCCAGCTCTCCCACCGCCGGCGCCACGAGGTGCAGGGTGCCGGTGGACACGCCGACCAGCTTGCCGTCGGTGTCCTCGATGCGTCGTGGGGACTCGGGCTCGAGCTCCGGCGCCTCGGGCTCGGGCTCGGGCTTCCACCCGGGCGGCTTGGGCCGCACCCGGGCGATCTCCTCTTCGAGACGCGCGAGCACCTCTTCCCGGCTGCTGCCCCACGCCAGGGCGGAGCCGTCGAAGCCGTCGGCCGCCAGCCAGCGCGCGTCGCCGGGCACGTCGCCGCTCCAGCAGGCCTCACGCATCGCCCACAGCGCCCGGGTCGAGGCACCGTCTGCGCCACCGGGGATCGGGAGCGGCAGGTACACCCTGGCGGCCACCCGGTCCTCCGGCCGCAGATCGGCCACCATCTGCGCGAGGGTGGCCGGGTCGTGGCCGGCCGGATCCAGGTCGTCGCGGCTCAGGATCGGCAGCGGGGGCTGGGTCGGCGGGCGGGCCAGGGGATCGACGACGAAGGGCTTCACCGCGTGGTAGCGAGCCCAGCTGAAGGGGTCCGTGGACGAGGTCACGCTCTCCAGTTCCAGGCCCCGTTCGTCGAACTTGACGCGAAGGGTCAGCGGGCCTGCTGCGATCTGGATGTCCCCCGCCCGCATGTCCGGGCCGCGCGGGTAGAGCGCCGGCTCGGGGTCCTGCTCGCCGTACCAGGGGTCGCCGGGCTTCCAGCCGTCCGGGGCGTCCGCCGGCCGCACGGCGTTGGGGTTGATGAAGCTCGGGCCCCTGAGCTCCCCGCGCACTCCGGACCAGCAGTGCTCCAGCAGGGGTCCGGGCACGAGCCAGTCCGGGTGCTCGGGATCCCGCACCAGCAGCCGGCGGCGCTGCTCGCCGCCCTCCGGGTCGAGCCAGCCGCGGTCACCGACGAGCTGGACGACAGCGTCGAAGAGCTCGAGCGCGTGGTGCATGGTCGGCAGGCTGCGCACCAGCGCGCGGGTCGCGTCGCGCATCGTGAGGCGACCGACGGTGATCAGTCCTTCGCGCTCGTCCCAGTGCTTGAAGCGGTCCTGGAGCTCGGCCACGCTCACCCCGAGGTTGCCCCGGTTCTACCTCAGGTGTCAGAAGTATGCCTTCCACTCCGCGAAGAACAGCGCCGGCATCAGGCCGAATTCGCTGTTCACACCCACCACCTCTTCCAGCTCCTGGTCGAGGAGCAGCGCGGCCAGCAGGTCCTCCTCGGTGAGCTCGTCGGGCCGGGCGCCCAGGCCGGCGTAGCCGCTCACCACCAGCTCGCTGGCGTCGGAGATCGACCAGGACAGCCCCGGTCCCACCAGGGCCGACGGGTCGTCGAGGTTGGCGATGGCGAAGAGCGACAGCCCGACAGCCGGCGAAGCGGTGAAGCCCACCGTGGCGCCGGCGTACCAGCGGCCCACGAAGAACTGCTGCCCACTCGTCCAGCGAGGCGCGAGGTACTTCGCCAGGTAGTCGTCGGGATCGCTGGCACCGTTGGACTGGAAGTAGACCGAGCCCGACAGGGTCCAGCGGTCGCCGACGAAGCCCAGGCCGCCGACGGTCGCCCGGACGAAGGGGTCCTCTTCGGCGTCCTCGGGAGGCAGGGTGACGGTCGCCTCCCCGGTGACGGCCACCGGCCCGACCGAGCCCGCGGTCGCAAGGCCCGCCACCAGGTCCTTGCGCACGGCACCGGCGAACAGCCCCACGTCCCAGACCCCCAGGGTGGTCTGGCCATAGCCGGCGAAGATCAGGCCCTCGGCGTCCCAGGAGCCTGCGTAGGCGGCGACCAGGGTCACCTGGTTCGCCACGCCCCAGTAGGCGTCGGCCCGCACCGAGTCCACGCCGGGTCGGTACTCGGCGTCGACGGTCGCGGGCGAGAACGGGTTCACCAGGTCCAGCGGGCTGAACATCAGGCCCTTGCCGAAGTGGATGGGCTGGCGGCCGACCCGCAGGTCCAGGTGGGGCACGCTCAGCCCGAGCCACAGGCGATCGGTCCGGGTCCGGGCGGTGAACAGGCCCGCCTCGTCGGCGTCTTCGGCCAGCTCGAAGGTCAGGTCCACGGCCTCGGCGGCGGTCAGGCCCACCCCGCTGGTGCCCAGCCCGCCCGAGCCCGTCGCCTGCTGCCCCGGAGCCCAGGCGGTGAGGGTCTGGTGGGCCTGGAACCGCAACCGGTCACCGCCGCGGACGTCGAGCTTCAGCCGGCCGTCCACGATGCCCTGACCCGTCGCCGTCTCCGGCATGAGCACGTGGTCGTAGGGCAGGGTGACCGTGAAGAAGGCCTTGGCATCGCCGTGGAGCTGCAGGTCGGCGTACCCTTCGTCGGCGACGGCCACGGAGAGCAGCAGGGCCCAGATCACTCTCGGCGCTCGTCGCTGGCGATGCGCCCGTCGACCAGGGTCACGACCCGGCGAGCTGCGTCCATCACCTTGGGGTCGTGGGTGGCGAAGACGAAGGTGATGCCCTGCTCCTCGTTGAGCTGCTTCATCAAGGAGATCAACCCGTCGCTGGTCTTGGAGTCCAGGTTCGCGGTGGGCTCGTCCGCCAGCACCAGGGCGGGCTCGCCGGCGATGGCCCGGGCCACGGCCACGCGCTGCTGCTGGCCGCCACTCAGGGCGTTGGGCCGACGATCCTCCATGCCGCCCAGGCCGACCTTGGCCAGGGTGTCCAGGACCTTCCGCTTGCGCTCGGCCTCGGGCACACCCTGGAGCATCAGGACGAACTCGGCGTTCTCGTAGGCGGTCAGGACCGGCACGAGGTTGTAGGCCTGGAACACGAAGCCCAGGCGCTTCATGCGCAGCTCGGAGCGCTGGGCCTTGTTCATGGCGGTGACGTCCTGGCCGTCGACGACCACCGTGCCCCGGGTGGGGGTGTCCAACCCGCCGATGCAGTTCAGGAGCGTGGTCTTGCCGGAGCCC